>PMEV01000370.1:0-7358 GCA_003154855.1 Bryobacterales bacterium
GCCAGCCCGCCACGGCCGGTCCCCTCCCGGATGCCCCGGCGCCCTTTGACCGCATTCCGGTTTACGTGCGCGCGGGTTCCATCGTGCCTTTCGGCCCCGAGATCCAGTACATCGGAGAGAAGCCCGAGGATCCGATCGCCATCTACGTCTACGCCGGCGCCAACGGCGATTTCATCCTCTACGAGGATGAGGGCACTAACTATAACTACGAGCACGGCGCATTCAGCGAGATTCCGCTGCATTGGGACGATACCGCCCGCACCCTCACGCTGGGCCAGCGGCGCGGCTCTTTCCCCGGAATGCCGGAGCATCGCCGTTTCGATCTGGTGCTGGTNNTACAACGGTCAGGCTGTGACCGTCGATATGAAGTGACTCTCACTGAAGGGCTGCTTTCAACGCGGATCGCAGCCCTTCTTCGCCCCGCTCCTCGCGCAGATAGCTTACAATCTTGCCGTCCTTGCCGACGATGACCAGCGTGGGCGCGTCCGTAGCGTCGTAGCTCAGGATGAGTTCCCCGCGGGCGCCGACCAACTGCGGGTACGTGAAGCCTTTCTTCTTGACGAACTCCTTGACCACGCTCGGCATCTGCCCCACGTTGACGCCCAGGACGACCGCCCCCTGGCTCTTGAACTCGCGCGACAGCTTGTCGAGGCGCCCCATGTCGGCATAGCAGGATGCCCAATACGTGGCCCAGAAGTGCAGCACCACCGTCTGCCCGCGCAGCGACTTCAGGCTGATTTCCTTCCCGTTCAGGTCCTGCAAGCTGAACTCCGGCGCCTGCGTGCCCACGATGCCCGACTCGTCCGCGGCGACAGGGAGCAACCACGCGGCCACCGCCAGACCGAGCACAGCGAGCACCGGCATCCTCCCGCCCACCAAGCATACACCTCCCACCGGGCCGCCAGGACCCAACTCCCGGCAGGGGTGGTGACAGCGCGCCGCTGGTCGCGTATAGTGTTCATTAGCTCCTCGCCGAGGAGCTGATTCGCCTCGAAAGGACACCAGATGCATCTGGTTCAACAAACCGCGCACTGCCTTCGTTGCTGCCTTTTCCTCTCCGCACTTCTCTTCTCGACTGCGCCGGGGCACGCGCAGCCCTCCGGCGGGCCCTACGGTCCGATCGATCGGCGCTATGAAGTTCCGAAGGCTGCGCACGTCTATTACGTGGCCCCCGATGGAAAGGCCGGCTCCCCGGGGACGACACTGGAACAACCGACGACGCTGGAGGCGGCGATCGAGCGGGTCGTCACGGGCGACGCGATCGTGCTGCGCGGGGGCGTCTACCGCACGGGCGGCCTGATCCTCAACCAGGGCATCACGCTGCAGCCGTACGCCGGCGAACGGCCGATCCTCAAGGGCACCCAGGTCGCGACCAAGTGGGAGGCCCTGCGCAACAGCGTCTGGAGGACCGCGTGGAGGCGCCTCTTTCCGGCTGCGCCCCAGCCCTGGTGGCAGCGAAACCGCGAGGGCATGCTGACGCCGCTGCACCGCTTCAACAACGACATGGTGTTCGTGGATGGCGAGTGGCTGAAGTCCGCGGGTTGGGAAGGAGAGCTGGACGCCCATTCCTTCTACATCGACTACCAGGGCGGCTACGTCTACATCGGCGTCGATCCCACCAACCGCCTGGTCGAGATCACCGCCTTCGACAGCGCGCTGGTGCGGACGGCCGGTCCGGCCCACGGCAAGACGTCGGATCGCAAAGGCCCGGTCATCCGTGGGATCGAGTTCACCCAGTACGCCTACCGCGCGCTCGAGGTGGAGGGCAAGAAGCACTTCGTCATCGGCCAAGAGGCCACCGACGAGCCCGTGGGCCCGGCGGATCCCGCGACGTACGGCAAGGAGGTGACCGGCACGGTGCTGGAGAACGTGACCATTACCTACTGCTCGCGCGTGGCCGGCTATTTCCGCGGGGACGGCCTCGTCATCCGGAACTCGCTCGTCAGCGACACCAGCACGGAAGGGATCTACATCATCGGGTCGTCCGACGTCCTTCTGGAGAGAAACATCTTCCGACGGAACAACATCAAGCAACTTACCGGCTACTACCCGGCCGGGGTTAAGATCTTCAACCAGACGCACCGGGTCGTCTTCCGCGACAACCTCATCCTCGAGCAGCCTTACTCGAACGGCGTCTGGTACGATGTCGGCAACCGCGACGGCATCATAGTGAACAACTGGATCGAGGGGGCGCTCGACGGCTTCTTCTTCGAGATCTCGCGCGGGGCGACCGTGGCGGGGAATGTCTTCGTCCGCTGCGACAAGGGCGTCCGCGTGCTGAACTCCGCGGACGTGCGCGTGTACAACAACACCTTCGTGGACACGCCGGCGTCGTTCGAGCGCAACGGGCGCACCTCGACGGGCGACACCTTCGGCTGGCATGCCTCGACCGGCCCGGACCTGGACCAACGCGAGGGCCACGTGTTCGTGAACAACCTGCTGGTCGCGAGCGACGCCTACCGCGCGCCTTTGCTTCGGTTCGAGGAACCGGCATCGCTCTGCGCGAAACTCCCGCGCCCACAGGCGACACAGGTCGACGGCAACGTCTACGTTCGCGCGACTCTACCGGACGCGACCGCCGCGCCACCTCTCGTCGTGTGGAGCCCCGCCGCCACCGACAACTGCGTCTCCAGTCTCGGGTCGCTGGACGAGTTCCGCAAGCTGG
Organism: Bryobacterales bacterium; assembly: GCA_003154855.1. Taxonomy (GTDB): domain Bacteria; phylum Acidobacteriota; class Terriglobia; order Bryobacterales; family Bryobacteraceae; genus Fen-330. Next base: position 2,666 of record PMEV01000370.1, read on the forward strand.
CGCCGGCGTTCGAGACCACCGGGCGGCAGCTCGATCTGACTCCGCGGTCGATCTTCAAGGGCCCGGACCTCGGCCGCTACGAGTTGCTGCACGCGCTTCCGGGAACGCCCGGAGGGGAGTTGCTCCCCGCGGACCTCCGCAAGCTTCTGGGCTGGAGCGATGAGAACGCGCGCTCGCCGGGCGCCTACCCCTTCCGGCCCTGACGGCGCGCGCCGTGGATGGAAACCAGTCGCCAGCCGCGTCCGGCCACATCACGGTTACTGGGTCCAATTCGCCGGGTCTATCCCACTCCCCTCGACGATTGCTCTTATTGTTCCCAGCGGCAGGATTCGCCCCCGATGGTACGGCACGATGACCTGATCCGCGCTCAGGCGCAGCGTTCCACGGTTACCCAACCGTTACCTCGACCAACTTCGCGGTCGGCGACAGAGCGATCGCGGTCGGCGACAGGTACAGTCGAATTGCTTCCTCGATGCCGCGCCTCGCTTCCTCCTCCGTCTCGCCGGCCGAAGCGCATCCAGGCAGTTCAGGACACACCGCGGAGTAGCTCGCGGCTTCCGGGTCGTACTCCAAGACCACGCGGAACTTCATGCTTGCAGTATAGCGTCAAAACCCTTCCGGTCCCTCTTCCGGCCTCCGCCTGACTCTGGACAGTCGTCGCTCCAAGTCCGCCCACCGGCCCTCCGCAATTCGGCGTTCGCCGTTCTTCCACGGACTACATCTCCCGTCCAATCAATCAGTTGGCCAAACTGAGGCCACCCCATCGGCCCAGCCCGGGCTTACCCTTCTCTTGGGTGCCGATCACGAAACGACCCGCTCCCAGGCCATCCATGTCCTCTCAACTCTGCCAGAGGCCCGCGCAACCCAAGAACGACAAGCCGAACCCAAATCGCGCCTCGCCGCCCGATCCCCGCTTTGGCCCGGCCGCAGACACCTCGAGCGCAATCCCCACCCTGGATGGCGACGCTCGCCGTTCCGGCCCGCCGCCGAAGGCGCTATTTGAGTTCGACGCTGTGGCGCCCGAAGTAGAGCCGCGCCGTGCCGTCCTGCTTCACCGTCACCTGCATGGGCCGCGGTTGTTTCAGCTCCGCGTCGCGGGCGCTCGGGCACTCTACCAGCCTCACCCCCGCCTGGTCGTAGAGCTTGAACGTGCCGGCGCCCTCCTCACCCCGGGCCGGCCGGACCCACCCAAAGCCATAGCTTCCGACGCCGACTTTCTGTCCGCAGATCGAAACGTCGCCCTCGGTAACGATCATCCCCACATACTTGGAGGCGACGTCCGAGGCATAGCCCGTCGTATCGATCGGCGCGAACAGCGCCCGCTTCCCGCTGGGCAGAAGCACCAGGGTGGCGTTGCGCTTCTCGGTGGGGATCGCGTTGCCCTCAACGTAAAAGTCTTTGGGCACGGCCGAATCGAACGCCTTGCCGGTCACCAACTGAAATTGTTGCTGGGCCAGCGCCGTCCCGGCCCACGCGCCGAGCAGCACCGCCACAGCCATCAATGTCGCAAACAGCCGAATGGTTCTCATGGAACTCCTCACGGATTCGAATGGCAACTCCACCAATTCTACCGCTCTCCGGGGCTTGTCAGCCGCCCGCCCGCCTCACTCCAGCGGATAGCCCCGCAGGAACCGGAACGTGCGGCGCCAGCGGGTCTTGCCGAAAAAATGCCACGCCAGGTCCTTCAAATGCGCCCACCCGACCAGGTTGGGATCGGCCAACTGCTCCGTCGGCGCGTCGTAGCTCCAGAAGACCAGCAGCGGCTTGCCCACAATGTTCGCCCGCGGCACCAATCCCCAGTACCGGCTGTCCTGCGAATTGTCGCGATTGTCGCCCATCGCGAAGTACTCTCCGTCCGGCACCACCAGATCCCCGTTCTTGACGTGGTGCTCGAGCATCTCCAGTGCCGCATCGCCCAATTGCACGTTCGGCTCGCCCGGAAAGTAGTCCCGATACCAGTCGAACATCGCCGACTTGTGTTGCGCGTACGGTTCCCGCACCGCCTTGCCGTTCAGAAAGAGCTGCTTCTGCACGATGCGCAGACGGTCCCCCGGAATCCCGATCACGCGCTTGACGTAATTCTGCCGGATATCGCCCGGCCAGCGAAACACGATGATATCGCCGCGCCGCACCTGCCGGTACGGCAACAGGTACTTACTCAGAATGCCGCCGGGCGCGTAAGCCAGTTTGTCCACCAGCAGGTGGTCCCCGCGCAGCAACGTATCTTCCATCGAAACCGTGGGGATTACGAAGGACTGGATCAGGACCGTGGTGGCGAACAACAGCAGAACGATAAACAGCGCGGCTTCGGATAGCCAGGCCCGCTCCGGAGCCCGCCCGCTCTCGCGCTTCTCCGCCAGCGGTTCGGCCACGGCTACTTACCCGGATATCCGCGCACCAGCAGGAAAGTGCGGCGCCAGCGCGTCTTGACGAAAAAGTTCTGGGCCAGGTCCAGCAGATGATCCGGACTCAGCGGGTTAGGGTCGATCAGTTGCGCGGTCGGCGCGTCGTAACTCCACCAGATCAGCACCGGCTTGCCCTTGATGTTATCCCGTGGCACGAAGCCCCAATAGCGGCTGTCGGCCGAATTGTCGCGGTTATCTCCCATGGCGAAGTAATTGCCGGGCGGCACCACCACTTCGCCGTTCACCACGTTGTCGCGGAGCATCTCCAGCCCGCGCGGATACACATATCCGTTCGGCTCGGCGGGGAAATTGTCGCGGTAGGGATCCATCTCCGCCGAGATATGCTGCACATAGGGTTCGTCGAGTTTCTTCCCGTTGCGGTATACCTGCTTGTCGACCAGCCGCAGCCGGTCGCCGGGCACTCCGATCACCCGCTTGACGTAATCCTGGCTGATGTCTGGCGGCCATCGGAACACGATCACGTCGCCCCGCTCGACCTCCCGGTACGGCAGCAGGTGGCGGCCCAGCCCGGACGATGGCGCGTAGGCCAGCTTGTCCACGAACAGGTGATCGCCGACCAGGATGTTGCTTTCCATCGAGCCGGTCGGCACCACGAAGGGCTGCAGGAGCAGGCCGGTCCCGAACAGGAGCATGAGGATGGTGACCGTCCACTCGGGGATGAATCCCCGGCGCTGCTCCGGCGTCTCCTGTTTCCTGGCCTCTTTCATCTCGACTCGCCCTCAGTTAGCCGGATATCCGCGCACCAGCTTCAACGTCCGGCGCCAGCGGGTCTTGGTGAAGAAGTGCTCGATCAAATCCTCGAAATGGTCGACGCTGATGGTTGGCCCCACCAGCGCCTGCGTGGTCGCGTCGTAGGACCAGTAAATCAGCACCGGTTTGCCCACGATGTTTTCCCGCGGCACGAATCCCCAATACCGGCTGTCCAGGCTCAGGTCGCGATTGTCGCCCATGGCGAAATAACTGTTGGGGGGCACCACCACTTCGCCGTCCACAACGCTGGTAGCCAGCATCTCGCGGCCCCGCGGAAGCACCTGGAAGTCCGCCGGAGACGGGAAGTTATCCCGATATGGATCGATCTCCGGCCGCTTGTGGTACACGTACGGCTCGTCGATCTTCTGCCCGTTGCGGTAGAGCTGCTTGTCCACCAGGTGGATGCGGTCGCCGGGCAGTCCGATGACCCGCTTGACGAAGGTATTCTGTATTTCCACCGGGTAGCGGAACACGATGATGTCGCCGCGATGGAGTTCCGTGTACGGCAGCAGGCGCCCGGCGAAGGAGTCCGCGGGCGCGTAAGTCAGTTTGTCCACCAGCAGATGGTCGCCAATCAGCAGCGTATCCTCCATCGAGCCGGTAGGGATGACGAAGGCCTGCAGCAGCGTGGTCGTCCCGAACAGCAGCAGGATGATGGTCAGCGTCCACTCGGCGATCGCGCCGCGCGGCGGTTCGCCCCTGCCGGTGCGCGCCCCTTCCGGCGCCGTTTTCTCCGCGGCGGATTTGGTTGGCTCCAAGTCTCTCATTGTATCGAACCCCGTACGGCCGCTCCTCGGGTCCGCTACGCGAACCGGCGCAGCCGGAACACCTCGGCGAGCCCAATCCCTATGTCCAGCACCCCGAGCCCGCTGATCGCCCCCCGCAGAAATGGACTGGTCCAGACGTCGTACCAGCCCGGGTCCAGCCTGGCGATGAGGCTCGAGTGCCACCAGGGGCTCCACGGGAAAACCAGCAGAAACGTGCCCAGCTCCAGGCAGAAAATGATGTACACCAGGGCGCGGAATAGCGCGCGCCAGCTATGGCCGCCGCCCGTTGGCGCGCTCCCGGCGTCATCGGCCGGCACTGGGTTCTGCTGGGAGGTCATGACAGTTCGGCGGCCTCCCAGAGAGTCCCGGAGCAGGCCGCCCGAACGGGTGCGAACGTGAAACGGTGCTGGCGGGTGGGCCCATGATCGGACAACGCCTTCAGGTGCTCGGGAGTTCCATATCCTTTGTGGCGGCCCAGGCCGTATTGCGGAAAGGTCCGGTCCCACTCCCGCATGCTCTCGTCCCGCCGCACCTTGGCCAGGATGGAGGCGGCCGCGATCGCCTGGCAGCGGGCGTCCCCGTGGATCACCCGCCGATGGGGCTGCGGGATCTCCAGCCGCACGCCGTCCACCAGCGCGTAGTCCGGGGCCGGCGCGAGTTGCTGGATGGCCTGCTGCATGGCCAGACGGGAAGCCTGGTAGATATTGATGCGATCGATGACCGCGGCCTCCACTTCCGCCACCGCCCAGG
>PMEV01000370.1:7367-22318 GCA_003154855.1 Bryobacterales bacterium
CCGCCACTAGCGTGTAGCCCGCCGCGCGCGCCTCCCGCTCCAGGCTCCCCAGGCACCGGAATGCTTGTTTCCGCCGGGCTGGCAAGGTCTACCCGCGCTCTTTGAGCCGCGCCGCCTTCCCCTTCAATCCGCGCAGATAGTATAGCTTGGCGCGCCGCACTTTGCCGGAGCGCATCACGTCGATGTGGTCCACCACCGGCGCGTGCAGCGGGAAGATGCGCTCGACGCCCTGCCCGAAGCTCACTTTGCGGACGGTCAGCGTTTCGCCCATCCCCGTGTTGTGGCGCGCGATCACGGTGCCTTCAAACGCCTGCAGCCGCTCTTTGTCGCCTTCCTTGATCTTCACGTGCACCCGCACCGTGTCGCCCGGGTGGAACTCCGTAATCTTCTCGCGCTTCTTCGCGCTGACGTACTTAAGTAATAGCGAATTATTCATGATGCTTCCCCACTTCCTGTCCTGCCGAGATCAGATCGGGCCGCAGCCGCCGGGTCTTCTCGAGCGCGGCGCCCGCCCTCCAGCGCCGTATCTCCTCATGATGCCCGCTCAGGAGCACCTCCGGCACCGTCCAGCCGCGAAACTCCGCCGGCCGCGTGTACTGCGGGCAATCCAACCGACCCGCTTCCATCTCGCTAAACGACTCGTTCACCGCCGACGCCTCATTCCCGAGCACGCCCGGCAACAGCCTGGCCACGGCATCGATCACTACCGCCGCGGCCAACTCTCCGCCGCTCAGCACGTAATCGCCGATCGAGACCTCCTCGTCGGCCAAATGCTCCGCGACGCGTTCGTCCACACCCTCGTAACGGCCGCAAATCAGCAGCAGGCCGTCCAGCGCCGCCCAGCGGCGCGCCATCGCCTGGTCGAACATCCGGCCCTGCGCCGAAAGCAGCACCACGCGCTGCCCCGGCTGCCGCTGGGGCCAGATCGACTCCACCGCTTCAAACACCGGCGCCGGCTTCAACAGCATTCCTTCCCCGCCCCCGAACGGCCGGTCGTCCACCGTCCGGTGCCGGTCCGGGGTCCAGTTCCGCAGGTCGTGGATGCGAATCTCCAAAACCCCCGCCGCGTGCGCCCGCGCCACCACGCCGTGCTCGAACGGCCCCCGGAAAAACTCGGGGAAGATCGTGAGCGCCTCAAAGGTCACGGCAGTTCCTTCAAACCCTCGGGCAGATCCACCACAATCCGGCGCCTCCCCACGTCGATCTCGACGCAGATCGCCCGGGCAAATGGAACCAGCAGCGGCTCCCCCTGCCGTTCCACCTCCAAAAGCATCGGGCCGCCAAACTCCTGGCAGGCCGTTACCACGCCCAGCCTCTCGCCGCCGGCCTTCTCGACTACTTCGCAACCTACCAGGTCCGCCTGGAAGAACTCACCGTCCGGGAGCTGGCGGCGCGCCTCCCTTGGAATGCGCACTTCCGCGTGCTCGAAGCGCTCGGCATCCTCGATCGAGTCGATCCCCCGGAACTTGAACACCAACCCGCCCCGGTGCTCCCATACCGACTCAATCTCGACCGGCCGCTCGGCCCCGGGCGCTCCCGGCCCGCCGAACAGGAATACTTCCCGCAGATCCTGGAACCGCTCCGGGCCGCCGCTCAGCGAGACCGCGAATAACTCCCCGCGCCGGCCCCAAACCCGGCCAAGCGCGGCCAGAGCCACCCACTCCCCACCGGACTGGGCTTGCCGCGATTCCAGAAACCTACTCCAGGATCTCCAGCGTGAACCGCCGGTTCAGTTTCATCCCAGCGGCTCCCAGAATGGTGCGCATCGACCGCGCGGTCCGGCCCTGTTTGCCGATTACCTTTCCCAAGTCGCTGGGGGCCACCCGCAGTTCGAACACGGTGACCTGCTCCCCCTCAACTTCCTTGACCGCGACCTGGTCGGGAATGTCCACCAGAGCCTTCGCAATTTCCTCAATCAGTTCTTTCATTTCCGACATCCCGTCGCCTCCTCGATAACTTGATGATAGCATTCCATCAACTCGGAACGCTCCTTATCGAGCGGGCCACCGCGCCCGCGGCCGCCAGTCTAGGCCACCGGCTCCGCAACCGGGGCCGGATTCTTCTCGATGAGCCGGGCCACCGTCTGCGACGGCTGCGCCCCTTGCTTGAGCCAGTAGGCAATACGGTCGTGGTCCAGCTTCACGGTGGCTGGATGGGTGACGGGACTGTAGTGCCCCACCACTTCCACCGAACTCGAGTCCCTGGCCCGTATCTTGTCGATCACCACCACGCGGTAGGACGGCTTCTTCTTCGCGCCGAATCGCGCCAATCGAATCATCAGCATAAGTTAATCTCGTTCCACTCCCGATTACCGGCCCTGTCCCAGAAGATCGGGCAGTTTCAGCTTGCCCAGTTTCCTGCCCAGGAATCCGCCGGTGAGACTCTTCATCATCTTTCGCATCTCCGTGTAGTTCCTCAACAACTGATTGATTTCCTGCACGGTGGTCCCGCTGCCGCGCGCGATGCGCCGCCGCCGGGAACCGTTAATCAGCATGTGGTTGGCCCGCTCCCGCGGCGTCATCGAGTCGATGATCGCCACCACGCGCGTGAACTCCTTCTCGTCCACTTTGACGTCCTTGAGCCCCTTCAGTATGCCTACTTGCGGCATCATGCCCAGAAGCGACTCGATCGGGCCCAGCTTGCGGAGCTGCCGGATCTGGTCGCGAAAGTCCTCGAGCGTGAATTCGTTCTCGATGAGCTTGCGCTGCATCTCCTCGGCTTTTTTCTGGTCGATCTCCTCGCCGACTTTCTCGATCATCGAGAGCACGTCGCCCATGCCCAGAATGCGCGAGGCCGCCCGGTCGGGATGGAAGGGCTCGAGGGCGTCGAACTTCTCTCCCACTCCCACGAACTTGAGCGGCTGATTGGTGACGGTGCGGATGGAGAGCGCCGCGCCGCCGCGGGCGTCGCCGTCCATCTTGGTCAGGATCACGCCGGTGATGCCCAAACGCTTATGGAACTCGGCGGCGGATTTCACGGCGTCCTGGCCGGTCATGGCGTCGGCCACGAACAGGATCTCGGTGGGCGCGAGCTGGGCCTTCAACTCCTGCAGCTCGNNGTATTGACGGCTTCCCGCCGCGCCGATCGCGCCAGCTCGGCCGGCTTGGTCTCCTCCGGCGAGCCGGCGTAGACCGGCATCTTGATGTCGCGGCCGATCACGCCCAACTGCTGCCGCGCGGCCGGCCGGTAGACGTCCACAGATACCATCAGCGGGCTGTGCCCGTTCCGCGACAGCCAGCGGGAAAGCTTGCCGGTGGTCGTGGTCTTGCCGGAACCTTGCAGCCCGACGATGAAGATGACCGTGGGCGGTTCGTTGGCGAAACGCAGCTTGGACTGGTGGCTGCCCAGGATCTTGATCAGCTCCTCGTGGACGATCTTGATGACCTGCTGGGTGGGCGAGAGCGCCGTGAGCACATCCTCGCCCATCGCCTTTACCTTAATGTTCTCAATGAGTTGCTTGACTACGCGGAAGTGGACGTCAGCCTCCAGAAGGGCCACCCGGATTTCGCGCAGAGCGGTCTCCATGTTGGCGGCGGAGAGCTTACCTTCGCCACGCAGAGTCTTGAAGACGCGCTGCAGCTTGTCGGATAGATTCTCAAACACGATCTGGGCTCAAACTTCCGGCGTGCGGTGGGAACTGACACACTACCACGTCCCGGCAGTCTTTCCATTATAAGCTATCCGGCTGAGGCGGGTGTGCGACGTGGAAGTGAGGTATCCACTCAAATGCAAGCCTAGCGTAGAGGCTCTTCAGGCAGAGCCCCGACCGTCAGGGAGGGGTAGAATTGCGGTCATAGCCTGTGACTTACCCGATCACCTTCGCCTGCTATGGATGCCACCTGCATGGCAGCGAATCCGGCTCCGTCGACCGCGATCACAATGCCCCTGGAACCCCGATTCTGGAAGTGGATTGCGCACGCGCCGCTTCGGAGCGGGAACGTATGGATCAGGATCCCGATCACCTGGACCAGGTCCGTCGAGATGCTGTCTTGGAAGCGATTCACGAGGTGTGTTTGCATCGTGGATGGACTTTGTTGGCAGCCCATGTGCGAAGCAATCATGTGCACGCGGTGGTCGAAGCGGAGGCGCCGCCGGAGCGAGTCATGGGCGACTTCAAAGCTCACGCCAGTCGCCGCCTCAATCGGATGAGGCTGGATGAACCGAACCGGAAGCGATGGGCACACCATGGGAGCACGCGATGGCTGTGGAAACCAGAGCATGTCTCGGCGGCCATGCAGTATGTCGTCGCCGAGCAGGGTGACGCCATGAGCGTGTTCGAGTCCCACGAGTTGTAGGCCGTGGGGGAGGCAACCCCTCCCTTACGGTCGGGGCTCCGATAGGGTCACGCCGATGCACTTATTAGTCGCACACCCGCGGCAACCTAGAGAACCAGCATGCAGTCGCCGTAGGAGTAGAAACGGTAGCGGGATTCCACGGCGTGGCGATAGGCGGCCAGCACAAGGTCCGGGCCGGCCAGGGCGCCGACCAGGAGCAGCAGGCTGCTGCGCGGGAGGTGGAAGTTGGTGAGCATGGCGCCGGTGGCCTGGAACTGGAAGCCGGGGTAGATATAGAGATCGGTCTCACCGCTGGAGGCGACCAGGCCCTGGCCGCGGGCGGCGCTTTCGAGCGTGCGGACGCTGGTAGTGCCCACGGCGACCAGGCGGCGGGCGGCGCGCATCTTCGCGGCGTCGGCGGCGGCGATTTCGAAGCTCTCGGAGTGCAGCCGGTGATCCTCCACGCGCTCGGTGCGGACCGGCTGAAACGTGCCCAGGCCGACGTGCAGAGTGACGGTCGCAATTTCGGCGCCGGCCTCACGGCATTGGCGCAGGATTTCCGGCGTGAAGTGCAGGCCCGCGGTGGGCGCGGCGACCGAACCGGGATGGGCGGCGAAGACGGTCTGGTAGCGCTCGCGGTCGAGCGGCTCGTCGGGGCGCTTGATGTAAGGCGGCAGGGGCACGTGGCCGATNNGGGACGGACCAGGAAGACTTCCACTTCGCCCTGCAAATACTCGCGGCGGGCGGGGTTCTTCTTCCCGATGGGGAGGGCGTGCACGCCGGCGCGATGCCCGTAGAGGCGGGCTGGGAAAACTTTGGAATCGTTGAGCACCAGGCAGTCGCCGGGCCGCAGGAATTGCGGCAGATCGCGGAAGGCGGAGTCCTGCCAGCGCCGCTGGTCGCGGAAGAGCACCAACATGCGCGAGGCGGCGCGGTCCTCCAGCGGGCGCTGTGCGATCAGCTCCTCGGGCAGGGGATAATCGAAGTCGGATAGCTGCATGCCTCTTGAGAAGGATAACAGGCGGTTGAGCGGAGCGCGGATTCTGGGGATCGAGTCGTCGTGCGACGAGACGGCGGCGGCGGTGGTCGAGGATGGCACGCGCATCCTGTCTTCGGTGGTGGCTTCGCAAATGGAGACGCACGGCCAGTACGGCGGCGTGGTGCCGGAGCTGGCCTCGCGGGAACACCTGAAAGCCATCGTGCCGGTGGTGCGGGCGGCGCTCGCGCGGGCGGGGACGGATTACGACGGCTTGTCGGCCATCGCCGTGACCTACGGGCCGGGTCTGGTGGGGGCGCTGCTGGTGGGCCTGACCTACGCCAAGGCGCTGGCGCTGGCGCGGGCTCTGCCGCTCATCGGAGTAAACCACATCGAGGGCCACATCCACGCGGTAATCTCGCAGGCGCGCGGGAGCGGAGAACCGGTGGGGTATCCCGCGCTGGCGCTGGTCGTGAGCGGCGGCCACACGCACCTGTTCGAGGTCCGCGAGGGATTGCGCTACCGGCTGCTGGGCCGGACGCGGGACGACGCCGCCGGCGAGGCCTTCGACAAGGTGGCGAAACTGCTGGGCTTTAGCTACCCCGGCGGCCCGATCATCGACGGTTTGGCGCCGCGCGGCAATCCGAAGGCGGTGCGGTTCACGCTGGCGCACATGAAAGGCAACGCGCTGGATTTCAGTTTCAGCGGATTGAAGACGGCCGTGCTGCGGTGGGTGCGGCAGCAGGGGATGGAGGCGGAGATCGAGAGGCGGCGCGAGTTGCAGCGCAGCGTTCCGCAGCCCACTCTCGAGCAATGGATGGAGGCGACGCCGCAGGCGACGCTAGATCTTCTGGCGTCTTTCCAGCACACGGTGATCCAGGAACTATTGCTGCGCGCGGCGGCGGCGGCCGAGGAGATCGAGGCGCGCTCCCTGATCGTTTCGGGCGGCGTGGCGTCCAACGCCGGACTGCGCGCGGCGGCGAGGGCGGCGCAGTTTCCATGCCCGGTGCACTTCCCCGCCCCGGGACTCTCGACCGACAACGCCGCGATGATCGCCGCGGCCGCGTTCCCGAAATTCGAGCGCGGAGACTTCGCGGATTTCACGCTGGCGGCCCAGGCCAACCTGGCGCTGGCGGAGTAGGATCGGAGTATGGAGACAATGGGCAGCTTGCCGCCGGGGCGGATACGAATCGGAGTGATCGGCGCCGGCGCGGTTGGTTCGACCATCGCCTACGTGGCGATGTTGCGGGGGATCGCGCATGAGATCGTGCTGGTGGACGCGCTGCCGCAGAAAGCGGAGGCCGAGGCCAGGGATCTCATGCACGGCTCGATGTTCGTGCCTCCGGTGGCGGTGACGAGCGGCACGGTGGAGGATTGCGCGGGAGCGGCCATCGTGGTGATTACGGCGGGCGCCAAGCAGAAACCCGGGCAGAGCCGCCTGCAACTGGCGGAGACCAACGTGGCCACGTTTCGCAAGCTGATTCCGCGCGTGCTGGCCGCGGCGCCGCAGGCCATCCTGCTCATCGTCTCGAACCCGGTGGACGTGCTGACTTATGTCAGCCTGAAGCTGTCGGGCGGCCCCAGCGCGCGCGTGTTTGGGTCGGGAACCGTGCTGGACACGTCCCGGTTCCGTTTCCTGCTGGCGAAGCGGCTGAACGTGGCGGCGGCCAACGTGCACGCCTACATGGTCGGGGAACACGGAGACAGCGAGGTGCCGCTGTGGTCGAGCGTTCACATCGCGGCGACCGGGCTCGATCAGTTCTCCTCGCCCAACGTGCCGCCACTAACCGAAGGCGATCGGGAGGAGATCTTCCGCAATGTGCGCGACGCGGCGGCGCAGGTGATCGCGGCTAAGGGCGCGACCAACTGGGCGGTGGGGCTGGCGGTGGAGCGCATCCTCGAGGCGATTCTGCGGGACGAGCAGGCCATCCTCACGGTGAGCAGCCTGCTCACGGAGTATCACGGCATCGGCGACGTGTGCGTCTCGGTGCCCTCCATCGTGGGGCGCGAGGGCGTGCGGGAGACGCTGCCGCTGCACATCAGCGACGAGGAACTGGCATTGCTGCGCCGCTCGGCGGAAATCCTGCGGGAGAGCGCGGGCCGGCTGGGGTTCTGAGAAAGGCCTACCGTTCACTATTGCAGTATGTTCACGTAACGTGTACAGTATGATTATGTGAACGGGAGGGCTCAGTCGCATGATGACACAAGAGACGCCAGTACTCCAAGCGGCACTGGCTGCCTTGGGGCAAACAACCGGCCTTGCCGCCCGGGTCCTCGAGCAGGAGTTGCCCATTCGCCAGGGCCGCGCCGACGCTCTCGTTGAAGTCGCGGCAGGCCGCCGCCGGCATCGTTTCATCGCCGTGGTGAAGACTGTCGATCGATTCGAGACTCCCGCCCAGGTCAAGAGGCAGTTGGCGGGATCGCGCGCCGCACCGATGCTTGTGGCGCCCCACGTTACCGCCGATATCGCTCGCTGCTGTCGCGATCTCGGCCTGGCCTTTATCGACACGGCGGGCAATGCGTACATCGAGGGTCCCGGCCTGCTGGTCTGGGTCACCGGCCAGAAGCGCCCCACGGAGGTTAAGCACAACCGGTTCCGTGCGCTCAAGCCGGCAGGACTCCGAGTCGCCTTTGCGCTGCTTTGCCGTCCGGAACTGCTCGGAACCAACTATCGCGAGATGGCCCGAGCGGCGGAGGTTGGCCTGGGAACGGTCGGACCCGCGATCGACGATCTGAAGGAGCGTGGCTTGGTGCAATTGACGGGTGGCGCGGCGCGGCGCATTCTCGAGCCCCTGCGGCTCCTGGAGGAATGGGTGACCCACTACCATACGACCCTGCGCCCCAAACTCCACCCTCGGCGCTTCGATGCGGGTGCGGATATGATCGAGAAGGTGGACCTTAAACCGTATGGTGCGTATTGGGGAGGAGAGGTAGCCGCGGACAAGCTGGTGCATGCGCTGAAACCGGCTACCTTCACGATCTACGCGCGGGAGCCGCTGGCGGGATTGGTCGCCGGCCTGCGCTTGCGCGCGCGCCCGGGCGGATCGGTTGAAATCCTCGATGCGTTCTGGAACTTCGCCCCGGAGCTCGGCCGTCCGGACGTGGCGCCTCCAATCCTGGCATACGCGGACCTTCTCGCGACACGGGACGGCCGCAGCATCGAAGCCGCGACTCTCATCTATGAACGATACATCGAACCCTCATTTCGTCGCGCCGGTTAAGCCGGTCGATCCACTCACGCGCGGCGTGCTTCGATGTGTCGACCGAGTCGCCACGATGGTTGCCGCACGCTACTTAGTTGTGGGCGCGATGGCGCGAGACCTCGTACTGGTGAACGCTTTTGGGTTGCGATCCGGCGGGGCCACGCGGGACATCGACTTCGGCCTCAGCGTGGAAAACTGGGAAGCCTTCCAGATGTTCAAGACCGCTCTTGTCGAAACCGCCCAGTTCGAGGCCACTCCCAAGGTTGCGCATCGGCTCAACTGGAAAGATCCGGAAACCGGGGCGACGACTCCCGTCGACTTGATTCCATTCGGTGGAGTGGCATCCGAGGACAAGACGATTGCGTGGCCGCCAAACCAGGATTTCGTGATGAGCGTGGCTGGGTTCGAAGAGGCGTCGGAGTCCGCGATCCGTCTTCAAGTGGAAGACGGCTTGGTTGTCCGAGTGGCATCGATTCCGGGTCTCACCGTTCTGAAACTGATCGCCTGGGAGCGTCGCCGGAATGAGAATAACAAGGACGCGGCCGATCTCCGCCACCTGCTGCTGTACTACGGGGATGCGGGTAATCTGGACCGCCTCTACGAGCAGGAGATGCCCCTGCTCGAGGCTGCCGGATTCGACATCGAGCTGGCGGGGGCGCAACTGCTGGGTCGCGATGCCGCCCGTATCTGCCACAGGGACACCGGGGCGCGAATCCGCGCCCTGCTCGATTCCGACGCGCTGGTCGAACAACTGATCGTCCAAATGCCCGGAGCGAGATTCTCTGAAGACCTGCGGGAAGAACGGACCTCGGACCTGTTGGCACGCTTCCGTCGGGGATTTCTCGGCGGCTGATCGGTAGCGGGCCGGTTAGGGTTCTAGCTTGCGAAGTTTCAGGTTGCGGAACCAGGCGGCGTCGCCGTGGTTTTGGAGGCCGATGGGGCAGTCGCGGCGAGGTCGGCGGGTGAGCAGGTCGGCGACGTTAGGGGCGGCTTTCCAGCGCTTGGCGATGTTTTCGGCGACGACGGGGGAATCGAGGCTGGCGTCGACGACCTTCACTCCGTTGAGCCAGTGCTCGATGCGATTGCCGCGCAAGACGAGGCGCGAGTGGTTGACATCACCGACCGGCCGCGCGGCCGCTTCCGTTGGCGGGATCATGCTGTAGAGCGAGCCCGTACGGTAGAGTGGACCCCGCCGGCCGTCGGAGTGGCCGTCGTCGTCGAGCAACTGATACTCGAAGCTGACGACGTACTCTTCGCCGTGCGAGTTCGCGCCCAGTAGCGCGCGATCGGCAAGATGATGTTCCATTTCGTAGCCCACGCTCTCTTCGAAACTGTGTATGCCGGGCGCGGGTTTGTCGTGATCGAGAAACACCAACCTCTGGATGAGATACTTCAGGCCGGTGTTGGCGCCGGGCGCGATGCGCCAGTCGAAGACCAGCTCGAAATCCCGGAAGGTGGCCGCGGTCATGAGGTCTTCGCGGATGCGCGGGTTGGCGACGGCCTTGAGGCAGCCATCTTCAATGCTCCAGGAATCGCCCGGCGGCGTGCGCAACGCGGGATCGTTCCAGCCGGCGAAGGACTTGCCGTCGAACAGGAGCAGCCAGCCGGCGGCGCGCTCGGCCGGCGTCAAAGTGTTGGGGGGCGCTTCCTGCGCGCAGCAAAGCGGACCGAGGGCGAGCAGAAGAGCAATGGCCAGTCTCATAGGCAACCTTTCAGGTCAACGGCCAGGAAACCAGGATCTGGGCGAGGATAATCTTGGCGATAGTTGCCAGCGGATAGATCCCCGAGTAGGCGATGTTGGGGGCGTCGGAGCGGGTCTGGCTGGTGGCGAAGGCCAGGCAGGCGGATTGAGTCTGGACGCCGGAGGAGATTCCGGTGAGCGCGTCGAAGGGGATCTTGAGGAACTTGTGGCCGATCACGAGCGTGGCCAGGGTCACCGCGAATGTGATGGCGGCGCCGGCGAGCAGCAACTGGGCGCCCTCGGTCCGGAGGGTCTGGACGAAATCGAATCCCGCGCGCGTGCCGACGCCGGCCAGGAACAGCAGCAGGCCGATCTGGCGCAGGGTGAAGTTGGCGCTGATGGGGATGGCCCAGGTGATCCTTCCGGTGCGCTCGATTTTTCCGAGCGCGAGCGCCATGAGCAACGGTCCGCCGGCCAAGCCGAGGCGAATGTTGTTGCCGCCGGGCATGGGGATGGGCATCATGCCGAAGAGCACGCCCAACACCAGGCCGATGGAGACCGATCCGAAGTCGGTTTCCGACAAGCCGCGCACGGAGTCGCCGAAGAACTTCTGGAGATCGGAGACGCGTTCGCGCCTCAAGAGGACGCGAATCTGGTCGCCGTAGTCGAGGCGGGTATCCGGGGCGGGCACGATGTCGACGTCGCCGCGGCGCAGGCGCGTGATGATGGCGTGGAGGCGATTCTGGAGGTCGAGATCCCGGATGCGCTTGCCCACCACTTCCTTGGCGGAGACGTAAATGCGGCGGTGGTCGAGATGGGAACGATCGAACTCGATGTGGGTGGGGGAAGGCTCGCCGAAGATCTGCATGGCGCGCTCGAGCGCATCCTCGTCGCCCACCACGGCCAGGACGTCGCCGAACTCGAGGCGGGCGTCGGAGGTGGCGATATCGATCTGCTTGTCGTGCTGGATGCGGCTCACCACGAAGCCGTAGTCTTTGTGCACGCGGAGGACATCGCCAATGGTGCGCCCGGCCACGCCCGGATTGCGGACCACGAAATTGCGCACCAGGATTTCGGGCGCCTCCTCGACGGGATGGCTATCGGTGCGCCAGAAGCGGCCGAACAACTGGAAACACAGGATCACTCCAATGACGCCGATGGGATAGGAAATGCTATAGGAGGCCACGGGCTGGGCGGCCTCTTCGCGGGCGCGTTCTTCGGGGAGCGCTCGTTGCACGGCCAGGTCGTGCACGGTTTCGCGGGTGGCGGCCAGTGCGGGAGTGCTGGTGAGCGCGCCGCAGAACAGGCCGGCGGCGCGGGGGCCCGGAATGTGGAAGGAGTAGGAGAGCGCGACGGTGAGAACGGCTCCGAAGACCAGTACGCCGAGGGCCAGCAGCGCGTCGCGGTAGCCGCGATGGCGGAAGACCTCGGCGAGCGCGGGGCCGGATTGAATCCCGATGGTGTAGACGAAGATGATCAGGCCGAGCGTGGGAATCACTTCGGGGAGCCCCACGGAGCGGTCGAGCGCGCCGATGGCCAGACCCACGAAGAGCACGCCCGCGACGCCGAAGCGGACTCCGAAAACTCCAATTTCGCCGACGATGTATCCCAGGCCGATGGCGATAAAGAGCGTGAGGATGGGGTTGTGCGCGAGAAGAGCGACGATTGACTGATGCATCTGCCCTACACTACGATCACGTGAATCTCGCCCGGGCCATGCACACCGCGAACCAGAATCTGCTCGATATCCGCGGTGCGGCTGGGACCGGTGATGAACAGCATGGAGCTCGAGCGCTCCGCGGGCAGCGGCGTCCGCGTGAGCAGCTCATCGAGGCCGGTTAGGATTCGCTCCCGCGGAACGACGGCGATGTGGACGGGCGGCAGCAAGGAAATCATCCGCGCCTCCTCCTGGGAGGAGAACAAGACCAGCGTGCCGGTATCGGCGAGCGCGTAATCGGCGCTGGTGATGCCGAACTCCGCCTCCGCGCAGAAGGCGCGCAGTTCCTCCACGCTCGCGAAGCTGCTGCGAACCGAGGGGAGATCCGTTATTCCGCACTCACGCAGAAATGGAGCGTTGGAGGCGGCGGCGCTGCGCTCGCCAACCAGGGCGGCGACGTAAGCGCAAGCCTCGGCCGGCGACGCGGCGCGGCAGGTTTTGCCGGCCAGCTTCTCGATGTTCGCGAAGAAGCTGGCGAGGCGCTGGTCGAGATCGACCTCGGGGATGTTCAGGCGGGGCGGAGGCGCGGGGGCGGGAGGGTCTCCCACGGCGCTCCCGAGTGCGGTGCGAGTGCGGTGGAGAATGTCTTCGCGAGGCATTAGTTTTTCCCCGCCTTCCTGCGCTCGCGCCACAACTGGCGGAAACTGCGGTCCGGTAAGGGNNCCGAAGAGCGCCGAACCCAGGAATCCGAGCATTTCGTAGATGCGCGGGCGCCGCATGGCCCAAGCCCAGGCGCGAAAGCCGAAGCGCTCCAGGCGATTGGCTCCCGCGGCGGCTTGCGCCTGGTTCACTTCCGAGCGCAGCGCCAACAGGAGCTTCGGAATCTCAATCTTCACGGGACAGACATCCGCGCAGGCGCCGCACAGGCTGGAGGCGAAGGGGAGCCAGGGGTCTTGCAGCACGCCGTGATACTGCGGCGTGAGAATGGAACCGATGGGACCGCCGTAGACGCCGGGATAACTGTGGCCGCCCACTTTGCGGTACACCGGGCAGTGGTTCAAGCAGGCGCCGCAACGGATGCAATACAAGGACTGGCGCTTTTCCCGGTCGGCCAGCAGGCGCGTGCGGCCGTTGTCGAGCAGGACGACGTAGAATTCCTCGGGGCCGTCGATCTCGCCGGCGCGGCGCGCGCCCGCCAGGAACGACGTGTAGACGGTCAGCGGCTGGCCAGTGGCGCTGCGGCCCAGCAGCTTCAGGAACACCGCCAGGTCCTGGGCGCGCGGAATCACCTTCTCGATTCCGGCGATGGCGACGTGAACCTTCGGTAGCGTGGTGGTCATGCGGCCATTGCCTTCGTTGGTGACGATGACCACCGCGCCGGAATCCGCCACCAGGAAGTTGGCGCCGGAGACGCCGATGTCGGCCGCGAGGAACTTCTGGCGCAGTACCGAGCGGGCGATCTTGGTCTGCTTCTCGATCTCGGTTTCCCGCGGGATGCCGAGCTCGCGGCTGAACAGATCGGCGACGTCGAAGCGCGTCTTGTGGAGCGCTGGCGCGACCAGATGGTAGGGCCGTTCGTGCGCTATTTGGACGATGTACTCGCCGAGGTCCGTCTCGACCGGCGCGACGCCCTCGCGCTCCAGGCGCTCGTTCAGGTCCACTTCCTCGGTGGTCATGGATTTCGACTTCACCACCAGGCGGGCGCCCTTCCGCTTGGCCAGATCGAGCAGGAAGGCGGCCACTTCGGCCGAGTCGCGCGCCCAGATCACTTTGCCGCCGCGGGCCACCACCTGGGACTCGAACTGCTCCAGGTAGTAATCCAGATTCTCGATGGCGTGCCGCTTGACGAGATTGGCCTGGGTGCGCAGCTCCTGATAGTCCGGGAGCACGTCCGGCGCGACCACGGCTTTGCGGCTCGACATCAGTCGGCCGGTGGCGGAGTAAATGGCCAACTGGAGATTCGCGTCGTCCAGCGTCTGGCGGATTTTCTGTTCTTGTGCGCCGGTCATAAGCTTCCGCTAACGGTGGGCCAGCACTTCGGCGAGGTGCATGGTCCCTATCGCGAGGCCGGCCCGCGAGAGCGCGCCCTGAATCTGGAGCAGGCAGCTCGCGTCGACGCCGACCACCAGGTCCGCGCCGGAGCGCATAATGGAATCGATTTTGGTCCGGGCCATGCCGCCGGAAATCTCGGGGAACTTCACGCAGAAGGTGCCCCCAAATCCGCAGCACTCCTCGGCGGCGTCCATCTCGCGGAGGCTGAGGCCGCGGACGTGGGAAAGCAGGCGCCGCGGCCCGTCCTTGATGCCCAATCCGCGCAGGCCGTGGCAACTGTCGTGAAAGGTGGCCACGCGTTCGAGGTGCGCGCCGACCTCCTCGACGCGGGCCACTTCCAACAGGAACTTCGAGAACTCCCAAATCCTGGGTTCGATGCGATGGCTGAGAGCGAGCCACTCCGGCTCGTCGGCGAACAACTCGGCGTAATGATGGGCGATCATCGTGGTGCAGGAACCGGAGGGCACCACGATGTACTCGGCGTCGCGAAACACGTCCAGGAAGTGGCGGGCCACCGTGCGCGCCTCGTCGCGGAAGCCGGTGTTGAAGGCGGGCTGGCCGCAGCAGGTCTGCCGCTCGGGGAAATCCACCTGCCAGCCGATGCGCTCGAGCACTTCCAGCATGGCTACGCCGACCTTGGGGAAGAGCTGATCCACGATGCAAGTCACGAAGATGGACGCACGCGGCACGAAACCGAATTGTACCAACTTGGAGGCGGCCGTTGGCCGGGAGTTGGCGCCGGCGCCGGGTCGTACGCGACCGCATCAGAGCAAATCGTCCAGCGAAAGGGTCTCGCCCTTCGCGTCCTCCGCGAGGGCTTCCCTGGCCATACGACGGATCACATCGCGCTTCTCGGCGAAACGTTTCCTCCAGGCGTCTTCGTCGGCCAGCGAGGCGAGGATCTGCGATGCGATCGCGTCCTGCCCATGCTGAGGCAGGGACCCGACCTTCTCCAACGCCTTGTCCAATAGCCTGGACATACCCCAATTCTATCGGGGAAGTCCGCCCGCCGGCCGCGGAAGAAGCGCGGGGTGTACGCGACACAGAAGTGGATACCGACGCTATTTCCTTGCAAAGCCGGTGGAATCCGATGTGGGGTCAGGATTTC
>PMEV01000463.1 GCA_003154855.1 Bryobacterales bacterium
CACGCGGTTGCGAATAACCGTCGATCTGCATGCCGCACTACACTAGTATGGTCGCACATTCCGCTAATGCCGGCCTCGCGTCCGCCAGTTACTCGCCGAGCGCCGCACTCGGGCGTTGGCCGGCAATCCTATCTGAGCGGCGGACGCGCGGCCATCCCGCGCGGACCGTGCGGCCGCGTTAGCCCGGATCAGCTCTTGGCCGGCGGCTCCGCGGCCGTTTTCACCAGTTCCCAACGGCCGCGGCCGCACTTATTCTTGCAGGCGGGCAGAATCTGATCCTTGTTGAAGGCGGCCGGCAGCTTGCACACGCTGCACCAATAGACGCCCGTGGCGGGGGCCGGCGTGGCCGGTTTGTAAGTCATGATTTCGAAGCTCCTCGACTGTTTCGTTCCGCGATCGCGGCCCGCGCCAGCTCCTCGGGCCGGGCCAGCGTTCTATCCGGCGGGTCCTCCACGAAGCTCTCGGGCTGGAATCCGTAGAGCACGCCCCAGACCGCGATGCCGGCGTTGCGGGCCGTGCGCACGTCCACCGCGCTGTCGCCCACCAGCAGCGCGCGGCTGGGCTCCACGCCCAGTTCGGCCAGCAGCGTCTGGACCCCGATCGGATGCGGTTTCTTCTGCTCGAAGCTATTGCCGCCGTAAACCCGAACGAAGTAGTGCGCCAGCCCCAGCCCCTCCAGAATGCGGAAGCTGATGCGGGACGGCTTGTTGGTCAGCACCGCCATCCGCACGCCGTCTCGATCCAGCGCCTCGAGCGCCTCGGCGACGCCCGGATAGGCCCGCGTGTTGTCCAGTTTGTGCTGGTCGTAGTAAGCCAGGAAGTACTCCAGCGCCCGCTCGACCTCCTCGTCGCTCGTCGCCGGAGGCAGCGCCCGCCGCATCAGAACCTGGGCGCCCGCGCCCACATAGGTCGAGATCAGCTCGTTCTCCAGCCTCGGCAAACCCAGGTGAACCCGGGTGGCATTCACCGCATGCGCCAGGTCCAACTGGGAGTCGATCAGCGTGCCATCCAGGTCGAAAATGAGGAGGTCCATGCGGAANNGGCCGCCTGCGTACTTCAGGGTATGTTCTGCACCAAGTGCGGGTCTAAAACGGCGGACAACGACCTGTTTTGCGCACTCTGCGGCAAGGCCACCGGGCCGGGCCTGGCGCCTCCCGCGCCTTCGCCGATCCTGAGCCGCCCTATGGATCGGAACAAGCTCGGCGGAGTCTGTGCGGGCCTGGCCCGTTACTTCGACATGGACGTGACGCTGATGCGAATCCTCTGGCTGGCCGCGATCTTCCTCTCGGGCGGGCTGGCGATTCCCGTCTACATCGTCGCCTGGATCCTGATGCCCCGCGACTGGCCCTATCCTCCGCCCGCTACGCGGAGAATCGTAGAGTGTTGACCGCCAGACCGCCCCGCGCCTCGTAGTTCGCGCTGGCCGTCCTCTGCTGGAGGACGTACCCCAGCTCGTCCGCTCCTTCCAGCAGACAGTGTCCGGCGAAGCTGTCCCCCGCGGGCGGTTGGATGTACAATCGATGCGGGCCAGGATGGCAGTGCGGTCGTTGGACCGAAATGGGGAGGACATGGAGAGAACGAGAGGGAACACCAGCATTTCGGGTTTATTGGCGCTTCTGCTTATGGTCTGCACGGGCCTGCCAGCCCGCGCCCAAGGGACCGACTGGCAGTCCCTTAACGGCCAGGTCGTGTCACTGTACAGGCAAGGCCACTACGATCGCGCTGTAGTCCTCGCCAGACAGGCGTTACAGCTCGCCGAGCAAACCTTCGGCCCGGATCATCCCAATGTGGCCACCAGCCTGAACAACCTCGCGGAGTTGAACCGGGTGCAAGGCCAGTACGCGCAGGCAGAGCCGCTCTACAAGCGCTCGCTGGCGATCCGGGAGAAGGCCCTCGGCCCGGATCATCCCGATGTGGCCACCAGCTTGAACAACCTCGCGGAGCTATACCGGGCTCAGGGCCAGTATGCGCAGGCCGAGCCGCTCTATAAGCGGGCGCTGGCGATCAGGGAAAAGGCCCTCGGTCCGAATCATCCCGATGTGGGCACGAGCTTGAACAGCCTCGCGGACCTGTTCTTCAGCCAAGGCCATTTCGCGCAGGCTGAGCCGCTCTACCAGCGCTCGCTGGCGATTTGGGAGAAGGCCCTCGGCCCGGACCATCCCAATGTGGGCACGACTCTGAACGACCTTGCGGAGCTGTATCGGGCCCAGGGCCAGTACGCGCAGGCCGAGCCGCTCTACACGCGCTCGTTGGCCATCTGGGAGAAGGCCTTCGGCCCGGACCATCCCAATGTGGCCACGGGCCTGAACAACCTCGCCGAGCTGTACCGGGTCCAAGGCCAGTACGCGCAGGCCGAGCCGCTCCACAAGCGTTCGCTGGCGATCTGGGAGAAGGCCCTCGGCCCGAACCATCCCAATGTGGCCTCGAGCCTGAACAACCTCGCCGAGATGTACCGGGTCCAAGGCCAGTACGCGCAGGCTGAGCCGCTCTACAAGCGGTCGCTGGCGATCTGGGAGAAGTCCCTCGGCCCGAACCATCCCAATGTGGCCAGGAGCCTCAACAACCTCGCCTTGATGTACGTCGCCCAAGGCCAGTACGCGCAGGCCGAGCCGCTCTGTAAGCGCTCGCTAGCGATCTGGGAGAAGGCCCTGGGGCCGAATCATCCGTCGGTGGCCACGGCCCTCGAAAATCTGGCGGCGCTATATAGAAAGACCGACCGGCTGAAAGAGGCCGAGTCTCTGGAACAACGCGCCGCGGCGATCCGAGCGATCAAGCGATGAACTCACGCCGCCCGCTACGCGGAGGATCGTAGAGTGTTGACCCCGGAACCGGCCCGCGCCTCGTAATTCGCGATGGCCGTCTCCTGCTGGAGGATGTAGCCCAGTTCGTCCACTCCTTCGAGCAGACAGTGCTTCGCGAAGCTGTCCACCGGGAATTCGATGGCGCGGCCGTCGGGGAGCGTCAACGTCTGCGCCGCCAGATCCACGCCCAGGATGGCCTCCGGCGCGAGCGCGAACAGCTCGGCGTGAATCTCGCGTGGAACCACGATCGGCAGCAGCGAGTTCTTGAGCGCGTTCTGGCGGAAGATGTCCGCGAACGAAGTGCTCACCACGGCGCGGAACCCGAACTGCGTGAGCGCCCAGGGCGCATGCTCCCGCGAACTGCCGCAGCCGAAATTGTCGCCCGCCAGCAGGATCTCCGCGCCCCGCGCGCGCGGCTGATTCAGGATGAAATCCGGCTTGGGCCGGCCCTGGGCATCGTAGCGCCAATCGCAGAAGAGCGCATCGCCGAGCCCTTCCTTCGAGATGGTTTTCAAAAAGCGGGCCGGAATGATCTGGTCGGTATCGACATTGTCGATGGGCAGCGGAACCAGGCGGCTCTCGAACTTGGTGAACGGCTTCATAGCATTGTCCTCACGTCGGTGACCACGCCGGTGACCGCGCAGGCCGCGGCGGTGAGCGGGCTGGCCAGGAAAGTGCGGCCGCCCGGACCCTGGCGTCCTTCGAAATTGCGGTTACTTGTGGAAACGCAGTATTCGCCCGGCTCCAGCCGGTCCTCGTTCATGGCCAGGCACATCGAGCAGCCCGCCTCGCGCCACTCCGCGCCGGCCGCGCTGAAGATCTGGTCCAGCCCCTCGGCCTCGGCCAGCCGCTTCACTTCGTACGATCCCGGCACAATCAGCGTGCGCACGTGCGGGCTCACTTTGCGGCCCTTGAGCACGGATGCCGCCTGGCGCAGGTCCGCCAGCCGGCCATTGGTGCAGCTCCCTACGAACACTACGTTCACGGGGTGGCCCAGCAGCGGCTTGCCGCCTTCCAGATCCATGTAGCGCAATGCCTTGCGCACCGATTCGCGCTCCATGGGGTCGGCGATGGCGTTGGGATCGGGGATGGCGCCCGTAATCGGAATGCCCATGCCGGGGCTGGTGCCGAAGGTGATCATCGGCTCGAGCCGGTCCGCGTCGATTTCGACCTGCTTGTCGTAGCTCGCGCCCTCGTCGCTGGCCAGTTGCCTCCAGCGGGAGATGGCGCGGTCCCAGTCGGCCCCGTGCGGCGCGTAGGGCCTTCCGAACATGTACTCGAACGTGACGGAGTCCGGGGCGACCAGGCCGGCGCGCGCGCCCGCTTCAATGGACATGTTGGTGACCGTCATGCGCTCCTCCATGGAGAGCGCGCGGATGGTGGAACCGCGGTACTCGAAGACGCAGCCCGTGGCCCCGCCCGTTCCGATCTTCGCAATGAGCGCCAGGATCACGTCCTTGGCGGTGACGCCCGGGCGCAGCGCGCCGTGCGTGGCCGTGTGGCTGTCGCCGCAGACGATAGTCATGCCCGGCTGCGTGAGCCCCAGCTCCGGCCCGATCACGTGTACGATCCCCTGCCGCTGGCTCGTGAGCCCGTAGCAGGTCACGCCGAATTCCTCGCAGTTCCGCTCCAGTTGCGCGATCTGCCTGGCGGAGGTCTCGTTCGCAATGGGCAGCCCGCGGCCGGTGGTGGGCACGTTGTGGTCGGTGGTGGCCAGCGTGTGCTCGGGCCGCCGCACCTTCAGGCCGCGCCGGCGCAGGCCGTCGAACGCCTGCGGCGAGGTGACCTCGTGGACCAGGTGCAGGTCGATGTACAACAGCGTCGGGGCGCCCGGGTTTTCCGCCACCACGTGCGCGCCCCAGACTTTTTCGACGATCGTGCGGGCTTGATTCATAGACACTCCAAAATGGCGTCGCCGACCTGGCTGGTGCTGGCCGGTGGCCCCGGCGGGCGCAGATCGGCGGTGACGCGGCCGCTATTGAGCACCTTTTCGATGGCCGCGTAAACGGCCGCCGCTTCTTCCTTGAGTCCGAACGTATACTCCAGCATCGCCGCCACCGACCCGATGGCGCCCAGCGGGTTGGC
>PMEV01000019.1 GCA_003154855.1 Bryobacterales bacterium
ACAGCGCGCATCTGAAGCTCCGCCGTAAAGAGGCATTCGATCGGCTTTACCTGACTCCGGCCGAATTGGATCGGATCGGCCGAAGCGCCGGCTTGCTGAAGATAGCCGAGCGGCACTATAACGTGCAGATTGTCGGGGGGCCGTTCATTTCGCTGGGACCGCGTCTGGCATATTTGATCAACCGCCCGTTCGAGTGGATGGCTCGCATCCCTGGGCTCTCATTTATGGCGACCGGATACATCGCCATGTACGGNNTGGCTTCGCTGCTCATGATCCCGATCACCACCCGGTTCCTCTCGCCAGCCGATTATGGTGTCGCCGATCTGCTGGAACAGTCCACCAGCGTGATCTCCATGCTGTTGGGCGGCCGCCTGGCGTCGGCCCTCGGGTATTTCTATTTTCAAACCGATTCCGAAGAAGCCCGCCGTCCGGTGGTGAGCACCGCGATCCTGGGGGCCCTGGCGCTCGGCCTTCTCGCAGCCGCGGTCTGCTGGCCGTTTTCGGGCCGCTTGTCCGAGCTCGTTTTTGGCGATGCTTCGGCCGGGCCCTACTTCCGCATTGTCTTTGTGTATTTCCCCGCGGGCTTTGCCGCGGATGCGATTTTCACGCTGTACAGGGTAGAGAACCGGCCCGGCCTGTATACGGTGACGTCGCTTCTTCGCCTGGCCCTGCAGATGGCCGGGATCGTAGTGCTGGTGGCCCTGTTCCGCTTGCGCGTAGCCGGCATGATGTGGGCGGCAGTCATCTCCATCATCCCGATGGCCGCCGGGATGGGCATCGGCGTCTTCCGCCGCATGGCGCCGGCGTTCGATCTGGGCGTTTTCGGCCGCATGGTGCGNNAGTTCGGGCTGCTGATGACCTTCATCTATGGATCGTTTCAGATCTACTGGAGCGCCCAGGTGTTCCAGATCATGCGGCGCGACGATGCCGAGCCGGTTTTCGCACGGATGTTCACCTACGTAATTCTGGGCATGTCGTTCAGCGGAGTTGCCATCGCCGTCTGCGCGCATCCCGCCTTGCGCCTCATGGCGGCTCCCGCGTTTCAGGGTGCGGCGGCGCTGGTTCCGGTCATTGTGGCCGCCTACTGCGTCAAGGGCATCGGCGATTTCCTGCGCTGTCTCTTTCTGGCGGAAGGCAGGCCGGGGTACGATGCCGTCTGCAATTGGGTAGGCGCCGTGGGGTGCCTCGGGGCATACCTGCTCCTGATTCCGAAGTTCGGGGCCTGGGGAGCCGCGTACGCCACTCTCGCCGCGTTCATCGCCGTCGGTATCGTCTCCGCGGTATGGACGTACCGTCTGCGGCCCTACCGGGTGGAATCCGGGCGGCTGGCCAAGATCTGCGTGGCGTCCGCCGCCGCTGCGGCGCCTTATGCCGCGATCCACCCTTCTTCCCTGCTTGGGTTGATCGGTCTGCCGGCGCTCTGTCTGGCGTTGTTTCCCCTGGTCCTGTGGATACTGCGCTTCCCGACCGCCGGCGAGCTGCAACTGGGCTGGAAGGCGCTCCGTTCGCTGGCCCAGGCGAGGGTGGGTAGGAACAGGGGAGCGAAGTTCAGCGCCTGAAATAGCAGGTGAGCCGTCCCTTTGGAGTGACGCTCCCGGCGCGCAACACGCTGTGCGCGGTATCCGCAGCGGCATCACCCGTNNGAATGGATGGTCGCATCCGGAAAGTAGTACTGCAAACTTGGCAGAGAGTCGAAGGGGACCAGCACTTTGGCGGAGGAATGGTCGCGCATCAGCCCGATCAGGCCGGCGGTTTCGCCCTGGGCGGAATTCGCGCGCGCCACCTTTGCCTGGACCTCACGGTGCGAGACAAACAAGAGGATCCCAAACAAGGCCGCAACAACACTGGCCTGGAGCACTGTCGGAATGCGTTTTGAGCGCTCGGCCAGAAGGACCGCGGCGGTCACGTAGAATGGCGCAAAGAGGGAGCAAATGTAACGCGCCTCCGACGTATTCCTGAAAATCGCCATCGTCAGCAAGACGCCGTACAAGAAGAACGGCAGCAGTTGCGCACGGCGCGGCGAACGCCACAATAGGACCGCGCCGACCGCCACACAAACCGAGACCGTCCACATATCCGCTGGAACCTGCTGGAAGCGAAGCCGCCAGGCCTCCAGCGGCGCCATATTCCCGCCGAACGCCTCGCGGCGCGTCGCGGACATGAACACGATAAATGCGAACCCTTGCACCATGGTAAGTTTCAGGATGCTGGAAGGCCAGATGACAAAGCACACTCCGGCTACCAAAAGCACGGTATTGCGGGCAAAACGAAAGTAATCGCGCCTGGTCCATCCCGCAAAGAACTCCTTGCGCACGAGGGCCACGGTGACCGCCAGGACCAGGAACAGCAGCACCGCGAATTCGAGCGCGCACAACGAAACGGCGCACAGGCCCGCGGCCCAGTAATAGCGCTTCCGCGACGGCCCGGCCGCCAGCTTGGATATGGCGAACAGGGTGACGATAGACAGCCAAAGAAACGGCGCGTGGGAGGAGAGCATCGGGACGGTAATAATATTGCCGACGCAGAACAAGCAGCAGGCCGACGCCGCCACGGCCGCCATGCGAAACTGCGGACCGAAAACCCACAGAATGCCCGCGTAAACGGTCAAGAACGTCAGCCAGTGGAAGGCCAGACTCGCCAATCGCATGTGGCTCTCGCCAGTGCCGACGAGAGCGCTCGCCGCAACCAGCCAATAAGAGTTGAGCGGCCCATGATAATGCCGCAGAAACATAGAGTCCCGCCTGCCGCGGACATACTCGGAAACCTCCGTGCGGGTCCATTCCTTGCGCGCGAGTTTCAGCCCGGCTTTCACAAACTGCGGAAGCGACATGGCATTCGTGTCCAGGTAATTCCCGGCGATTCCGAGTCTGACGCCCATCATGTAATCCGCCTCGTCATACCCAAACGGCGCGGGAGAAGCGGCCTTATGAAAAAGGCCAAAGAAGAGGACTGAACATGCGGTGAGGTACAAAACATCGAAAAGACGCGAAGACATGGCTGATAATTCGCACTCATGGTAACACGGCGCCAGTGGACGGTATTCCCCTTCGCGCGCGCGCCAGTTGATATTGTAGAGTGGTGTCCAGACGCAAGGTCCTGTTTATTCTTGGCACTCGCCCAGAGGCTATCAAGCTCAGCCCGGTCATCGAGCGCTTTCGCAGCCGGCCCGACGAGTTCGACGCCAGGATTTGCGTCACGGCTCAGCACCGGGAGATGCTGGACCAGGTGCTGGGCATATTTCAGATCACGCCTCACTACGATCTGAATATCATGCGCCCCGGCCAGACGCTCGCCGAATCGGCCGGCTCAATGCTCCTGCAACTGGCCCCCGTACTGCGCGGCGAGAAACCGGATATGGTTCTGGTGCAGGGCGATACCACCTCCACGCTTTGCGGGGCGCTGGCGGCTTTCTATGCCGGGGTTCCGGTGGGGCACGTCGAGGCGGGGCTGCGCACCGGGGATATGCGCGCCCCATTTCCCGAGGAGATGAACCGGGTCGTCGTCTCGCGGCTGGGCGCGCTCCATTTCGCCGCCACCCCCTGGGCCGCGCGCAACCTGACGGCCGAAGGTGTGCCGGAACACGCGATCGTGGTTACCGGGAATTCAGGAATCGACGCGGTTCTCTACACGCGCGACCGATTGATCGACGGGAGACTGGCGGCTCCGGAATGGCCGGGCCTGGATCCTGCCAGGAAACTGGTGCTCGTAACCGCCCACCGGCGCGAGAGCTTCGGCCCGGGGTTTGAGCGCATTTGCGAAGCGCTCCGGCGAATCTCGCGCTTCGAGGGAGTCGAGATTGTCTACCC
>PMEV01000138.1:0-8411 GCA_003154855.1 Bryobacterales bacterium
CGGGACGCCCAGCGCCGGCGCCACCACTTCGAAGAGCTTGGCGAGCGCGTTCATCGCCGACTTCCGCGTCGAGGCCGACACGCCGCCCACCGTCGTCGAACCGCCCGAGGGGCCCGAGGGTGGATACTTGGTGTCTCCGATCCGCACCTGGATCGCGCCCACCGGCAACCCCAGCGTCTCCGCCGCCACCATCCCGATGACCGTGCGCGTTCCGGTGCCCAGGTCCTGGCTGCCCAGCTCGACCTGCACCGTGCCGTCCGAGTGGATGGTGGTCAGGCATTTGCTGGGATGGCCCAGACCGCCCCATTGATTGAAGCCGATCCCCATCCCGCGCTTCACGCTGCCCGGTCCCGACTGGCCGCGCGGATGCCATAGCCTTCTCCACTCCGCCAGCTCCGCGGCCTGCTTCAACTGCGCGCGATAGACCTCCGGGCCCGGCACGCGGCCCGCGTATCCGAGGTTCTTGTCGAAGAACTCCACGGGGTCCATGTTCAGCTTGGCCGCCAGGTCCTCCATGGCCGTGCAGGTCACGTAGGAAAGCTGCGGGTTGTTCGGCGCGCGCCAGGCCCGCTCCTCGGCCGCGTTCACAGAGACGGACGTGTGCGTCATCCGCTTATTCGGCACGCCGCGGAAAACGTAGGGCAGCTCGCCCGCCGGCAGACCGCCTCCGCCGATTCCGCCCGTGGCCCAGCTTTCCGATTGCCAGACCGTAAAAGTTCCGTCCTTCTTGGCGCCCAGCTTGATCTTGGCGAACAGCGACGGCCGGTTGCCGGCGATCTGCAACTCCATGGAGCGGTCCAGGAAGAGCTTCACGGCGCGCCCGCCGCTGTTCTTGGACAGCCGCGCGCCGAATTCGCCCCAGCGGTCGTGCCCGAACTTGCTGCCGAAGCCTCCGCCCATGGCCTGCATCTGAGAGTGAACGTCGGTGGCGGGAATCTCGAGCACCTTCGCCAGGTCGCTGCCCACTCCGGAGATGTTCTGCGTGGAGGGCCAGTACTCGAACCGGTCGCCCTTCCATTCGATCACCTGCCCGTGCGCCTCCATACAACAATGATTGAGCACCGGGATGCCGTAGAAGCCCTCGGAGACGACATCGGCGTCCTTGAATGCCTGGTCGGGGTCGCCGGATACCTGCTCGCCGCTGGCCTTGGCGCGGTTGCCCACCTTAGCAAGGTCCCGCTCGTCCACCACGTGCGGCAGCACCTCGTAGTCGACCTTGATCTTGCGCAGGGCGTCTCTGGCCAGATCCTCCGAGACCGCCGCCACCGCGGCCACCTCGTAGCCCGCCCATTGGATCTCGTCGCCCGGCTTGGCCAGCAACTCGACCGCCGTCACGCCTTTGGATTTCTGGGCCGCCGAGGCGTCGATGCTGGTAACGCGTGCGTGCGCGTGAGGGCAGCCCAGCACCGCGCCGTAGAGCAAGCCCGGCCGCTGGGTATCGTAGGCGTACTTGGCCTGCCCGGAACTCTTGGCGTAGCCGTCCACCCGCGAGGTGCGCTTGCCGATCACCCGCCGCTTCTCCGCCGCCGGCCAACTGTAATCGGGGGTATCAGGCATGCTGTGCTCCTTTCATCTCTTTGGCGGCCTGCAAAACCGCCTTCCGCACGCCCATGTAGGTTCCGCAGCGGCACAGATTGCCGCCCAGCCCCGCCTTCACCTGCTCGTAGGTCGGGTCGGGGGTCTGCTCCAGAAACGCTTTGGCGGCCATCACGAAGCCGGGGGTGCAGAAGCCGCACTGTTGCGCGTCGTTATCCACGAAGGCCTTGATCACCGGATGATACCGGCCGCCTTCGGAGAGACTCTCGACGGTCTGGATCTCCTTGCCTTGCGCCTCGATCGCCAGCACGCCGCAGGCGTACACGGCTTTGCCATCCAGCATCACCGTGCAGGCCCCGCAGACCGCGCGGTCGCAAACCTTCTTGGCTCCCGTGTAGTCCAACCGGTCGCGCAGCGCGTCCAAAAGGGTCAAACGCGGCTCGACGCTCAATGGGTGCTCCTTGCCGTTGACCTTCAGCGTGATCGCCACCGCTCCCGGACCAACCACCGCCGCCGCCGGCGCCTGGGCGAGCGCCTCGCTCTGCAGCACGCCCGCGCCCAGCGCGCCGCTCCCCAAACCGACCCCGCGGATGAATCCGCGGCGCGATACGCCGCTCCCGGCCGGGGGTTCCATCGGGGGTTCTTTTCTAGAACTCACAAGCGCCTCCTCCTCGTCTCCAGCTCGATGCTCTGAATATAGCAAAGACCAACGCGGGTTGGTCGGGCACAAAAAAAAGGCACGGCCGAAACCGTGCCTTTCGCATCTGAGATTCCAGAAAACCTGCTGCTATGGAATCGCTGGCAGCGCACTCGGCACCCGCCCCACTATCCCCTTCACCGCTTCGTCGATGGAGATGTTGTTCGCATCGAGCGTTCGTCCGACCGCCTGGTCCAACTGAACCCTGGCCTTGGCGTAGGCGCTCTCGGCCGCGACTTCGTTGGAACGAGCCAACGCCAGATCGCGCTGGTACTGGATCACGAGGAAGACCGTCGAAGCGCCCAGCGCGTACTTCTTCTGCTCGGCGTCGAGAACCTGCTCCGCCAGATCGCGCGCTTTGGCCGCCGCCTGATAGCCCGCCAGCGCCTGCTGGATCGCGATCAGCCCGTTGCGCACGTCCACCCGCACCTGGTTAGCCTGCCGCTGCTGGCTGAGCTCGAGCTGCCGCAGAGCGATCTGATCCATCACCATGTCGGCCCGGGCCGTCCGATTCAGGATGGGGATCGATAACCCAAATCCCAGCGAATAACTGGGGAAGTTGCGTGCGAAGACCTGCTGCGCCGCCGTGCCCAGGCCGCCGATGAAGAACTGGTCCGCGCCTCCGTAAGGGGTCACCTGGCCGGCCAGCCCGTTATTCGTCAGCGAGCCCTGGACAGCCAGCGAGGGCCGCAATTCCTGTTTCGTCCCTTCCAGGCCGAGCTTCTGGCTGTCGATGTTGATCCGGCCCTGCGCCAGCTCCGGCCGGTTCTCGAGCGCCCGCCCCACCAGATCCTGCAGCGGTTCGGTCCGGTCTTTTTCCGGGACCCGGATGCGGTCGGTGGGGATGATGTGCGCCTCCGAGATGCTAGGGCTGGCAACGCCGGTGCGGCTCAGCGCATTCTTGATCAGCGTCTCCTGCTGGAGCAGTTGCGTCTGCGCGTTCACTAGCGCCTGTTCGTTGGTCGCCACCTCGGATTCCGCCTGCACGATCGAGATCGGCGCCAGCGTCCCGATCTCCACCTGCTTCTTGTTGTCTTCGTAAAGCTTCTGCGAAAGCGCCAGCGCCTGCTCCTTCACCTTCACGTTCTCCGTAAAGCTGACTAGGTCCCAGTACGCCGCGATGACCTGCGCCACCGTGGCGATCACCTGCAGCTTGAAGTTCAGGTCCGTGACTTTCTGAGTGTTCTTGGCAATCCGAATGTTCCGACGGTTCACCGCCAGCCCGAAGCCTTGCAGCAGTTGCTGGGTCACGGTCAGATTCAGGTTGGCGACCGTGTTGGGGTTGAGACTGTTGAACAGGTTGTTGGAATTCACCGTTTCGTTGTTCCAGGTCAGCGACAACGCGGTGCCCGTCGCGAAGCCCTGCGAGTAACCAAAGCTGGCGAACGTGCCGTTGGCCGCGACGCTGGTTGTGCCGGTGGTCACCGTGTTCGGCTGCGGGCTGGTCTGGTGAAAGCCGGCGTAGGTGACGGACAGGGAGGGATCGTAGTTCGGGATCGACGAGCCGGTCGCGGTAATGATGGTGCCGCTGGCGCTGGAGCTGCTCGAGCCCGAGGAAGTGCTGGCCGTGCCCGCGACGCTGGTTATCCCGGACTGGGCCAGCGCGTTGGTGGTCGCCGTCTGCACGCCGTTGGGCACGCCGCGCAACAGTCCGCCGGCCTGGGCACGCAACAGGTTCGCCGATGCGTTCAGGGCGCCGTAGCGCTGGTAGGCGATGTCCAGGTTGTTCTCCAGCGCCAGCGCGATCGCGTCCGCCAGCGAGAGGTAGATGTTGCCGGAGCGCAACAGCGCCTCCAGCCGGCCCGAGTTCGCCAGATCAATCGGCGCCAACTCCTGGTACTTGTAATCCCGGAGCAGGCCCGAGCGCCAGCCCGCGCCGCTGGTTTGGATGCCCGGCCCTTGTGCGCTCGCCATCGGGGCCAGCAACAGTAGAACGCAGATCGCGGCCATGCCGCGTTGAACGGAGATCATGGAGTCACACCTCGATGCAGGTTCAGATGCCTCAAGCAAACTAAGACGCTGCCATGCAGGCTTCTGTTCCCTGAATCTCCCATCGTATCGCAAGGTTGGGTTACCGCTGCCAGCCTGCTATAATTCTCCCGTCGGTCCAGTCGAATCTCTGTTCCAAGGAGGTTGTTTCCATGGCTAGCAATGCCCCCCCGAACCCACCGCCCCCGCCCGGACAGCCGCCCTACGCGGGGCAGCCGCCCTACCCGGGGCAACCGCCTTACCAGGGCCAACCGCCCTACCAGGGACAGCCGCCCTATCAGGGGCCGGGACAACCGCCCTACCAGGGACAGCCGCCCTACCCGGGACAGCCACCCGCCGCCCAGCCTCCTAAGAAGACCAGCCCCTTGGTTTGGATCCTGGTGGGTTGTGGGGGGCTCATGCTGCTGTTCTTCATCTCGCTGGCGGTCGCCGCCATGATGGGCATCAGCTTCCTGCACCACGCGGCCAGAAACCCGGCTGCGGCGATAGCACGGGCTATGATCGCCGCCAACCCTAACGCCGAACTGGTCTCGATGGATGAGGACGGTGGAAAGGTCGTAGTCCGCGACAGGAGAACTGGAAAGACCGTGACCCTGAATTTCGAAGACATCAAGCAGGGCAGGATGTCCATCTTGGGCGAGAACGGCGAGAAGATCACCATCGGCGGCCAGGGCGAGTCGCCCTCCCTGAAGATCCAATCCCCGGGAGGGAACGTCACTTTGGGCGGAGGCGGCTCTGTCAATCTGCCCGCCTGGTTCCCCGCCTATCACGGGGCGACGCCCCGCAGCACGTTTTCGCTTTCCGACAACACCAGCGAATCCGCCGGTTTCCAGTTCACCACGGCGGACGCCACCGACCAGGTCCTCTCGTTTTACGAATCCGGCTTCAAGAGCGCCGGGCTGAAAGTCACCACATTCAGGCAGGCCGAAGGCGGCGTGGTCGGCGCGCAGGACGAGGTTGAGCAGCGCCAGGCCACGGTCACGATCAGCGTGTCGGACGGCGCGACACAGGTGGCCGGCACCTTCAAGAGCAAGAAATAGCCCCCGCTGCCATCCGGTGGCCCCCTGAAAAGAAGAAACCCCGGGGCTTGGGGGCCTCGGGGTTTCACTCAGAGGGGCTGGCGACAGGCTGGGTCCCATCGCCGGGGATGCTTGATAAGTCAATGACGACTTATATTTGTCTGTAGTAGAGCATTCCTGGGGCCAAACTGCGATGGGCTCGTTTCTCATAGGTTTGCCTGGAATTGTTCACCTTCCTCCTCTCACATTGGGCGTAATGCCTCACCCAGTGGGCCGCATTACACCCAAGTCATCGCGTGGGATACCAACCTGGGGCGCTAATGAAAAAATGTTCACCGGCTCCGGTCTCAAGACCTTTTGCTGGTTCGGGATGGTGGCCAGTCAGCATATGCGTGGTTTCCATGGGTTGGCTTTGGGTTGGCTTTGCTTCGTCATGGTTCGCTCTGTCATGGTTGGTGTCGGGGGGAGTTGTGGCCGGAGGGGCGAAAATGGGTTCGTTTGATTCTTCTGGGATGGGGCGGGCGAGATCGGGAATGACTGAGCGGATCGGGAGCGACGCGGGCTTTGCATCCTGAGCTATGGTAACCGGGGAGTGCGGCCAAAGCCTGGCTTGGGGACTGGCGAGGGTCGGATAAGCTCTTGATGGGAAAGGAAAAGCTAAGTTAGTGCAGGGCGGTGACCGATTAACGGCCGAGCCGGCGGCGCTGGAGTTCGATGGCCTCCTGAGCTTCCCTTACCCGCTTGAGGATCTTCTTGCCGTCCACCGCAAAGAGGACTCCGCAGGCGGTGCATCGGATGCGCGGCGACAGGCCGAGGTCGGCGACGGTCAGCTCGCTTTTCTCCCCGCAGGAGGGGCAGGGAATGTTCACGGTTGCTTCAGGATCGAGGTTGATAGCCATGGCAGGGTAGGGTAGCGAAATGAGGAGGCCCGTGTCAAACAGTCGGGTGTACAATCGGGGGGCGACCGGTTAGGGGGTCCTGAGATGAGAATTCGAGGCACGCCTTCGCGGCGGGGGACGGGGAGGCCGGCCCCGGTTTGTTGGGCGGTTCTGAGTGTGTTGCCGCTCCTGGTCGGGTGTCCAGGAGAAACGCCCCAGCCGGCGCCGGCGCCGGGGCCAATCACCATATCGCTCTCGGCCAGTTCGATCACCGTGCTGCCGGATGGCACGCCGGCCTCGGTTGACGTCACAGTGCAACGTCCGTCGGGCAACATCGACGCGATCACGCTCAGCACGACTCCCGTGCCGGGCATCACGGCGCAGATCGCTTCGCCGGGAACGGGCAACAGTGGCCAGGTGGTTTTCACTGTGCAGAATGAGCCGGCCGGGCAAATCACCGTGAGCGTGGTGGCCGCGGAGGGGAGCGCGAGTACGAGCGCCTCCCTGGTCCTGGACGTGGCCGTCATGGCGACCGTAAGCTCGCAGGCGAACACGGGCGCCGGATTCAACGGCAGGCTGCAGAACTTCATGGCGACGTCGTTTCAGCCAGCCGAGTGGGACTATCAGTTTTTCGCCAACCACCCTGGCGCGGCCACATCTCTGGGGAACTTGCAATCGCAGCACATCCGGCTGCAGCCGATATCGGAGGCCGTTCCACAGAAAGCCGACCAGAGCTGGGACTTCACGATTCTCGACGCGATCGTCAATCCCGTGATCCAAGTCGCCGACAAGAGCCCCGAGTTGCAGCTTGCCACCGCTCCGGCGTGGATGAACGACTCGAACGGGTACCTGATGCCGGCGCACTTCGCCGACTTTGCAGCTTACGCCGCCAACGTCGTGAGGTACTACAACACCACCGCCGGCTTTAAGGACTCAAACGGCGTCACGCATGTTCATTCGGCGACGAATCCCACGCCTATCGCCTGGTGGGGGATTTTCAACGAGCCAAACATCAACGGGCTGTCCGCCACGGAGTACGTGAACCTGTACAACGTGGTGGTGCCGGCCATGCAGGCCGCCGGGTCGCTGGTTCCCCTGAAGTTCGTCGCGATCGAGCTTTCGGATTGGGGGAACGAGCCGCAACTTTTCCTTCCGCCATTCGTGAACGGAGCGACGGCTCAGGTGGACGCCATCGGCACGCACTACTACTCGTCCTGCAACCAATCGGATTCCGACACGGCTGTGTTGGCTCAAATCACGAGCACGTTCGTGCCGCACGTCGAGTACATCTACCAGGAGTTGAAGACCGTTCCGCGCCTGGCGGAGGTTCCCGTGTGGGTGACCGAGAACAACGTGAACGCGGATTATCAAGGGGCGAATGGGTATAGCCAGTGTAACCCGGGGCAGAAGTTCGTCCTCGATCAGCGTGGCACCAGCGCGTTCTTCGCGGCCTGGCGGCCTTACCTTTTCTCTCAACTGGGAAAGGCCGGAGCGCAATCCCTC
This sequence comes from Bryobacterales bacterium, assembly GCA_003154855.1. Taxonomy (GTDB): domain Bacteria; phylum Acidobacteriota; class Terriglobia; order Bryobacterales; family Bryobacteraceae; genus Fen-330. The sequence goes on from PMEV01000138.1 coordinate 7,623, forward strand.
TATCACTGGGATTTCGACGCGGATGCACAGTACAGCGAGATGGATTACACGACGGGCAACATCTATCTCAGCTACTGGGTGGATTACTACCTGCAGCGCTACTTTCCTTTCTGCGATCCGGGCGGGCCGCCGCCGGGCTGCACCAGCACCGGTTCCACGATCCTGCAATCCACTTCAACGGAGCAGCCGGCGACGCAAACCGTGGAGTTGCTGGCGACCAGGAACGCGGACGGCTCGGTGGTGCTGATGATGTCGGACCACGCGGTGAGCCACCCCAGCGACAATAACGGAAAGGGAGCGCCCCGGACGGTGATGTTGGATATATCCGCGCTGGGTCCGTTTACGACGGGCACGCAACTGACGCTGGACGCGAATACTGACCCCGCCGCCGGCCCGGTCGCAACGGGCATCACGCCAGCCGCCCGGATGACGGTCAAGCTGGCTGGGTACGGCACCACTTTTCTGACGCTCTCGAGCGGGACGGCGTCGCCGGTGACGGCTGCCGAGGCCAGATCCTTGGCCGGAGATGCTCTGGCCGGAGCCGGGGGCAGCTTGCCCGCATCCGATGCATCCGCCAGCGCCCCTCCGACGCTGGTCTTTTCCACGAACCCGCCGGTAGTAGCATTCGGGCTGCCGGTTACGCTCACCTGGTCGGCGACGGGCGCGGCCTCCTGTGTCGCCACCGGGGATTGGTCGGGGCCGCGGCCGGTCGAGGGATCGCTGACGGTTGTTCCTGTGGTGGCCGGGACCTATGGCTACGTTCTGTCCTGCACAGGGCCGGGCGGGAGC
>PMEV01000138.1:8502-8642 GCA_003154855.1 Bryobacterales bacterium
GCCAACGAAGGCTTGCGGGCGGACTGGCAGGAGCAGCTTCGACTGGTGCAGAAGGAGATCGGATTCAAGTACATTCGCATGCACGGGCTGCTGCATGACGACATGGGCGTGTACAAGGAAGACGCGCAGGGCAACCCCAT
>PMEV01000454.1 GCA_003154855.1 Bryobacterales bacterium
CGTTTCTCGGCGACTACTTGCCTCGAAAATGCGGGATTGCCACGTTTACATCCGACCTGCTTGGCGCGGTGGCGGCGCGGCATCCCCAAAGCCGGTGCTTCGCGGTGCCGGTCAATGACATCGAAGGGTGCTATCGGTATCCCGAGGTCGTTCGCTTCGAGATCGAGGAGCAGGACCTGGATTCTTACCGGGGCGCCGCCAACTTCCTGAACACCAGCGACGTGGACGTTGTCTCGGTCCAGCACGAGTTCGGAATCTTCGGCGGGCCGGCCGGCAGCCACTTATTGACGCTGCTGCGCGAACTGACGGCGCCGGTCGTAACTACGCTGCACACCGTTCTCCGCAAACCGAACGACGACCAGCGTCGCGTGATGCAGGACTTGCTCGCCCGCTCGACCCGGCTGGTGGTGATGACGGAGCGGGCCCAAACGATCTTGCAGGAGGTGTACCACACGCCGCTGGCCAAGATCGATCTCATCCCGCATGGCATTCCCGACGTACCATTCCTCGCCCCGGACTATTACAAGGACCAGTTTGGCGTGGAAGGAAAGAAGGTATTGCTGACCTTCGGGCTGCTGTCTCCGAACAAAGGGATCGAGCATGTGCTCAATGCGCTCCCTGAGGTGGTCGCGGAGTTTCCCGACGTCGTCTATATCGTGCTGGGCGCCACCCACCCCAACGAGGTGCGATCGCGAGGCGAAGCCTACCGCCTGGGCCTCGAAGCCATCGTCAGGAAGAACAAACTCGAGAACCACGTCATCTTCCACAACCGCTTTGTGGAGCTGAAGGAGTTGACCGAGTTCATTGGGGCGGCGGATCTTTACGTCACGCCTTATCTGGACGAAGCCCAGATCACGTCGGGAACGTTGGCTTATGCGTTCGGCGCGGGCAAAGCGGTGATTTCGACGCCGTATTGGCATGCCGCCGAATTGCTGGGGGACCAGCGGGGCGTGCTGGTGCCATTCGCGGACCCGGCGGCGATTGCGCGCGAGGTGAGCGGGTTATTGCGCGATGCAACGCGCCGCAACGCCATGAGCGATAACGCCTACAAGCTGGGCCGCAGCATGGTGTGGAGCAACACCGCGGGACTGTACATGCGCTCCTTCGAACTGGCGCGGCGGCAGGAGGCAGCGGCGCCCCGCAAGTCTGCCGCGGTGAGCGGGTTCGCTCTTCGGCCGCATGAATCGCCGGAGTTGAATCTGGATCATCTTTACCAGATGACCGATGCGACGGGCATTTTCCAGCACGCGAGCTTCGCGGCGCCGAATCCTTCCGAAGGTTACTGCACGGACGACAACGCCCGCGCGCTCATTCTGGCGGTGCTGCTGGGCCAGTTGGACCAAGCTCCGCAGGGTGTCCAGGCTCTCGCCACTACCTACGCCGCGTTCCTGGACCATGCTTTCAATCGAAAGACGACGCGTTTCCACAACTTTCTGAGCAACGACCGCTGTTGGCTGGACGAGCAGGGCTCCGAAGATTCTCATGGCCGGGCGATCTGGGCGCTGGGCACTGCGGCTGGGCGGTCGCCGGAGTGCCGGTCCCAGACGATGGCCAAGCAACTCTTCGCTCAGGCGCTGCCGGCCGTGACGGACTTCACTTCGCCGCGCGCCTGGGCATTCACCCTCATTGGCATCCACGAATCTCTGCACCGGCCGAACGGCGACCGGCTGGCCAAGGATATCCGCGATGAGCTGATTAAGCGCCTGGTGACGCTCTTCGACAAAGTTGCCGAGCCCGGCTGGGCCTGGTTCGAAGAGGGGCTGACCTACGACAACGCCAAACTCGCTCACGCCCTGATTGTCAGCGGACGCGCCACCGGACAAAGGGGCGTGTACGAACGGGGCATACAGGCGTTGCGCTGGCTGGTGGGCGTGCAGACTTCACCCCATGGTCAACTGCGGCCCATTGGCAGCAACGGATTCTATAAACGTAACGGCGCACGCGCGGCCTTCGATCAGCAGCCCATCGAGGCGCAGACCACGGTCTCGGCTTGCCTGGAAGCGTTCCGCGCCACCGCCGACCCGTGGTGGTACGAACAGGCGCAACGCGCCTTCGCCTGGTTCCTCGGCTGGAACGATCTCGGGCTCGAACTCTATGCCCGAAAGACCGGGGGCTGCCGCGATGGCCTGCACACGGACCGGAGCAACGAAAACCAGGGAGCCGAATCGACCCTGGCCTTCCTGCTCTCGCTTGCGGAAATGCGGTTGACACAAGACACCGCCAATCACGTTCACCGGGCCGGTCTGGCGGCCTCAATCGGCCAATGAATACAATCGACGTAAAACGCAGCACCGTCACCTTGGACCCGGACCCCACTCATGTGCTGGCCAGGCCTTTTCGTTTCATGAGCCACGCGCGCTCCGTCAAGATCTCCGCTCGGGTGATGGCTCTTTCCGAAAGCGACGTCCACACCCTTTTGGGCGGGGTGAGGGCCGAATTCGGCGACCGCCAACTGAAGATCGACGAATTCCTCCACCGGCGGTTTGACGAGGTCAGCCCCTATCTGCTCAATGGCCAGAGACTGTCCGAAGAACGGAAGTTATTGCTGGGCGGGTATTTTACTCACGAGTATTCGCTCGAAGCCGCCGCCTTGTTCAACCCCTCGATGGTGCCGCACCTGGATCAGTCGGGCGTTCCGCCCGGCTCCCTGCGCTTCATTCTGAGCTTACGCGCCACGGCGGAGGGGCACGTTTCCTCGATCGCCTTTCGCAGCGGACTGTTGGACGCCGCCGCCAACATCACAATGGACCTGCCCTCCCGCTATAGCCTCGAGCCGATGCAAGTGCCCAACGCGGCGTTTGAGAAACCACTGTTCGAACGAAAGCTCCAGGAGCTCCGTCTCATGGGCGACTTCAACCGGCAGGTTCTTGACAACCTGCCAGACACATTCACGATGGAGCAACTCCGCGCCAGCATCGGTCGCCACGAAGAGCAACTCCCGGAACATGAGCGGGAGACGACCAAGACCACGGCCAGAGAAACCTTGATGCTCGCCCAGTCCAATTACGAAGTGCAGTTCACGGCGGAGTCGAAGCTGTCCGAGCGGATCTTGTTTCCAGTCACTCCTTCGCAAAGCAACGGGATCGAGGACGCCCGCTTCGTCCTCTTCCAGCAGGAAGACGGCACGACAAAGTACTATGCCACTTATACCGCGTACGACGGAAAGATGATCCTGCCCCAGTTTCTCGAGACGTCGGATTTCCTTCGGTTCAAGTTCATCACATTGAACGGCCCGGCTGTCGAGAACAAAGGGATGGCGCTCTTCCCCCGCAAAATCAANNAACTGCGGCTCGCCCATCGAAACCGAAGCCGGCTGGCTCGTGATCAGCCACGGCGTGGGGCCTATGCGAAAGTACTGCATTGGCGCTTTTCTGCTCAATCGCGACGACCCGACGAAGGTGATCGGCCGCCTGCCTGAACCATTGATCAAGCCAAATCTAGACGAGCGCGACGGCTACGTGCCCAATGTCGTCTACTCGTGCGGCAGCCTCGTACATAACGGCCAACTCGTTATTCCCTACGGGATATCCGACTACGCCACGACCTTCGCGACGCTCCCTCTCGACCAGGTCCTGGCTGCAATGGAGTAGCGGCAGACGGCAGAAGCTGCACCTTTTGCAGCAGAATCTGCACCTGCTGGAGCCCACTCGAGGTTTTGCGATCACCGGCCACGTTGCCCCGATTGAGCTCCCAAGATGGTGCCAATCGTGCATAAGTAGAGCAGTCGCAACGAGTCGCTGCGACAGTAAGGAGGCGGGATGAAGCTCATCGGTACGTTTCTGACGCTATGCGGACTCGTGGCGGCCCAGCCGGCCCAAGCTCCGAATCCAGTGCAACAGTCGACCGGGAATGCGGTCGGGTTGGCTGCCGACAGGATGCCGGTCTATCGCATCGCCTGGGTCGAGCGGACCACAAAGGCGGTCAACTACAATCACCGCGGCGGGGCCACGAAGGTCGACTTCGAAGGCACGCCTCTGCTTCCAGACGCTCGCGGTGAGGCGAGGGTACAGAGCAAGCAAGGCAATATCGCCATCGAAGCGGAATTCCGCGGGCTGCAACCGGCCACCGCCTATGGGCCGGAATATCTGACTTATGTCATGTGGGCCATCACGCCGGAAGGCCGGACAACGAACCTGGGCGAGGTTCTGTTGAACGGAACCAACAGCAAACTGAACGTCACTTCCGAATTACAGTCCTTCGGGCTGATTGTGACCGCGGAACCGTACTTTGCGGTGACCCAGCCCAGCGATGTCGTGGTGATGGAAAACGTCATCAGGGACGACACGCGCGGAACCATTGAACAGGTCGATGCGAAGTACGAACTCATGAAGAGGGGCCAGTATACGCTCAACGTGAACCCGGCGGAAATCAAGCCCGTGCGGCTGGATAGGAAGACCCCGCTCGAACTCTATGAAGCTCGTAACGCCGTTCAGATTGCACGCTGGACGGGAGCCCGGCAGTACGCGAGAGAAACCTTCCAGAAGGCGGTTCAGGATCTTGAACAGGGCGAGAGCGAATTGAGCCGCCATGTGGGCAGGAAGCCCATCGCCACCGCCGCACGAGAGGCCGTTCAGATGGCCGAGGATGCCCGTATCATCACGGTGAAGAAGATCGAAGAGGAACGGCTGGCCAACGAGCGGCAGGCTGGGGCGGAGCGGGAGGCGCGCGCCGAGAGTGGGCGTGCTGCGGCACAAGCCGACGCCGCGCGTGTTACCGCGGACGCAGAGGCAGCGCGAATCGGCGCAGAAGCCGAAGCCGCGCGATTGAAGGCCCAAAACGAAGCCACAGTTGCGGCTGCCCAGACCGACGCGGACCGGCTAAGACGCGAGAACGATGCGCGGACGGCAGCCTCTCAGGCCGAAGCGGCACGCATCCAGCAGGTAAACGACGCGCGGGCGGCTGCCGCGCAGACGGAAGTCGATCGTCTGAAACTGGAGAACGACGCGCAAAGGGCCGCCTCCCAGGCCGAAGTGGCGCGGCTCCAGCAGGAGAACGACGCGCAAAGAGCGGCCTCCAGGGCCGAACTGGATCGCGCAGCCAAGGAAAAGGCGCAAGCGGAAGCGGAGAAGACGGAATTGCGCGCTCAGTTGCTGAGCCAGTTCAACGCGGTTCTCCAGACCCGCGATACGGCCCGCGGCCTGATCGTGAACATGTCGGATGTCCTTTTCGACACGGGCAAGTCTTCGCTGCGGCCTTTGGCGCGCGAGAAGCTGGCCAAGGTGGCCGGGATCGTCTCGGGGCACCCGGGTCTCAGGCTGGACGTAGAAGGCCATACCGACAGCGTGGGCGGCGACGACTACAATCAGCGGCTTTCCGAACAGCGCGGTGCGGCTGTGGCCGGCTACCTGACCGAGCAAGGGATGCCGGCAGCCTCGGTTACCTCAAAAGGATTTGGAAAAACCCAGCCGGTGGCCTCCAATGACACCGCCGCAGGCCGGCAACAGAACCGGCGGGTCGAACTCGTCATCTCCGGCGACATCATTGGTTCGGAGATCGGCTTACCCAGAGCGGCCATGTAGACCTGGGCGGCGCCCTGAGGCCGGCCTTCGCTTGTCCTTTCGCATTCCGGTGCTGGGCATCGTGGAATGGCGACAAGAAGGGGCCGGCCCGGCGCCTTCGCGGCAACTGGTCCGAGAAAGGGAAATCACACATGTCTGAAACGAAATCAGACGAAGTGGCGAGGGCCAAAAACATCATGCGTACGACGCACCCGGTCGAGGTTACAGCGCACGCGGCGGAACGCGGGCAAAGCGCCGGGGGTTGGTAGTTTTGTTTTCGGCAGATGAAGCCACTTCGGCTTCACGCCGTAGAGACTGTACAACCAGGGCCTTCACCAGCCCAGAAAACAGTGAAACCGTTAAAGGAGAAATGTCATGACGAACAAGTTGTTGATCGTTTCGGTTGCGGGGCTGGGTTTGGTCCTGCCCGCTTTAGCAGCGTCGGATCGCGAGGATGACCTGGGGCGTATTCGAAAAGCGACCCAGGTCTTCCAGGAAATCATGAGCACGCCCGACAAGGGCATTCCCCGGGACCTCCTGGAGAAGGCGAGATGCGTGGCCATCATTCCGGGAGAGGAGAAGCTGGCCTTCATTTTCGGCGGCAACTACGGCAAGGGACTGGTGACCTGCCGCACTGAAAACGGCTGGAGCGCTCCGATGTTCCTGGCGGTTGGCGGCGGGAGCGTCGGCTGGCAGATCGGCGGCTCTTTCACCGACGGGGTGCTGCTGTTTATGAACGACCATGCCCTGCAAAGCCTGATGAGCGATAAATTCAAGATCGGCGCCGACGNNCGCAGCAAAGGGCTTTTTGCCGGGGTCAGCGTGGATGGCGCCGTTGTGCAGGCCGACAAGAGCGGAGACAGAGCCATGTACGGCGACAATGTTACCCGCCGGGAAATCCTGCATGGCGGAGTTGCGGTTCCCGAGGCGGCACGGAGACTGCTACACGAACTTGCCGAGTACCCCGCACGCCCTTGAAATCGGCGGGGCGCCTCTGAGAGCCTCTGTTGCGAGCGCCGGCGCTGCGAAGGCGCCGGCGGCTCCAACTTGGGGGCGGCCCGCACCGGTGCTCGTGCGCGAATGCGGGTTTGCCGTTGAGAACGTGTGCGGGAACAAGAATGCCTGATTCGCGAATCGCGCTTACAGAGGCTCCCAGGCGTATCGGTATCGCCGCCGATCATGGAGGATTTGAGGCCAAGGAGTATCTATCCGGGATGTTGCGCGAGGCCGACTACGAAGTCGTCGACTTCGGCGACAGCCAGCAGATGCCCGACGACGACTATCCGGATTTCGTTGTGCCCTTGGCCCGTGCCGTCGCTCGCGGCGAGGTGGATCGCGGCGTGGCCATCTGCGGCAGTGGCGTGGGCGCATGCATCGCCGCCAACAAGGTGCCAGGAGTGCGGGCGTGCCTGATCCATGAGAGTTTCTCGGCGCACCAGGGGGTCGAGGACGACGACATGAACGTGATCTGCCTGGGCGGCCGCGTGGTCTCGAATACGTTGGCTTGGGAGTTGGTGGCGACATTCCTCCAAGCAAGATTCAGTGGTGCCGAACGTCACTGCCGGCGTCTGGCTAAAGTAGCGTTGCTGGAAAATGGGGAGGCAGAATCGTGAGTGGCAATCCTTTGAAACAGTTGGGAACCCTGGGTCAATCCGTCTGGCTGGACTACATCCGGCGCGACCTGATCGCCGGCGGCGGGCTGCGGCGATTGATCGAGGAGGATGGACTGCGGGGGATGACCTCGAATCCCGCCATCTTCGAAAAGGCGATCGCGGACAGCCACGATTACGACGACGACATTCGCGCCGCGGCGCTTCAAGGAACAAGCGTTGAGACAATCTACGAAGCCCTCAGCCAGCGCGACGTTGAGAGCGCCGCCGACGAGTTCCGCCCTCTCTACGACAGCACTGACGGCGAAGATGGATATGTCAGTCTGGAGGTCAATCCCCACCTGGCGCACGACACCAACGGGACGATGGCGGAAGCCCGCCGGCTGTGGACCGCGCTGAATCGGCCCAATGTGTTGATCAAGGTCCCGGCAACCGCCAATGGGCTGCCCGCCATCCAGCAGCTTATCGGCGAAGGGATCAGCGTCAATGTGACGCTGCTTTTTGGGTTGCCTCGTTATCGGCAAGTGGCGGAAGCTTACATCGCCGGCATCGAAGCGCGCGCCGCCCAAGGGAAGCCCGTGCAGCATGTAGCCTCGGTGGCCAGTTTCTTTGTGAGCCGCATCGATGCGCTGGTGGATCCGTTGCTGGAGAAACTCATGGCGCCAGGCGGCCAGGAGGCAGACCTCGCGAAGAAGGCGCGCGGGCAAGTCGCCATCTCCAGCGCGAAGATGGCCTATCAGATTTACAAAGAAATCTTCGGCGACGAGCGGTTTAGTAAGCTGGCCGCCCGGGGCGCTCGTACCCAGCGTCTGCTGTGGGCCAGCACCGGCACCAAGAACCCCGATTACCCCGACGTGAAATACGTCGAGGCCCTCATCGGACCGGAAACGGTCAACACGCTGCCAATGGAAACCCTGGATGCCTACCGCGACCATGGAGTGCCGAAAGCCCGGCTCGAAGAAGATGTCCAGGAAGCCCGCCGGGTATTGGAGGGGATGCCAGAGCTGGGCATCGGTATCGACAATGTGACGCGGCAGCTTGAGGACGAAGGAGTCGAGAAATTCAACAAGCCCTTCGACAAGCTGATGGAGATCTTGGCGCAAAGGTCGCACGGGCATCTGGTGTAAGGGGTCTGACAGTAAGTCCAATCGGAACCACAAATCATGCGCGAACACGCCCGTGCCAGCCACCCCATCTACAACCTTCTGCCCACGGAAATCGAGGGCTTCGATTCCTTGGCGGAGCTCGCCTTGGATATGCATTGGTCGTGGAATCATGCCACCGACGGCCTGTGGCGGCAGCTCGATCCCGAACTGTGGGAGATCACGCATAACCCCTGGGTCGTCCTGCAGACGGTCTCGCGCGATCGGATCGAGCGCGTCTTGGCCGACCCCGCTTTCCGGAAGAATGTGGATGGCCTAGTCGAAGCCAGCCGGCAGGCGGCGCAAGCGCCGGCTTGGTTTCAGCGGAATCATTCGCAGACCCCCCTGACCTGCGCCGCCTATTTCAGCATGGAGTTCATGCTCAGCGAAGCTCTGCCCATTTACTCTGGCGGGCTCGGCAATGTGGCCGGCGATCAACTCAAAGCCGCCAGCGATCTGGGTGTGCCGGTGG
>PMEV01000344.1 GCA_003154855.1 Bryobacterales bacterium
ATGTCGTGCTTGCGCAAATCGATGCCAATCGCTTCCAGGCTGCCCAGATACTGCTCGATCACGTCGGCGGGCGACGGCTTCAGGATCACTTGAAGCTGCCAGTGCTTATAGAGGCGGTTGGGGTTCTCTCCGTACCGTCCATCGGCGGTNNATCGTCCCCGCGCCCACCTCCAGGTCGTAAGGCTCCTGGATGATCGCGCCGCGATCGCTCCAGTACCTCTTCAGCTTGAACAGGACCTCTTGAAAGGAATCCATTCAGATCGTTTCCAAGACTGGCGCCGTCACCAGTTTTCTCTCCACATGTTCCTCGATGGCGCGGATCAGATACCGCCGCAAGTCCGCGGCCCGCGCCCGGTTCCACTCCCGCTCCGGCAACTGCGCGATGGGCGTGTGCAGCATCTCCTCGGCAATCAGCCGGCTTTCGCTGGCCACCCGGGGCTCGGCCAGGAACCCGGAGAGCTTCACCGCCCAGAGCGAGTAGTAAGTGACCGCCTCCCAAACCCCAGCCGCCCGGCGCGCCCGCAAGTACTCCAGAACCGTCAGCAGCAGCCGGAAATACCGCTCGCTCGGCTCTGCCGGGGGAAGCAATTGTTCGGCCACTTCGGCCATGTAATCCAGAGCGACGCCCGCCGAATAATCCGACGCCAGGGCAAACTGCGAAGTAATCAATTCGCAGGAATCCAGGNNTAACGTGCGACAGCCTCTCGAGTCCGCTGCCGAAAGCGCTCTTCGGCCTCCGCGCCCGCCGGGCCACCCCGCGCAGCATCCCCTGATCGCGCGCCAAAAAGCTGACAATCAGCTCCGCTTCTTTGAACGGGTAGGTTCGAAGAACGAGAGCTTCGCTGGAACGAGCCGGCACACGCGGAAATTTAAGGGTAGCACAGCAAGCGTTTGTGGGGTCGGGCCTTCTGGCCCGCCNNAGCCACAGGATCTGGTCCATGTCCGCCACGGCCGCGAATCGTTCGTGAACCGCGAGCCGCATCAAGCCGTGAATCCGAGGCCACACGCGACGGACTTCGCCGTTCTGTGCATCGCGAAGCTCAAGCTGCTGTTCGCGGTTCTCCAGGAGCAGGCCGTAGCCAGTTGGGACGACGTTCCGGTGCGAATCCTCTGCTTCTGTCCACAGCAGGGATCCGTTGGAAGCGTCGAACGCCGACAGGTCCTCATTGGTGGGAACGAACACCCGACCCCCGTCCTCCACCGGCGCGACCTCATGCCCCCTTGTACCGCTCTTCCCGACCGGCCGGCTCCATTGCTCGGCCAAAGTGCTGGCGTCAAAGCATGTGACCCGCCCGCCGCCCGCCCCACCCGATGTCACACAAACCGCCTTCCCCGTGACCGAAACGCCGGCTGCGCCTGGGAATTGGATCTCGTGCCCGGGTCCGCCGCTCAACGGCCGCAATCCGAGCTCATCCAGGAAATACACGGAAATTCCCGACGAGTCGACGTCCCTCACGCACCCGACAGCCTGGTCCCAAGTTTTGGCTGCACCTGTCTTTGCGTCAAGCAGTTTCAGCGTATTCCCTTGTACGGCGACGACATCCTCGCCGCGCGCAACCAGACGGCTGATCCTATCCTCAGAATCAACCTCCGAATCCGTCGACCAGAGCACCTTTCCGTGCAAATCGACTGCGACCAAAGCGCCTCCACCGGACGCCAGGATCACGCGCTCGCCCGCCGCCAGAGCAATCCCCCCACTTCCACGAGCCGCCCGCTGGGTCCAGACCTCGTGGCGCGTTCGGGAATCGAACGCCGTCACCCCGTCGTCATAGGCAACGATCAGCAGATCGCCCGCGAAAGCGAGCGACCGAATCCAGTGCGTCTCGCTCACCTCCGCCCGGCAGAAACCTGGCGGGCCAGTCGGCCCGGTAGAGAGCGTGACCCGTAGGCGCTGGTTGAGCGTGCTGAGCGCCCGCCGCCGGATTTCCAAGTCCGTATCGGCCGCCAGCTTGCGGATCAGGTCTTCGTGCCCGGTCGTGTCAATGCGGCTGAGAACGTCGAGCGCACCCAGGCGGAGGGTCCGATCCCCAGAAGCAGCGGCGCGGACAACCCACCCGGCACGCGTCTCCGGCGGCACGCCAGCAAGTAGCCGGCGCGCGTTGCTGGCCTGGTACGCGTTCTGTGCGTTCTCACCGGGGAGACCTTCGATGAGTTCGAGCCCGAACCTTTCGTCCACCGGCTGCACGGCGTGCAGGCCGATGGCGGCGAAGCCGTCGAGCACCCACCGCTCGCGGGGATGCTTCCGGTTCGCCTCCCACCACGCCGCCCATCGCGGATAATACATGCCCTGGTCGGTGTTCGTGATGGACCTGAGTGCCTCGATCAGATGACCCTGCGTGCAGATGAATCCGCGCATCATTCCGTGGGGAAGCGGCGCCGGTTCCGAGGCGCCGTAATCCAGCCGGAGGCGATCTAGAAGCAATGGGACGGTCTCTTCGTTTCCGAGTTCGATGAGCGCCAGGTACGCATCATGCGGTTCCGGGTACTGGCGCAGTTCTTCGTGAAGCTCGGTGAGGTCAGGTTTCTTGTAGGCTGGCATTCCCCGAAAAGGGTCTGGCTCGGCGGTGCGCTCGCAGATCCCAGCTTTCCACTCCGGCGCGCTGGAGTCCCCCTCGTTGCGCTGAGGCTGAGCCGGCATCGCGACGGCCAGTGCAAGGAAGCCGATCAGCGTCACCCGCCTGAGGGCGCGCAACTTGTCGGGAACTGGAGTCCACAACATATGACTATGTTGACACCGATGCCGCCTCTATTGTTCCGCGGGTCCCAGCGCGGATAGCCATCCCTACCGCCTGCGCGTTCACCCTCGGCGTTCTCGCCTCCGCCTTCAGGCGGCGCTCGGGTCGACCAAGCTCCTCGTAGGTTTTTCAGTAACGCCCCTCCACAATTTCTATTCCCCGCTGCCGCAAAGCGTTCCCGCTTCCGCCGCCCTCAGTCCGCCCCGCCTCCCCTTACCATGAGGACAGCAGGCCGGCGCCGACTGCCGTCCCGAAGCGAGGCCCGATGCCTTCTCATACAAGGAATACGAAACCCAACCGAACCCGTCCAGCCCAAACCCGTCATCTCTGTCCCCCCACGCCACCCAACCCGCCAGCCCCGAGATACAGGAACGATGAAACGAACCCAAGAAGCCCCATGTTTTCAACAAAAGCAGGCGAAAACGAACCCAACAACCCGCGTGCACCCCTCCCCGACCTGGTGCCAGCCGTTCTGCCGGAGGGCCTGCCGCGCAACAGCGCCAGCAGGAGTCCAAACCCTGTTATCCTGATNNCACTCCAAACCCTGTTATCCTGATGGGCGTGTCAGTCCTCTTGAAAACAGTGCTGCTGGCGGGTTGCGCTGGGCTGGGCTTGGCCCAGACTCCGCCGCTGGTCGCGACCCTGTCCCTCGAATTGGACCGCAATTTCCGCACGCTCAAGGAAAAGGCCGATCCCGCGCCCTACTACATCGCCTACGAAGTGACCGAACAGGAGTCCGCCTCGGCTTCGGCCACTTTGGGAGCCCTCACCTCCACGCGCAACGAGCGAAGCCGCCATCTGGACATCACCGTCCGCGTGGGCACTCCCAAGCTGGACAGCTACCATCGCCTGCCCGGCGACAGCGCCCACTTTACCGCCGGCATTTCACTGGCGCTCGAAGACAGCCCTGCCGCCATCCAGCGCACCATCTGGCTGGAGACCGACCGCATCTACCGCCTGGCCGCCGAGCGCCTCATCAAAGTGCGCAACGCGCGCCAGATGAACGTCAAGGAAGAGGACGATTCCGACGACTTCTCGAGCGCACCTCCGGCGGTCTATTCCGAACCGGTGGTCCGGCTGAGCTTCGCGGCGGATGAGATGGCGGCGCGGGTGCGGAAGTGGTCGGCCGCCTTTGCGCAATACCCCAGCGTGCTGACCTCCTTCGCGGCTCTGGTGGCCCAGCGCGAGACCCGCTATTTCGTCGACACCGAAGGCGCGCACCTGCGCTACGGGCGCGGCTATGCCGGCATCTCGCTGTTCGCGCGCGTGAAAGCCGCCGACGGCATGGACCTGGCCTCCACGGAGACCTTCTCCTCGCGGGATCTGGCCGGCCTTCCCAAGGACGACCTGGTGCTGGCCGCCGCCGCCCGGGTTTCCAAGGATGTAACCGCCATGCTGAACGCCCCCCTGGTGGATCCTTTCGTCGGCCCGGCGATCCTTTCCGGACGCGCCTCCGCCGTCCTGTTCCACGAGATTCTGGGCCACCGCATCGAGGGGCACCGCCAGAAGGACGAAACCGAAGGGCAAACCTTTACCAGGAAACTCGGCCAGCCGGTGCTGCCCGATTTCCTCTCCGTGATCTTCGATCCCACCCGGCTGGACTATGGCGGAGTCCCGCTGAACGGCTCCTACCTGTACGACGACGAGGGAGTGAAGGCCCAGCCGGTCACGGTTGTCGACAAGGGCATTCTCAGGACTTTTCTGATGTCTCGGTCGCCCGTTCGCGGCATCGCCAGCTCCAACGGCCACGGCCGCCGCGCGCCCGGCTACGAGGTGGTTTCGCGCCAGTCGAACCTCTTCGTCGAGGCCGCCCAAACGGTCTCCGAGGCGCGTTTGCGGGAACTGCTGATCGCCGAGATCAAACGCCAGAACAAACCCTACGGCCTGTACTTCCAGCAGGTGACCGGCGGCCACACCACCACCGGGCGGCAGGGCGTGCAAGCCTTCACGGTGATTCCCGTGGTGCTCTATCGCGTTTACCCCGACGGCCGTCCGGACGAGCTGGTGCGCGGCGCCGACGTGGTGGGCACGCCGCTGGCCAGCTTCGCGAAAATCCTGGCCGCCTCCGACCGCCCGGAGATCTTCAACGGCTACTGCGGCGCCGAATCCGGCAACGTGCCTGTTTCGGCGGTCTCTCCGGCGATTCTGGTCTCCGAGATCGAGATCCAGAAGAAGGAGAAATCGCAGGATCGGCCGCCCTATCTGTCGGCGCCCGCTATGGGAGGTCCGCAATGAGGCGCCTGCTATCGCTCCTCTGCCTGTTGCCGCTGGCCGCCTTCGCTCAAGAGGATGTGCTGCTGCGCGCCATGCAGGACGAGCTCCAGCGCTCCCGTGCCTTGCGCGCCGTCAATCCCGAGCAGCCTTATTACATCGAGTACGCCCTCGACGACGGCGAGAACATCTCCGGCTCGGCCACGCTGGGCGCGCTGGTGGGCTCGCACAGCACGCGCTACCGTATGCCGCACGTACAGGTGCGCGTGGGCAGCTACCAGTTCGACAACACCGACTTCATCGGCTCGGACCTCTATTCCGGCACCCGCTATGAGCTCGATCCGTTTCCGCTCGAGCCCGCCTATCTGGTCCTGCGCCACCACTTCTGGCTGGCTACCGACACCGCTTACAAGGCCGCCGTGGAAGCCTACGCACGCAAGCGGGCCGCGCTCAAGAACATGACCCTGAGCGAGCAGTGGCCCGATTTCTCGAAGGCCGCGCCGCTCGAGCGCCTCGAGAACGTGCATCCGGTGGCCCCGCCGCTGGCCGACTGGGCCGCGCGTGCGCG
>PMEV01000461.1:0-1821 GCA_003154855.1 Bryobacterales bacterium
CCCGCCGCCTTGTCCGCCGACAGTTCCGCGAACTTCGTCCAATCCCGCTCGGCCGCGGCGAAATCCAGTTGTTCCTCGGCCGCCTGCGCGCGCAGGGCCACCAAATCCGCCTCCGCGGGCGTGGCCGCGATCAACTTGCTCAGAGCGTCGCGCGTCTCCTGAGGCGGGCGGCGCACCGCCACCGGGCCGCCCGGCATCGTTGCCGTCCGGAAGAACACGCCTTCCAAACGAGCCATGGCCGGCTGGTGCTCGATCCATTCCGGCAGGTCCGCATACAAAGCCAGCGTCGCCGCCGCGATCGCGGCAGCCAGAAGCAACAGGCGGTTACGGCACGATTTCAAGGGCCACCTCCTGGGTTCCGATGTTATGGGCGAAATCCTCGGCCGTCACGGTCAGGACATACTTGCCGGCCGCCAATTGCTCCGGCACCACGAACTCCCCGGTGTTCGCCGCGTCCCGCGCGCTCCAGCGCAGGCTGACCGGCGCCATGCCGTACATCCGCGCGTACAGCGTGCGCGTGGTCCGCGATGCGCTGGCCCGCACTTTCACCGCCTCGCCGCGCCGGAAGCGGTTCTTCTCCAGCCGCACCCGGACCACCGGCGGCTGGCTCGCAATCACAAACGTCTTCGATTCGCGGTACACGTGGCCGGCCCGGTCGCGCAGAATCAGCCGTACGCTGTAGGTCCCGTCGTTCATCTCCACCGGCGCCAAAAACCGCGTCTGCCAGGTATCCTCTTCCTTCAGATAGCGCAGTTCCTTAACCAGCCCGAACGGGAACAGCGCCACCACGGAGGCGATGGCCGGATCGGTCTTCACCCTCAGCACCGGGTCGCCCGGCCGGATCAGGCGCGGCCGCAATAGCGCGCGCGGCGCGGCCAGGAACGAGGTGTAGGGCGTGACGAACTTGTACTTGCGCGCCAGCCGGATGATCTCGTCGATGGTGGCGCGGTCCTCGCCGTCCCGCTCGATCTTCTCGAGCAACGCGTCGACACGCGCCCGCGCCCAAGTTCGCGGCAATTGCGGATGCTCGGCGCTCAACTCCGGCAATGCGGCCTGCGCCGCGATCTCGAGCGGCTGGCCCTCCCGCACGCCCCGCATCGTGAAGGCCGCCTGCAGCGGTTTCTTGTACTGTCCCACCCAGCTCGCCTCGGAACCGGCGAAGGTGGTCGCCTCCAGCGGGTACACCATGTCGAAGTTCGCCGCCGGTTCCGCCCCCAGCCGAAGCTGTTCGATGGCTCGCTGCCCGATCTTCGCCAGGAACGCGTCGAGCTTGAACTCGGCCGGCTCGGTCGAGCGCACCCATTCCAGCAGGCCCTCGTTGCGCGCCAGCATTTTGAGCAGCGGCAGGTTGGCATCGTCCCCGACCGCGAAAACGTAGGTGCGCGGCCGCGTCTGCTTCCACTTGGCGGCGTAGCCCGCGGCCAGCTTGGCGTTACGTATCGTCCCGCGCGTGGGGTCGCCGTCGCTCAACAGCACCAGGTAGCATTCGCCGCCCGAAAACTGATCCAGCGCCGCGCTCAGCGCCCGTTCCAAGTCGGTGCCTCCGCGCAGCCGGCTGGCTTTCACGAACTCCAGCGCCTTTTCGACCGTGGCCGTATCGGCCGCCACCGGGGCCGCGGCGAAGGACTTCACCTCGCTATTGAACAGCAGCAGGTTGAACTTGTCGGTGGGGCGCAGTTTGTGCAGCAAGGTGTCCAGCGCCTGGAAGTTGCGCTCGAGTTTCTCCCACTGCATGGAAAGCGAGTTGTCGAACAGCGTCACCACCGTGCGCGGCGCCCCGCCCGCCGCCGCTGCCGGTGCGGGCGCAATCAGCGCCGAGGC
>PMEV01000461.1:1833-18833 GCA_003154855.1 Bryobacterales bacterium
GCCTCTCACCAGATGCGGCGTGAACTCGCCGATCTTCAGCGGATAGCTCTTGCTCACCACCTCGACATTGGCCAGCGGATGCGCCGAGCGCAGCTCGAAATCGATGCGCATCAGGCCGGCCGTTTGCGCATGATACGCATCCGGCCGCAGCGGGATGGCGAACTGGGATTTCAGCGCCTCCACCGGGATGATCTCGTGATACTCGATCTCCAGCCGCTTGGTGCCGTAAGGCGGGATGGGAACGATGCGCGCGCTGAACACCGCCGAGCGCCGCGCTTCCTCCGCGCCCCGCTCGCCCATTTGCAGCAGGCCGGGGTCGATGGCTTGCGCCTTGATGTCCCGGTACAGCTCCTCGGCGCGCCGCCGCTCCAGTATCACGCCGGGAATGCGCGTCACGTCGTCCCACACCGCGAAGTCCGAGACCGTGGCGCGGCTCGACAGAGCGAACAGGTAGTTCCCTTCGAGCACCTGCTGCTGGTGGCTCAAGAAGACCTGCCGGACCTCCACCCGGGCGTCGCCGTTGTCGATGTGTATGCCGATCCACATCTCCTCGAGCGAGAGCACCGCCGCGTCCGGCTGCTCGAGATTGGATGGGATCAGGATGCCGGCGTCGCCAAACGCCAGCGCCGCCGCGAGTATCAGTACAGCCGCCAACTTCATAAGACCTCCGGAAACCGGACCAGCCCGTTGTCGGTGCCGGCGTAGATATAGCCGCCCCGCGCCGCCAGCGCGGTGACGTTTCGCGAAGGCAGCCCGGCCGTCGGGTTGCTCCACCGTCCCGTCGCGCGATCGTAAACGTACAGCCCGCCCGAGAGCGATCCCGCGTACACCGCTCGCGCGGTGGCCAGCATCGCGTTCGGGTTCACCTCAAAAGGCGCTCGCAGGTCCGCAAACGCGTGCCACTCTCCCGCGGCGTCGAAGCGCTCGACGCCCGCGCCATAAGTTCCCACAAACCACTCCCCGCCCACCGGAACGATGGCCGTGATCCAGTTATGCCGCAGCCCGGAATTGGCCGTGGTGTAGCTGGCCCGCACCGTATCGCCCTCCAGCACCGAGAGCCCGCCCAGCGTGCCCACCAGCACCCGCTCGCCCGCGCCGGCCAGCGCATAGGCGTGATTGTTCACCAGCCCGTGGAAGGCGTACAGGCTGCGCATCCCCCCGGCATCCGAGAAGGTCAGCCCCGCCGGCGTCGCGATGGTGAGGCCGCCCGCCCGCACCAGCACATCCGTGACGTGGTTCGAGATCAGGCCATCGGTTCGTCCCAGCACCTGGCGCTGACGTCCCGCGCTGTCGAACAGCACCAGTCCATTGGCCGTCGCCACCGCCATGATGCCGCGCGCCCGGTCCTCGACAATCCGGTTGACGCAGAAGACGTGATCGTCCTCCACGTGCGTGGCGCGGTCCAGGCCCGGCTCCAGAATGTCCAGCCCGCGATCGAAGTACCCCGTCCACAGCCGCCCCGCCGCGTCGAAACCCAGCGCGGAGATGTTGCGGTCCGCCAGCAGCGCGCCCTCGCGGTCCAGCACCCGGCGATAGCCGCCCCGCCGCTCGTCCACCGTGTACATCCCGCTTTCCGAGAGCGCGTACAACGAATGGTCGAGCTCGATCAGCCGTTCGATTTTGCCAGGCATGGATGCGCCGGTCCGCTCGGCCGGGCGCGGCCGGCCCGCCGCCAGCGGAACTTCCACCACCCCTTCGCCCAGCGTGCCGATGGCCAGCTTCCCGCCCCGCGCCAGCAGCGATTGCGCAAAGAACCCCGAAGCCAGCACCCGGCTGAACTTTCCGCCAACCAGTTCCGCCACTCCCATGGCCGTCCCGGCGTAGGCGGCGTCGCCCGCGACGGCCAGCGAGAGCACGTGCGGATCGGGGAGCCCCTCGNNCGCAGCCCTTCGCTCTCGCCGAAACGGTCCACTTCCCCGGCGTGCCAGTGAAACACGCCCCGGTCTACCGTCCCAATCCAGACGCTCGAATCGTCCCCCGCGAGCGCGGTAACCGCCACCCCGGCCAGCGCCGGATGAAACACCGCCAGCCGCTTGCCGTCGTACACCAGCACGCCATTCTTTTCAGTACCCAGCAGCAGACGGCCCGTGGCCAGCGGCAGCACCGCCGTCAGCCTGCGATAGGGCGCCGCTTCTGGACGGATCTGGCGGAAGCTGCGCCCGTTGTACGCGAGCAGGCCCTCCCCGGCGGTGGCGATGAACAGCTCCGGCTCGCTCGCGCCCGCCACGCCCGCCGCGATGCTTTCTAGCGGCCCCGGCAGTTCCAGGCCGGCGCGGAATCGCGCTCGTACGCCCCCCTCCGCGTCGTATTCCACCAGGCCGGCCGGGCCGCAGACGTACAGGCTGCCGCGAAACACCGTCGCGTCCCGAAACACCGCCGGCGCGGAAATCGCCTCGAATCCGGCGGGCTGCTTGCGATCCCAGGGCCCGGAGGCGAACGCGATCTCCCCCTCGGCCGCCACGCTGCGCGCCGAGTCCCTCACCGCGCGTGTGGCGCGAAACACCACCCAGCCCGCGCCCAGCACAGCCAGCAGCCCCAACGCCCCCAGTGCCAGCCGGTACACGCGCCTGTGCCAGAATTGACACGCCACGCTACAAATATATCGAATAGCGGACCGCCCCAACCGCCCGCCAATCCCTATTTTTCGCAGCTCAAATCGCATCCTCATTTGTCGCGTCCGCATAGGACCGACAACGAGGAGGCAATTCCCCTGCCACGCTCCGCGCCTCCGCGGCCACCCGGAAGCGCCGCTAGCGCTGGTTGCGCGGTGGCAACGTCTCGACCTCCAGCTTGTTCACCACCGCCTTGACGCCCTTGGTCTTGCGCGTCACCCGCTCGGCCGCGGTCTTCTCCTTCGCTTCGGGAACCTTGCCGCTCAGCGTGACCACGCCGTCCAGCACGTCCACCTGGATGCCTCCGCCCTTGGCGTCGCGGTCCGAGGCCAGGCGTTGTTTGACCAGATCATACAGCGCGTCGTCGGTCCTCTTGTCCGCGTAGGCGGACTGGCAGGCGGCCGTCAGGAAAGCGAAAACCATCAGAATCGTGATTGTGCGCATCGTCGCTACCCATTTATCCCGGAATTTCATTCTATCCCAGGCTGGCGTTCCAGGTCTTCCGCGGCGCTCCCGCCCGCCATGGTCGTGCGCCAGTCCAGCTCATTGAGAAACTGCGCGTTCTCCCGCCAGCGCGGACGCACCTTCACGTGCAATTCCAGAAAGACCTTGCGCCCGAACATGGATTCCATTCCCAGCCGCGCCCGCGTGCCGATTCGCTTCAGCATCGCGCCTCCCGCGCCGATCACGATCCCCTTCTGCCCGTCGCGCTCGACGTAGATGCTGGCGCTGATCCGCGTCAGCTTCGCCGTTTCCTCCCAGCGCTCCACCAGCACCGCGATCGAGTGCGGCACCTCGCCTCGCGTTTCTTCGAGCAGCCTCTCGCGGATCAGCTCCGCGGCCAGGAAACGCTCCGGCTGGTCGGTCAGGTAATCGGCCGGGAAATAGGCGGGCCCTTCCGGCAGGCGCGCGACGACGGCCGAGCGCAGCTCCTCGACCCCCTCCCCGGTCAGCGCGGAAACGGGCAGGTAATCCTCGAACGCGTGCAGCGATTTGTAGCGCTCGATCGCCTCCAGCAGCCGCTGCTTCGGCTGCACGCGATCGGTCTTGTTCAGCGCCACCAGCGCCGGCGTCGCGCTCTTTCGGATCAGCTCGATGCCTTCCCGTTCGGCCTCCCCCGGCGGCCGCGAGGCATCCACCACGTACACCAGCAGGTCGCGCTCGTCCAACGCCGCGCCGATCGCCTCCATCATCCGCCGGTTGATCAGCGAATCGGGCTTGTGAATGCCGGGGGTGTCCAGGAACACGATCTGCGCCCGGGGCGTTGTCGCCACCGCCTGGATCAACGTGCGCGTGGTCTGCGGCTTGTCCGATACGATGGCCAGCTTGGTGCCCGCCAGCCGGTTGAGCAGCGTCGATTTGCCGGCGTTGGGAAGCCCCAGAATCGAAACGAACCCCGAAACAAAACCGCGCCCGCCTGTTTCGGCCCCGCCCCCCTCAGGCATGCGTCGAGGTTCCCTTCCGTGAAATGCGCACCTGTTCCACGCGCAGGTCGTTGCTGGAGACCACCTCCACTCGAATGCCATCCCGCTCCACCGACTCTCCCGCTTGCGGCACCCGGCCCAGCCACTCCATCACCAGCCCTCCCACCGTGGTCGATTCCGGTTGCTCGGCGGGGTGGAAATCCAGCAGCTCCTCCAGCCGGTCCAGCCCGAAGTTGCCGGAAACGACGTAATCGCCGCTGGCTTCCTGCACGATGTCCCGCTCCGGCTCGTGTTCGTCCTGGATTTCGCCGAACACCTGCTCCATCAGGTCCTCCATGGTCGCCAGGCCCGCCGTGTTTCCGTATTCGTCCACCACGATCGCCATGTGCGCCCGGTCGTTTTGCATTTCGCGCAGCAGGTCGTTCACCGCCTTGGTCTCGGGGACGAAGCGGATGGGGCGCACCAGTTCCCGCACCGTGCGGTTCTTGCGGTCCTCCTCCTCCAGCTCGAACATGTCCCGCACGTGCACGAAGCCGATGATGTGGTCCACGCTCCCTTCGAATACCGGAATCCGCGAGTACTGCTCGTTGATCACCAACTGCCTCAGGTCTTCGAGCGACTGATTGGCGTCCACCGCCACAATGCTCGGCCGGGGCGTCATGACCTCCCGCACCGTCTTGTCGCCGAAGGCCACTACCGATTGGATCAACTCCCGGTCGCTTTCTTCGATCAGCCCCCCTTCGGCGCCGGCGGCGATCAGCGCATCGACGTTCTCGGCCGGAGTCGGCGGTTCCTGCGCCGTCTCGGGGCTCTCGGTCAATTCGCTTAGGGATTGGAAGAAGCCGAACAGCGTCACCAGCGGATGGGCCAGCAGCACTAATCCGCGCAGCACCGGGACCAGGGGCTCCAGCCACCGCCCGCTGCTGCGCCGGTACAGCAGGTGCGGAGCGATGTAGGTGGTCCCGAGCATGGTCAGCCACGCGCTCAGGCAGGCCTGCGCCACCGACCACGCGGTCCACTGCGGGGTAAGCAGCAGGAACACCGCTCCCACCAGCAGCAGCCCCATATGCTTGAAGATCGAAAAGGTGAGCTGGCCCCGGTCCGGTTCCGCGCAGATCTGCGCCTGCAGCGTGCTCTTGAAGTACTCGAGCGACGAGCGTTCCCGCGGCCGCAGTCGCAGCGACTCGTAGTACAGGTGCTGTACGTAGGTCACGACGACCAGCGCGATCCCCAGCGCGATCGCCAGGATTACCCACACCACGGTCACAGTGCCGCGTCCCCTCCGCCTGCGCCTTTGCCTCGCTGCGCCCGCTCGATCAGGCCCACCGGCAATCCCAGCTCCTCGCGGTAACGCCGCTCGGTTCGCTCCATCCGCCCATGATCGCTCTCATGATCCATTCCCAGCAGGTGCAGCAGCCCGTGCAACATCAGAATCGCGATCTCCTGTTCCAGGCTGTGCCCGTGCTGGCGGGCTTGCTTGGCCGCGCGCACCGTCGAAATCGCAATCTCACCCAGCGACTCCGACGGCGGCAGCGCCGGAAACGAAAGCACGTCGGTCGGGTAGTCGCGGTCCAGGAACTGCCGGTTCAGGCGCCGCAGCTCCCGGTCGTCGCTGAGCAGGCAGTCGAAGTGCCGGCCGTCGGCCACCATCCGTTCCAGCAGCGTCGCATAGGCCCGCAACCCGCGCTGCGATAGTTCGCGCGGCGCCCGCCGAAAGATCAGTGTGCTGCCGGAATCTGGCATGGGCGCTCGCTCACGCACTCTCTGGCGGGGACGAGCCGTCCTCGCCCTCCTGCAGCCTCAGCGAAAGCTGCCGGCTCGCTCCGTTCGCCTCGTACTTCTCGTATGCTCTCACGATGCGTTGCACCAGCGTGTGCCGCACCACGTCCCGCTCGTCGAAATTCACGAAGCTGATCCCCTCCACCCCGCGCAGCACCTCCGCGGCCTGCAAGAGCCCGCTGCGCTTGCCCAGAGGCAAGTCGATCTGCGTCACGTCGCCGTTCACCACCATCTTCGAGTTGGCGCCCTGCCGCGTCAGCACCATCTTCATCTGCTCGGGAGTCGAGTTCTGCGCCTCGTCGACGATGATCAGGCTGTCGTTCAGCGTCCGGCCCCGCATGAACGCCAGCGGCGCCACCTCGATCACCGAGCGCTCCAGCAGCTTCTCCACCTTGTCCATATCGAGCATGTCGTACAGCGCGTCGTAGAGCGGCCGCAGATATGGGTCCACCTTCTCTTGCAGCGTCCCGGGCAGGAATCCCAGCCGTTCGCCGGCTTCCACCGCCGGGCGCGTCAGGATGATGCGACCCACCCGCTTGCCCAGCAGCGCCGAGATCCCCATCGCCACCGCCAGGTACGTCTTGCCCGTCCCCGCCGGGCCTATCCCGAACACCAGGTCGTTGCGCTCGATGGCCTCCAGATACCGCCGCTGGTTGATGGTCTTCGGCACAATGATCTTCTTGCCGAAGTTACGCTGCCGCCCGCTCGTCACCAGGCTCCGCAGGCTGACTTCCCGGTCTTCGGCGACCACCCGCAGGTAGCTGTTCAGGTCGCCGTTTCCGAATACCTGCCCCTCTTTGACCAGCGCGTTGTACTCTTCCAGGATGCATTCCGCGCGCGCCACGTCCGCCTCGGCGCCTTCCACTTCCAGGCAGTCGTTCAAAAGCTGTGTGCTGACATTCAGCCCCGTCTCCAGCAGCCGAATGTTTTCGTCGTGCGTGCCGAACAAGGACTCAATGCCGCGGCTGATTTGTACGGAAACTCGCATGAGTTAGGGAGCCTTAACCCTCCATCCAGGAAATAGCGTCGCGTCGGGATACACCCCCGCCTCGGCCTGGATCGAACATCCAACCTAAAGTATAGCCCACATCCCGATGCGCCTTCCGCCAGCTTCAAAGCACGTTGGGCGCCATTCCGCATTCGAGAGACGGGCCAGCCGTGCCCTTACCGCACCCATTGGCACGCTCCCATCCGGTGTGCTCAGGCGGCCAAACCTGCATACTCCAGGCAGAACCTGCACTTAGGGCCACTACTTTCGGACGCGTTTTTGGCGTCCAGGCCTTTGTCTGCCTTGGCGCGAAAGATGGTGCCAGACGTGCTCTGGCAATGGGCATGCGCGATTCACAACAGATCGCTTCAGAGCACCGCGACCTTGCCGCCCACGCCCATCTCGCTGGCGCCGAGCATCACGGCCAACAAGATCATCTGAGCGGACATGAAAGCTCCAGACAAGCCCTTGAGCACTCGAATAAGGCTTACCTGCACCCGGTACAGGAGCATCAGAAGGCCCGGACCGAGCCGGGCATCGACGCGAGCGCTCATGAAGCCAGCGAGCAGGACATCGCCGCACTCGCTCACAAACTCTGGCAAGCCCGGTGCTGTCCGGAAGGATCGCCGGAAGAGGACTGGTTTCGCGCCGCGGAACAACTTCGATCCGGCGGAGTTTAACGATAGGGAGACCACAAATGAAACAGAGTACAGCAGATCGGCTTGAAGGCCAGCTACATGAAGTGAAAGGCAAAGTCAAAGAGAAGGTCGGCCAGGTCGCGAACAACCCCGACTTAGAGGCTGAAGGCCAAGTCGAAAACCTCACCGGCAAAGTTCAGAAGACAGTCGGGAAGTTCGAAAAGGTAATCGAGAAGTAAACCGGACGGACCCTGTCTGGGCAGAAAGTAGCCGGAGATCTGCGCCGGCGCTGAGATTCGGAAGAGAGAAAGGTCCAGAATGCTGATACTGCTGATCGTTCTGTTGTTAGTGTTTGGCGGCGGTGGCGGATACTACGGCTACGGCCGCTGGGGTTACGGCGGGGGCGCAGGCATAGGGCTGGGTACCATATTGTTGATTATCCTCGTAGCCTACATGCTGGGGCTTTTTCGCTGAGGCGAAGGCCGGCCATCGCCACGCCGGATGGCGTGGCTAGCCTTTCGAGCCTTGTCCGGCCTTCATTTCACCCAGAAGCGCTCTTGGAAGGTGCGGAAGAGAGTGCGCGAACCGAGCCACGCTTGAGGATTCGCGAGTGCCCGGGAATCGGTCACCCAATTGCCTGCTCGTGAGGACTGGCCGCGCTGCAGGGCGGAGCCCCCAATTTGAAGCGTTTTGGGCCCTTGGTCTAGGCGCCAAGGCGTGCCGGCGCGTGCAGAGTCTGTTCACAATTAGTGCAAAGTCTGCACCGGTACGCCAGTCGTCAAAAGCGGCATCCACCGAGATTGGCGCTACTCAATCGGAAACAGGCCACATATCCGATCTGGAAGAGATTGGCACGCCCCGTGCACACCAGAGAAGTGGCGACCGCGCTTCCACGGGAGAAAACAGCATGCAGGACGCACACCGTAAATCAGCCGGGCAGCACGAACTTGATGACATAGTGGGAAGTCGGCATCCAGCGCTCCAGCCCCAGCGTATGCTCTTGCCTCTGGTAATCGCGACTCTCGCAGTCCTGCCAATGCTGGCCACGGCGCAATCGTTGTCCAATTCGGGAGACTCCTCCGGCACTGTAGCCGGCGCAACGACGGCGCAACCGGATCAGTCGTATACGCGTCCCACGAAGACGACCAAGCTCCGCACCTACCTCTTCGACGCATTCGGCCCATATCCCACCGTCGGCGCAGCGCTCGCGGCCGGCATGAGCCAGCTCAGCGATTCGCCTCCTGAGTGGAACCAGGGCGCGAACGGTTTCGGCAGGCGATTCGGGTCTAGCTACGGAATCGCGGCGGTAAGCGTCACCACGCGTTATGCGCTGGCAGATGCCTTCGGGGAAGACACGTTGTACTACCGCTGTGACTGCAAGGGCGCGTTTCCACGCCTGAGACATGCCGTAATTTCTACCTTCATGGCTCGCCGCGGCGCAGACGGCCACCGCGTCTTCGCGTTCCCTGCGCTCGTGGCGCCGTATGCGGGCACGCTGGCCGCCGTCTATGGCTGGTACCCCAGTCGCTTCGGCGCCATGGATGCGTTCCGCATGGGCAACTACAATCTGCTGGTGGCTGTGGCCGGGAACATCGCCCTGGAGTTCGTCTATAGCGGACCCCACTCCTTGCTTCATCGCATGCACTTGAACAATGGACACGGAGCGCCGGATCGGGACCCGAATCCGTGATCGATCAAACCTTCAGGCCGGCCGCGGGCATCCAGCCTCCACTTCCGTGGCTAAGGATCTTCCGCATATCCTCCGCCGTGAGCTCCTCCTGGAACCTGCTCAACGAGTTCTTCGAGTGGTTCGGCGATCTGGGAGTGTTCCTCTGGCGAGTAGCGTGGGCTACCGTGACCCCGCCGTTTGAATTCAGCGAACTGTTTCGACAGCTCGACGAGATCGGATCGAAGTCCCTGCCGCTGGTCGCATTGGCCGGCGGCGCCATCGGGGTTGTACTCTCGTTGGAAACCCGTTACAGCCTGAGCCGATTTGGGGCCAAATCCCTGCTTCCCGCCGTCATCGTGTTCTCCGTGATCCACGAGATCGGTCCGATCATCACCGGCCTGGTGGTGAGTGGCCGCGTGGGCGCCGGCATTGGCGCGGAGTTGGCGTCGATGAAAGTGACCGAGCAGATCGATGCCATCGAGGCATCTGCGGTAAACCCTTATAAACTATTGGCCGCGACCCGCATCCTGGCTTGCACCCTGATGCTGCCTTTCCTGACCCTCGCCGCCGACTTATGCGGTCTGGTACTGGGATGGGTTGCGCTGACGCTGGTTGAGCCAATCTCCTTGCGCCAGTTCGTCAACAACGGCTTTGCAGGCGCCGGTTTCAACGATTTCCTGCCACCCACGTTCAAGACCGCTGTGTTCGGCATGATCATTGGGCTGGTCGCTTGTTTTCAGGGAATGCGAACGCGGGGAGGCGCCGAGGGTGTAGGCCGTGCGGCCACCAGTTCGGTAGTGTTGTCCTCGTTGTTCGTGATCCTGGCCGATGTCGTGCTCGTGAAAATCATTATCGTTTTTTTCCCGTGATGCTCGATTAGACGGCTCCGAAATAGGTATGACCACCACCGACCACATTGCGACGAAGCGCGAAGAAGCCCACCAGGACGGCGGTGCGTCCGCTGTCGCTGTCCAAGACCTGCACAAGTCCTTCGGAAGTCAAATCGTCTTGAACGGGATTGGCCTGACCGTGAGCCGCGGCGAGACCCTGGCGGTGCTGGGCCGCAGCGGAACCGGCAAGAGCGTATTGCTGAAACTCATTATCGGCCTGCAGAAGCCCGACTCGGGGTCGGTTCGCATCCACGGGCAAGACATCGCCGGACTGGCTCTCGACCAGCTCGGCGAAATCAGGAAGAAAATGGGCTTCCTGTTTCAGCAGGCCGCGCTTTACGACTCGCTGACCGTCGAGCAGAACGTGGCTTTTCCCCTGCAGCACCATCGCAAGGAGATGTCGAGGTCCGAGCGGAGCGATCGGGTCAAGGAGTTGCTTGCGGAAGTCGGCATGGAAGGGAATCTCGAGAAGATGCCTTCGGATCTCTCGGGTGGAATGCGGAAACGGGTGGGACTGGCGCGTGCGCTCGCTCTGGAGCCGGATATTCTGCTGCTCGACGAGCCCACCGCCGGTCTCGATCCCATCAGTTCCGCGGAGATCGACGATTTGATTCTCAAGCTTCAGGAGCAGTATCGAATGGCATCCATCGTAGTGACTCACGATCTGCACAGCGCAAAAACGATTGCGGACCGTCTGGCCCTGCTCGATGGGGGCAACGTGGTCATCGCGGGCACCTTTGAAGACCTTCAGCACAGCGACGTCGAGTGTGTCCGGGGCTTTCTAAAGGATTCGTAGGAGAATATATGTCGAGAGTGGCGCGGTTAGGAGCGTTCATCGTTGCGACACTGGCAATTCTGGCGGTCGGTGTCTTCATTATCGGGAGCAAGCAGTATCTTTTCACCTCCACGTACCAATTGAAGGCGCGCTTCGACAATGTGGCCGGATTGGACGCCGGAGCCGACGTGCGCGTGGGCGGGGTCCACAGTGGAACGGTGCGCAGCATCTCGTTGCCCCACCAACCGGGCGAGAAGGTGACGGTACTCGTGGATCTCGACAAGTCGACCCACGAGATCGTTAAGCAGGACTCCGTGGCTTCCATCGAAACCGAGGGGTTGCTGGGCAACCAGTATCTGGCGATCTCGTTTGGATCCTCTGGGAAACCCGACCTCCGCGACGGCGATATCGTACCCAGCCAGCCGCCACTCCAAATGTCCGACTTGCTCCAGAAGATGAGCGGCATTCTGGATACCAGCCAGCAAGCCATCCGGAACGCCACCGGTGCGGCGGAGCATTTGGACTCGATAAGCGCCAAGATCGACGGCGGTCGGGGGACCGTAGGCGCGCTGGTGAACGACCGGCAGCTCTATAGCAACCTCTCACAGACCACCAGCGCCCTGCACGACACAATGGTCCACGCGCAAGCAGGCGTCACCGACTTCCAGGAGAATATGGAAGCCCTCAAGCACAACTTCCTGTTGCGCGGATATTTCAAAAACCGCGGCTACGAGGATTCTGCCGAGCTGGCGAAGAACGCGGTCGAACGGCTGCCGCAAGGCACGCCGATGAAGGAGTTTACGTACCCCGCAATGCAGCTTTTCGATAAGCGGGATTCGGCCAAGCTGAAGAACCAGAAATCCCTAAACGCTGCCGGCCAGTTCCTGGCTACTAATGAGTTCGGGTGCGCGGTGGTCGTGGTATCCGCCGGCCTGGGAGGCGATACCCAGAAGGACTTGGTGCTAACGGGAGCCCGGGCCATGGTTGTGCGCGGGTATCTGGTCGACAACTTTGGATTCGACGACAGCCAGTTTAGGATTCTTGGTACGGGCAAGCAGACGGACGAGGCTTCGGATGCCGGCTGGGGTGCGGTGCGGATTCTTATCTATCCAGTCGGAACCGGGATTGTGCCTAATCTACCGGTGCGGGGCCCCGTGGCCACAACACCGAAACCTCAGCCCTTAGGCGCTCGCGAGAACTGACCCCGGCAGCCTCAACCTTGCGCTTTGTGGAAAACGAAAAAGAATACCGCCACGCTCAAGGCGCCAAACGTATAGATCAGCGATGAGAGCAGCGTCACCGCGGGAACCAGCCCGCTCGCGACGTTCAGCGCGGTGCGAATCAAATCGATGGCCAGCAGCGCCGTCACCAGAATCGTTCCGATCAGAGCCAGCAATGCCGCATTCCTGATTGTCATGATCGGAGTATGAACCATGTTTCCGTCCGCCGCAAGGTAAGGCGAAGCCCCGGATTTGCCTCCACACAACCGGGCAGGCGCCGCATGGGCTGAAGGCCCGCCTGCGCGCCGGGCGCTATCATGAGAGAGCAATGCCGAAATGGCTGGTCTGGCTGCTCCTCCCGCTCGCGGCGACCGGCGCCGAGGACCGCTGGATCGACCTGCGCTCCGGCCCCTTCCAAGTGCTCTCGAACGCCGGCGACCGCCCGGCGCGCGACGTGCTCAATCTCCTCGAGCAGCTCCGCGACACCCTGGGAACGGCCCTCGGCAAACCCGATCTCACCACCCTCTGGCCGGTCCGCGTTCTGGTGCTGAAGGCGGGCCAGCCGGTGGGCCTCGCTCTCAGCCGCGACACATACACCGGCGCGCTGGCCGAGAGCGCCCCCATCCCGCCCGAATGGCTCCGCGAGTGCCTCCGCATCCTGATCGAATCCAATGCCCGCCGCATGCCCGCCGCCATCGAGAGCGGTCTCGAGGACTTCTATTCCACCGCCCAGGCCAGCGGCACCAAGGTCACTCTCGGCCAGCCCCCGCCGCCCGCCCAACGCAATCTGGATTGGGCCAGGATTCACCTCATCGTCGTCGATCCGGCCTACTCCGGGAAGCTTCGCGTGGTGCTCTACAACCTCCAGCAGGGCGCCGATCCCGAACCCGCCTTCCGCAACGCTATCGGCAAGACTCCCGCCGATCTCGACCGGCAAGTCCAGGCCTACCTGGCCGCGGGCAACTTTCAGACCATCGCCATCGGCGGCCGCGCCCTCGATCCCCGCTCGGATTTCGCCGTCCGGCCGGCCGCGCCGCCGCTACCCCAAATCGCCCTGGCCGACCTGAAGCCGGAGCGCGCCGCCTACGGTGCCCTCCTCAACACCGCGCCCATCCTGGCGCACGAAGGCCTCGGTCTCGTGGCCTTGCGCGACCAGCGCACCCAGGATGCCCGGGAGAATCTCGCCGCCGCCACCGATGCCGCCTCCACCTGCGCCCGATGCTGGCTCGAATTCGCCCGCCTCAACCCCGATAAGGCCCCCGCGGCGCTCGCCACGGCCGCCCGCTTGAACCCCGCCTGGGCCGAGCCGCACGTCCTCCTGGCCGCCCTCGAATCCGATCCCAGCAAGCAGCTCCAGGAGCTCAAAACGGCCGCCCAGCTCGAACCGCGCAACGCCGCGCGCTCTCAGGCGCTAGCCGAATTCAACCAGGCTCACCATCGGTATCCCGAGGCCGCCAAGGCTTGGGCCGCGGCGGAACTGGCCTCCGTCGACGAAGCTGAGCGCGCCCGTATCCACGAGGCCCGCCGCGCCATCGACGAGCAGCGCCTGGAATTCGAGGCCGCCGAGCGCCGCCGCCTGGAAGAGGAAAAGCAGCGCGACTTGCAGCGCGTGAAGGACGCCGCCATGGCCGAGATCCACGCCGCCGAGGAGCGCGCCAACCGCGGCCAGCCCGCCCCGCCGCCCGATCGCAAGATCGTCAACCTCCTAGACGGCCCCGCCCCCCAGGGAAAGGCCCGCGGCCGCCTCACTCAAATCGATTGCATCGGCCGCCTGATGCGTCTCGTCGTCGAGGGCGACGAAGGCCCGCCCACCCGCCTCCTCATCCGCGACCTCTCCAAGGTGATCCTCATGGGCAGCGGCCCATCCACCCTGTCTTGCGGCAAGCAGAATCCCGCCCCCTTCGTGACCGTCGAGTACTTCCTCAAGCCCGACCCCAAGCTCGGCACCGCCGGCGAAGTCGCCACCCTCGAGCGCTGACGCCCGGCGCGAACCTGGAAGTCGCCGGCGCAGGCTAACGTTCGGCCGCTTCTTTAATCCTCGGTGTTTTTCGCGGCGTTCCCGATGCGCCTGCTACACTTGACGAAGTGCTGCCCAGGGCAAGGGAGATTGAACCGGATCGTGGTCTGAGGCCGCTTGAAATGAATGGCGTCCGGTGGGCCGCACTCGTCTTCGGATTGGCCATTGTTTGGTTTGGCGCGGGCCTCGGCCGCTGCGGGATCGCAAGTACCTATTGCGATCCGCTGAGCCTTATCCCCGCACAGGACGACGCTGTTTATGCGCGCGAAGCGATCGATACTGCGAGCAACGGCAACTGGCTCACGCCCACATTTATGGGCCGCTTCGTTCTGAACAAGCCGCCGCTTCTCCAGATTCTTACCGCGGCCAGCCTGAAACTCTTTGGCATCTCCTCCTGGGCTCTGCGTGTTCCGTCGCTCGTTGCCGCGGCACTGGTTTCGGCGCTCGTGTTTCTCCTGGTGTGGCGATCGTGTTCGCTGCTCGTTGCGCTCGGGGCCGCGTTTCTTCTGTTCACCAATCGCCTGTTCTACGTGTTTTCGCGGCTGTGCATGACGGACATGCTGCTGGTGTTGTGGACTACTCTCGCGATGCTTGTGCTGGCCGCCGACCCAGCTTTGCTAAGAAAGCGGTCCGTCTGGCTTCTGGGGATCTATACTGCCGCGGCAGTTCTCACCAAAGCCGCGGCCGGGTTTCTTCCGTTGATCGCCCTTGCCGTGCATGCCCTGCTAGCAGGTCCGAAGTCGCGCCCTTCGTTCTCCCGGAGGGCTGGCGTATTCGGAGTTACCCTGATGTTTGCGGCGCCGTGGCATCTCTATCAACTGGCTACGCATTTCAAGTGGTTCGTCGCAGAGTATCTCCTGACGGCGCACTTTGCGGTGGGCATGGCCGCCCCACCCCAGTACTCAAATGAGTGCCATCCTGTCTTCTACGCGCGCCGGCTGTTTTGGATGGATCCTGTACTTACTCTTGTGGCTGGACTCGGCTTGGTGCTCGCAGTCGCCGGGTGGAGGCGGAATACCATCGTTCTGGCTTGGATGGCCGCGGCCGCTTTTGCTCTCCTCGGCTTTCGCTACCGGTCCGGATACTATCTCCTGTCCGCCATCCCGGCGCTCGCTGTCCTGGCGGGGAATGCACTCGGTTGGCTCTCCCCTCGCGCCAGGGCCGCCGTTGCCGCGCTTCTGCTGGCCGGCGGGATTGTGAAAGTAGCGTCGGGTGCTTCGGTATGGGGCGTCCCGCTTGCCGCGGAGTCGCACCGGCCGGCAGTGCCCGCGCTGGAGCGGTACTGCGAGCAGGGCCGCGGAAACGGTCTGATCATGGTTTCCCCGGACGATGAGTTCTACGCAGCCGACCTCCCGCTGGCAGGCCTACGGTATTGTTTCCAACTGCGGCAGCCGCAGGCCCCCCCGATCGACTGGGGGTGGCTCGGGATCTGGCTGCGAGTACGCGACTTCAACCGCTTAGCCGAATTGGCGCCGGTCTATCGGCGGCGGCTCGACTCATTCGGGCTTCACTCGGACGCGCCCATCGCGACGGTGATTTGGGCGGAAACGCCGGCCGAGGTTGCGGAGCTGGTTCAAGCACACCCCGAAACCGACTTCTCGATGCCAGAGGAACTTTGGAAACGGATCGGCGGCGCGGGGTCGCATCTGCCGCTTCGCGTCTCCCCTGGGCGAGTATTCCTGCTGTCGAACTCGGCGTCTCGAATCCACGTCGCCCGACCGTGCAGGTTTTGATTCGCCCAAAGCAGGCCGGCGTCTCGTCATCGGCTCGCGTCGGCTCGGCCGCCTGGACTCGGCCCGCTTGACTCAGATGTCACAGCCACGCAGCCCTTCGTCCAGTCCTCCTCGCGATGCCGCCTCCCCACCCAGCCGTACTGGGCACCTATCCCGTGGATCGTGATCGACCCTCCCGGATTGACGCCGGCTTTCCGCGCTCTGGCCCGGTCGGCCTCGTTGGGATACCAAATCCGCAAGGCCATATGGAACTGGCTGTGCGGATACTTCGCGTTGATGACGTACAGCCCCTCGGGCGCCGTGCCCAGCGCCACCAGATACTTGTTGAGGCCCTGGCCGCCGCTGGCGACCGTCATCGTCCGCGCACTCTTCACGATCGCGATCCGGTCCGCCTTCGGCCCCACAGCCGACAGCACGGCCGCCATAAGGATCAGGACGACTCTCGCCGCCCTCGCCGCACCTCCCCATCATAATGCGCCCCTCCTCTGCTAGCCTGAATAGTTCCGCCTCTCGCGAATGCCAAACCTCAAGGCGCGCCTCAAAAACCTCGCGTTCCGCACGCTCGGCCTGGACCCCGACGCCGTCGTCGTCGCCTTCCTCTCCGGTGACGCCCCGCTCGCCGCCTCCATGGCCGACGAAATCCGCCGCCTCGAACCCACCCGCCGCCATTTCACCGTCGCGCTCGAACCCGGCTCCGCCTGGAGCCTTTACCGCCAGTTGCGCCGCCGGTTCCGCGGCCTCCGTATCGGCCTCGCCCCCGTGCTGTTCACAACGGACGCCCGCTACCGCCCCCTCCGGCGCGCGGCCTTCCTTCTCGCCCCCACCAGGATACTGGCCTACAACTCCCGCCTCGAGCGCCATCATCTGAAACTGCGCACCGCCCTCGCCTCCTGGCTTTTCCTGCGCGGCGTGCCCCTCGACCGCATCTTCCTGCGGCCCCGCTGGCTCTGCCCCTGGAAGCGCGACCGCTCCACCGCCCCCGCCGCCCATCGCCTGCTCGAGGGCCGCCCGTTCTCCCCGGATTGCACCCGAATCGCCGTGCTCTCGCCCTATTTCCCCTACCCGCTCTCCCACGGCGGCGCGGTCCGCATCTTTCACCTGCTGCGCGAAATGGCGCGGTCCTTCGACGTGGTCCTGTTCGCCTTCTCCGAAACCGGCCAGACCGAGGCCCCCGGCCCGCTCCTCGAATTCTGCTCGCAAATCGTCCTGGTCCCCAAGCCCCGCTACCGCGAACCGCGCTGGTCCACGCTGCTGC
>PMEV01000111.1 GCA_003154855.1 Bryobacterales bacterium
CCGCCGGGCTTCGGCCCGGCGAGCCATCTATCATAGGAGCATGGGGATGATCCGAATCCTGCTCGCGGACGACCACACGGTGATGCGCGCCGGTTTGCGCCTGCTCCTCGAGCGCCAGCCGGACATGGTGGTCGTCGCCGAGGCGGCGGACGGTCGTCAGGCCCTGTCGCTGGTGGAAAGCGAGACGCCGGACGTGGCGGTAATGGACATCGCCATGCCGATTCTCAACGGCATCGAGACCACGCGCCAGATCGCCGCCAAACGTCCCGAACTCCCGGTCGTCATTCTGAGCATGCACTCCGACGAGAGCTACGTCATGCGCGCGCTCAAGGCGGGCGCCAAGGCCTNNAGGACTCCGCCGAGGCCGACCTCATCCGGGCCGTGCGCGCGGTCCGGGAAGGCAAATCGTTTTTCAGCCCGGCGGTCAGCCGGATGCTGCTGGAGGACTATGTGCACCAGTTACAGCAGCGCGGCGAAGAAGACAGCTACGAACTGCTCACCACCCGCGAGCGAGAGCTGCTCCAGCTTCTGGCCGAGGGCAAATCCAATAAAGACGTGGCGAATCTGCTCAACGTGAGTGTGTACACGGTGGAGACGCATCGCGCTCACATTCTGCAGAAACTCGGGTTACACACGGTTCCCGACCTGATCCTCTACGCCGTGCGCAAGGGAATCATCGGCTGAGCCGGGCCTCCCGCAACTCGGTGGGAGCGTAGTAACCGGGACGCCAATAGGCGTGGAGGTGGCGCACGCGGGCCCGTCCGGCGAGTTTGAGGGCCACCTTGTGATACTTCCCGTCGGCGCTCAGCGGTTTGAACCCCAGCACGTACTGATAGCGGATATCGATCCGGCTCATGGTCTTGGGAAGTTCCCGCGGATCGGCGGCCTCGAAGTAGCGGCCGCCCGACTCTTCCGCCAGGCTGGTCAGGATTTCGCTCCCCACTCGCTCCGGCGGCCCGCCATCGGGTGACATCTCGGGCTGCCGGACACCTACTCCAATCGCGTAGAGGTTGGTCTCGGACTCCTGCAAGAGCCGCCGCAGCTCCAGTTCCGTGTAGCGGCTGTTGTTATCGTCTCCGTCCGAGACGACTAACATCGCCTTTCTGGAGTTGTGGCCGTTCCGCAGCGTGCTGGCGGCGAGATACACCGCATCCAGCAGCGCGGTGTTCCCGCCGGCGGAGGTGTGATCCATCGTCTGAAGGACGTCTTCGGCCCGGCGCGCGAACGCGAGTCTCAGCTCCGGGCGGTCGCGCACGGTAACCAACGAAAACTCGTCCTCCGGGTTGGCGGTGGCCAGGAAGGCGGCGAGGGCTTTGCGGGCCAGGGGCATCACGTGTTCCATGCTGGCGCTTACGTCCCACACGATAGCCACCGAGAGCGGCGCGTCCTCGATCGAGAAGCTCGCGATCCGCTGCGCCACGCCGCGTTCGAGAAGCTGAAAGTCCTCCGGGTGGAGATCGGCGACGAAGCGGTCGTTTCGGTCCACCACGCTGGCATTCACCAGCGTCAGATTCACGTCGGAACGAAAAGGCCGGGCCCCCGGTTCCCCCGCGAGAGCCACGGCGGCGCACGCGCTCATGCACAACGCCAGACGCATCACGCCCCCACTGTAACCGGAGAGGCCCCGTTGCCGAAATACCGCCCGGGCGGTATTTCCATCGGGTTCGGTCCGGGTAGTGGCTCTTGGCGGGATGAAATACCATCTCGACCGGATAGGGCCGTGCGCCCGGGAGTGCCTATTCTTAGGGGTGAGTCCGAAAGTGTGGGACTGTGTCTATCTGACCTCGTCGTTGCGATTCGCGGATGCGGTGGTGCGGTTGCTCGGGCGCGCGGATCTGCGCGCTCGTGCCGTCGCCACCCTGGATCACGCCCGCTCGACCCTCGGCCTGGAGCCCGGCGCCGCCCTGATCACCGAGTCCGCATTCCTGGACGGCGACTGGCGGGATGCGCTGGCGATGGCCAAGGAATCCGCGCCTGGGGCTCCGGTGATTGTCCTGCTGCGGGAGTTCGACGGCGCGGCCTGGGTGCAGGCGCTCCAGAGCGGCGCCTACGATGTGCTGGCAGCACCCCGCGATTTCGAGCGTCTTTCCCGGACGGTAATCGGGGCGCTTCGACAGCGCGCCATTCCCGCCGGCGATTCGGATGCCGGCCGTTCCGGTTCGTGGGTTCACCGTCTCGCGTCTCTCCTGCGGAACCGCCATCCTCGGCGCGCGATTGGGGTATCCTCGTAGTCGGATGGGGATCAACCTGCCGCGTGGGTGGCGCTTTCCGTCGGGTGCCAAGCTGGCGCTGGTGGTTGGATTCGGCGGGTTGCTGGCTTTGATGGCCGCGGCCGGCTGGGACTCGGTCCGAATGCTGGGGCGGATCGAGGCGAGAAACACCCAGATCACCCACCGGTTTCTGAACCGCAATCGCCTGCTTGAGCGGATCCGCGACGCCCTTTACCTTTCCAGCACCTATCTCCGCGACTACCTGCTGGACCCGGACGCCCAGGCCGCGACGAGTCACCTGACCCAGTTCCAGCGCTTACAGAAGGGCATCGACGACGACCTGGCCGGCTACTCCCGCCTGCTCGCGCCGCCGGAGCAGGCCGCCCTGGCGAGCTTGCGGCTACAGTTGGAGACGCTGCGGAAATCGGTGGATCCCGTCTTCTCGTGGAGCGCCGAAAGGAGGAGCCACGAGGGGTATTCCTTCCTGACCGGCGTCGTCATTCCGCAGCGCGCCCAGGTGCTCGCGGCCGCGGACCAGATCGCGGAACTGAACGAAAAGCAGGTGCGGGAAAGCGATTCGCGCTCGGCAGCCGTGTACCGGGCGTATCGCCTTCGCATGCGACTCGTGCTGGCGCTCGCCCTGGCCTCGGGCGCCTTGCTCTCCTGGTTCACCATTTCCTACACGCTGCGGCTCGAACGGGAGGCCCGCGACCGGCACAATGAGACGCTGCGTACCCGCGACCAACTAGAGAGGCTCTCCGCTCGGCTCCAGGACGCCCAGGAACAGGAGCGGCGGAATCTCTCACGGGAATTGCATGACGAGATCGGGCAATCCTTGACCGCACTGCTCGTCGACCTCGGCAACGCCCTCGCCGAAATCCCGCCGGAGCGGACCGAACTGCGGAGCACGCTCGCTTCCGCCAAACAAATGGCCGAGCAGACGGTGAGCACCGTGCGAAACCTGGCGCTGCTGCTCCGGCCCTCCATGCTGGACGATTTCGGGCTGGTGCCCGCCCTCCACTGGCAGGCGCGGGAGATCTCCCGGCGAACGGGATTGCGCGTTGAAGTCTCCGCCGAGGAGGTGAGCGAGGCTCTCCCCGACGAGCACAAAACGTGTATCTACCGGATCGTTCAGGAGGCGCTGCACAACTGCGCCCGGCATGCCTCGGCCAAGACGGTGAAAGTGGTGGTGCGCCAGGAGCCGGCTAGGATCATCATGGTGGTTCAGGACGACGGCCGCGGATTCGATGTAACCGTGAACCGGGGGCTGGGCCTGGTGGGCATGGAGGAGCGCGTGCGCCGGCTCGGAGGCGAGTTCGAAGTGCAATCGGAGCCGGGCAAGGGCGCCCTCGTCAGAGTGGAACTGCCGCTTGACGAGGCGCGTGGCCCGGCGCCAGCCTCAGCCGGGTAGGCGCGCGGAGGATCCCGCGGCCGCTCTCGCGCCGCGAAATCCGCCGTACACCGGGGGGACGGTAGCTGTCCGTAGACAGAACGCCGCGATGCTTGAGAATCAATAATTTGAGGCCAGTCCCGATTGTCGTGGCAGGTCCCCGCCACGCCGTGTTACAAGAGAGAATCCGTGCCCGAGTTCATCCTGTCCGTGTTCGCGGTGGTCCGAGTCTTCTGCCAGAGCCGAAGCGACACGGCCCTTGAAGTCCTTGTCCTCCGACAGCAGGTTGCCGTGCCTAAGCGCAAGCGGCCGTGCCCGGCATTGAAAACTCCTTCGACCGGCTGTTCTGGACGAAGTTCCGCCGCCTCTGGTCACGCTGGAGTGACGTTCTGGTTATCGTGAAGCCCGAGACTGCCATCAGTTGGCACCGTGCCGGCTTCCGGCTGTACTGGCGATGGCGATCCCGCCGACGAGGCGGCCGACCGAAGGTCACCGATGAGATCCGGGGGCTGATCCGACGATTGGCGGAGGAGAATCGGGACTGGGGCGTCCCCAAGCTCGATGGCGAGTTGTTGAAGCTTGGATTCGTTGCCTCTGAGCGGACTGTCGCCCGCTATCTGCGTAAAATTCGACGCCGAGGCGACCCGAGTAAACGATGGTTGGCCTTTCTCCAGAATCACAGGGAGCGAACTGGGTCGCCCAACCACTGCGCGAGGCCCTTCCGGAAGCTGGCCCATACCGTTACGTGATCCTGGACCGCGATTCGAAATTCAATGCCACCGTGATTGCGTTTCTGAAAGCGGCGGGGCTGAATCCGAAGCGGACGAGCATCCAATCGCCCTGGCAAAACGGAACCGCGGAACGCGGGTTGGAAGTTGTCGCCGAGAGATCCTGGAGCATGTCATCGCGCTGGACAAATGACATTGACTCCGGCTCATGCGTGAATACGTGAGCTACCACCATCAGGACCATGTTCACGACTCGCTCGAAAAGGGCACACCTGACAGACGGGCTATCGAGCCGAAGCCGGCCGCGACCGCAAACGTGACCTCCATGCCGCGCCTCGGTGGCCTGCACCATCGCTACGCGTGGCGCGAAGCGGCGTAGAAGATCTCCGAAATGCGTTTGCTTCCTGTCGTCGCCGTGATCGCAAATCACACGATGACGCGCAGCGCTCCCAGATCCAGCCCACAGGAGAGGAGCTTTTGCGCAGCTGCGCGGCCCGGGATCCGTCCGGACCGCCCGGATTACCTCGCCGGTGATCTGCGCTCATCTTCACCGCGCGGCCGCCACCTACCCATCCGCGCCGGTTCACGTTACATAACCCCGCGAGCGGTGCGGACCACGTTCTGGCTACGCACCGACAGTCGCGCCTTTATCTGGACCAATTGGCTACCGTTCGCACAATAGGCTATTATTAGGCTACCGGGACGCAAAGGAGACTCGCCTTGCCGACACTTGACCCCCGCAGATTGGCCGAAGCAACGGTCCCAGTCGGAACTGGCTGGCTTCTCGGCGCATGCATGGAGGCAAGAGGGAAACAGGACCTCTGGATCAGGCAGAAACCGGAGGTCCTGGACGTTCTGCGTGAGCAGGCCATGATCCAGAGTGCGGAATCGTCGAATCGTATTGAGGGCGTGACCGTGCCAGCGGACCGGTTGCGGCCCCTGGTCATCGGACGCGCCAAGCCACGAGACCGCTCGGAGGAAGAGCTTGCCGGGTATCGAGCGGCCCTGAATTGGATCTTCTCGCGAAAACGCGCGGTCCCGATCGCTCCGGATGTCCTCAGACGACTGCACGCTCTGGCCCAGGGCGGATCTTCCGGGGACGCCGGGGAATGGAAGAAGCGCAACAACGAGATCGTCGAGATCCTACCGAACGGCGAGCGCGATGTCCGCTTCGTCCCAACCTCCGCCAAGGACACCCCAAGAACCGTTGAGATGTTGTGCCGCAATTATCGTGCCGCCTGCGATGAGGAACGCGTTCCGCCGCTCCTGATCGTGGCGACCTTCGTCTTCGACCTCCTCTGTATCCATCCTTTTCGCGACGAGAATGGCCGCGTCTCACGGCTTGCGACATCGTTGCTGCTTCAATCGCACGGTTTTGAAGTGGCCCGGTACATCAGTCTGGAACGGCTGGTCGAAGAGAGCAAGGAGGAGTACTATCGGGTTCTCAAGCTATGCTCCGAGCGGTGGCACGAGGGCAAGAACGAGATCATTCCGTGGTGGAACTACTACCTGGGGCTGTTGCGGAATGCCTACAAGGAGTTCCAGCGCCAAGTAGAATCGGCTGGAGCCCGCCCCGCCAAGAGCGACCTGGTTCGGCAGACCGTGCTCGCACAGGTGGATCGCTTCACCTTAGCCGAGGTGGCGGCTCTGTTCCCGGCGGCCAGCCCCCAACTCGTCAAGAAGGTTCTCGCGGAGATGAAGAAGACCGGCAAGGTTCGACTCGTGGGCCGTGGGCGTGGCGCGTGGTGGGGGGTCATCCGATAGGGCCTGCGCCGCTCAGGAATCGTGCGCCCAATGGCGGCTCACCGCGAATCACGATGCGCAGGGGGGGCGGGGAAGGCGGTGGAAGGTCGACAAGCCCCAGGCAAAGCTGCCAACTCCGACTATGCCCAATACTATGCCCACCCTGTGCATGGAGAGGGTGTGACGGCTTGGTACGGCCGCTGCCGAGATAGGCAGCAAGTGGCTAGCGGGAAAGAACGTGTCGCAACTGGAAACAACCGCTATGCCCATGGCTAAGTCGTTCATTCTCATCGTCATCCTGGTTCGGGACCAGGAGGTCGGTGGTTCGAATCCACTCGCCCCGACCAATCCTTTTCAATCACTTAGCCAGCCAACCCCAGCCAGCCCTTTTGCCCCGAACCAGTAGCCGATTCGGCTGATCAATCTGGCTTGGCCCAGCCTGCCTGCGGATGGTCCTTCTGGGCTATCTGAGTTGAGCGGCGCATCTGCTCGTGCCAGACGCCGAGCCGTGAAGGTGCACAATCTGCCGTAGTGGATGCAAAGTGCGCACCGGGAGGTCCTTCGTGGTGACGCGCTTCGTCACGCGAGCGGCGGTCTGCGATCCAGGGCCTTCAGGGTGCGTTCGGCCGCGCTTTGGCGCGGGCGCGATTGTCAACCGAAACTACTGCCCGTTCAGGTATTCG
Organism: Bryobacterales bacterium; assembly: GCA_003154855.1. Lineage (GTDB taxonomy): Bacteria > Acidobacteriota > Terriglobia > Bryobacterales > Bryobacteraceae > Fen-330. The sequence goes on from PMEV01000111.1 coordinate 6,755, forward strand.
GAGGGCACATCGTCCTCTGGGACTTGTTTCGTGCGCACTTCCGCCACGTCCGGATCGGATGCATCTTCAACGCCTTCGATCGCTTCGGCCTCGAAAAACTGCCCCTCCTCGACCAGTTCTTCGACGCTCTGGGAGCCTGCCTCCGCGATATTCGACAACCCCTGAGTGTCTCCGGACTGGCCGGCTGAATCCGGACCTGTTCCCGGCTCTCTTTTCGAGACGGTACTGTACGTTTGGACGCCTTCATCGTCTGGGTTATTCACGGCCTCTTTGATGCACGTGGATTGCCAACGTTCACGCCTGGGCGGGACTGGTCCCAAATCTGCTTAGGAAGGTCCGAATGAACATCAGAACAAAGGCCTATTTCGTCGGTGGCGGCATCGGATCTCTGGCCGGCGCCGCCTTCATGATCCGCGACGGCAACCTACCGGGCGGAAACATCTCGATCCTCGAGGCAGCGCCCATTATGGGCGGTAGTCTGGATGGTGGAGGCGACCCCGCGGCCGGGTACTCCATGCGTGGCGGACGCATGGTGACCACCGACAACTACGAATGCACCTGGGATCTNNCCCTCGCTGAATCGCGAAGGCAAGACGGTGTTCGACGAAACCGTGGAGTTCAACGAGCAGCATAAGGCGAACTCGCTGGCGAGGCTTGTCGACCGGCGTCGCGCGAAGGTCCCGGTCGCTTCGATGGGGTTCTCCATGCAGGACCGGATCGAATTGCTGAAGCTCAGCCGGGCGGACGAAGAT
>PMEV01000014.1 GCA_003154855.1 Bryobacterales bacterium
CCCATGCGGGATCAGGCTGCTGAAGTCGAACTGGATCCCGTTCAGATTGACAATGTTGCTGCTGATCAGGTTGGCCGAGAATATGAAAGTGTCGGTGGTCAGGTTATCGCCGCTTCGGACAATCGATGCCTCACGGATAAACGTGGCCACGGGTTCCCCNNACGGAAGTAACTGGGGACCGTCAGCGGTTGGACGCTGAAGTCCGACACCCAGAGCAGGTAGGAGTGTGCCCGATCCATGACCGGGGCGCCGGTGGAGTCCGCCGCGAACAAGGACCCCGAGTCGAGATTCCCAACCACCGGGAAGTACCAGATGCAGATGCCCGTCGAGGCCGAGGTCCAGGTTGACCCGCCCGCGAAGGCGAGAGCCACTTGCGAAGCGCCAGCGGATTCGGCGGCCGTCATCGAGGCGTATGACCCCAGCAGCAGAATTCCCAGCAGTGCGAATGTTGCGATTTTCATGTCTATCTCCTTTTCGTTTACGCTAGAATTGGTACACATCCGGACCCGCAAATCTGTTTTCGGCCCGGACCGGTACGAAGTCAGTATCACCGGGGTGAGCCCAGTAAGTCTTGATGGAAACTTGATGTTTTCTTGATGAAATCTCAACGGGCGTCGCCGAGTCGAATCGCCGTCCCTCCAGGCCCCCAGGTCCGTGCCGGGGCGGCGGAGCCCCAAGCCTATGCCTTCGGCCCGTTCCAGCTCGTCCCCGGCGAACGCATTCTGCGCCGCGGCCACCAGGTTCTGCCCCTTGCACCCAAAGCCTTCGAGACGCTGCTGCTGCTGGTGCGCAACTCCGGCCACCTGATGAAGAAGGAAGATCTGATGACGGCGTTGTGGCCCGACAGCTTCGTCGAAGAAGTCAGCCTGGCCAGCAAGATCTCGCTTTTGCGCAAGGTTCTGGAGGAGGCCGGAGCCGGTGGCGCCTATATACAAACGGTTCCGAAACAGGGGTATCGCTTTCTTCCCGCGGTAACACGGACCTGGGCTTCCGGCCCAGCCGCGGCGACTCCCATCCAGGCCGGAGAGGATGCGCCGGCGGAACGGCCAATCCGCTTTATCGCGCTTCCGTTTCCCATCGTGAATGGCGACCAGCGCATCGCTTTCCTCGGTCACAGCCTTCCGGAGGCGATCTCCGCTTCACTGGCGTCGCTGCGTTCGCTCACCGTTCGTTCCACCCTGCTGGCGGCCCATCTGGCGGAGGGCCAGCCCGATCCCCGGCGCATTTCACGGGAAGCGGACGTGGACATGCTCCTGGCAGGCACCATTCAGTGCGACGGCGACGAACTGCGAGTCACCGCGGAAGTCATACACGCACCCACCGGCACGCTGGTGGGGTCTTATGTCTGCCAGACCGGGCGCGACAACACCATCGAGGTTCAGAACAGCCTGGTGCGCGGCATCGTGGAATTGCTGATGTTGCGGCTGACCGAGCGCGAGCGGCGGGTGTTGGCGCACAATGTGCCGAGTTCCGCGAGAGCTTACGAATTCTACCTGCGCGCCAACCACGTGCAGCGCCAACGAACCTTTGAGAACGTGTCGATGGCGCGGGACTTGTACCGCGAATGCCTGGACGAAGACCCGGACTACGCTCCGGCCTGGGCGCGTCTGGGACGGTGCTACCGGTTCCTGGGGAAGTTCGGCCAGGAGGGACCCGACAGCCTGGAATTGGCGAAATGGGCTTTTCACCGCGCCTTTGCGCTCAGTCCCGACCTGCCCATCGCGCACAACCTCTATACCCAGATCGAGGCCGACTCGGGCCATGCCCAGGAAGCCATGGTGCGGATCCTCGGCCAAGCCGAGAGACATCCCCATGATCCCGAACTGTTCGGGGGCTTGGTTCAGGCCTGCCGTTATAGCGGCCTCCTGGACGAATCCATCCGCGCGCATCACCACGCGCGGCGTCTCGATCCGAGAATCGTGACCAGTGTGGCCCACACGTTTTTCCTGCTGGGAGATTACCCGAGCACGCTTGCGTGGTACCCGCCGGGATCTCTCTTCTATCTGGATCTGGCGGTTCTGGCCGCATCCGGCCAGGAGGCCGAAGCCGCCGATTTGTTGCGCCGGCGCGGCGCCCCGGGCGGACAATTCCCGCCCCTGCTCGAGTCCCTGCGTTTCTTCCTCCAGGGCGACCATGCCCGCAGCCTTGAGATTGTCAGGCAGGCGCTCGCGGCGCGGCGTGCATGGGATCCGGAAATCAAATTCTACCTGGCGCGCCAATTGGCCCGCGACGGAGCGCACGCGGACGCCTTAAGGACCATCCGCGACCTGGTAACCGAGGGGTTCTTCTGCTCCGCCGCCTTGCAATGCGATCCATGGCTGCGGCCGCTTTCCCATCTCCCGGACTTCCAGAGCGTGTTCGACCTGGTACTCAGTCGCGAGGCGGAAGCCAAAGCGGCGTTCGAGACCGCCGGCGGGCATGCCGTTCTAACGTGACCTGCTGTGGCGGCGCCAAGCGCGATTTGACGGCTCCAGAGGACAAGCATAGATTGGGTTCATAGGCTTATGGCGGCGCAAGTCTCTTCGATCACGCTCGACAAGCAGGCTCTAAAACGGTTCTGCCGCCGCCATCACATCGTCCGCCTGTCTCTGTTTGGCTCTGCCGTGCGGGGAGAACTTCGTGCGCAGAGCGATCTCGACTTCCTGGTTGAGTATGAAGCGGGACACCGCCCCGGCCTGGTGGCGTTGCAGCAAATCGAGGACGAGCTCGCCGAATTATGCGGTGGACGCCAGCCGGACTTGGTTAATCCCAAGTACCTGAATCCGCGTCTTAGGGATCGAATCCTGGCTGAAGCCCAGCTACAGTATGCAGAAGGTTAGATTGTGGGGCAGATTGTCAATCTGCGGCCGATT
>PMEV01000338.1 GCA_003154855.1 Bryobacterales bacterium
GCAGACGGGTATCCAGATTGCCGCGCACCGATTCGATGGCCAGATCCGGCCGCGCGGCCCGGAGTTGCGCGGCCCGGCGTAGCGAACTGGTTCCCACGCGAGCGCCCGAGGCCAATGCGGCCAGCGGCGAACCAACCAGCGCGTCGCGGGGGTCCTCTCGCGGCGGCGTGGCGGCCAGGCGCAAGCCCGCAGGCAGGCTGGTGGGCAGATCCTTGAGACTGTGAACCGCCAGGTCGATGCGGCCATCGAGGAGCGCCTCTTCGATCTCCTTGGTGAACAGCCCCTTGGTTCCTACCTGGGCCAGCGGCACGCCGGTAATTCGGTCGCCGGTGGTGCGGATGATTTCGATGCGGCAGTCCTGGCCGAGCGCCTGCAATCGATCGCGGACCCAGTGGGCCTGCCAGAGGGCGAGTTGGGAGCCGCGCGAGCCGATGACCAGCATCCCTACTCCTCCAGCCGGAAAACTTTCCGGATGGCATCGATGAGATGGATGCCCTCGGGCTGTCCGGCCTGGCGCCGCAACTCGGAAATGGGTCCGTGCGCGATCTTGTTGACGATGCCGCGGGTGAGCGCCTCGACGGCCTCCTCCTGCTGCGGCGTGAGGGCCCCAAGCCGGCCGCGCAGGCGGGCGACCTCGGCCAGACGGAGCTGCTCGAGTTGGTCCTGCAGGCTGGTGATGGTGGGCGCCACCTCGCGCGCGCGCAGCCGGGAGAGCATGCGCTCAACTTCCTCGGCGACGATCTGCTCGGCCTGCCCGGCGCGCTTCTTGCGCTCGCCGACGTTGGTCTCGACGACGCGCTGCAGGTCGTCGATGTCGTAGACGAAGACGTTGTCGAGTTCGTTGACCGCGGGCTCGATGTTGCGCGGCACCGCGATGTCGATGAGAAACATGGGGCGGTTGCGGCGGGCCTCGATGACGCGGCGCATCTGGTCCTTGCGGAGGAGGAAAAACGGCGCGCCGCTGGAGGCGATGACGATGTCCATTTCGGGCAGGGTGGCCAGGAAGCGGTCGTACTCGACCAGGGTGCCCGCGAAAACCCTGGCCAAGTCCTGGGCGCGCTCGCGGGTGCGATTGGTGACGAAAATGTCGCTAGCGCCGGAGCGGCGCAGATGGCGGGCCGCCAGCTCGGACATCTTGCCCGCGCCCACGATCATGACCTTCTTGCCGGCGAGGGTGCCGAAGATCTCGCGCGCCAGCTCGACGGCCGCGTAGCCCACCGAGACGGCGCTCTCGCCAATGCCGGTTTCCGAGCGCACGCGCTTGGCGACTCCAAAGGCGCGGGTAAGGATAGTCTCGAGCAGGCCGCCGAGAGCGCCCTCGGCTTTGGCGACGGCGTAGGCGGTCTTGAGCTGGCCGAGGATCTGCGGCTCGCCCAGGACCATGGAATCCAGGCTGGAGGCCACGCGGAACAGGTGATGAATGGCCTCGTCGCCGGTGAAATGGTAGAGGTATGGGGCGATCGCCTCGAGCGGCTCCTTCCGGCTGTCGCAGAGGAAGCGGCCGACATCCGCGGCCGGGTCAACCCCGTCATCCGCCGTGACCGCGATCTCGACGCGGTTGCAGGTAGAAAGGATCAGGCCCTCGAAGACGCCGGGGCAGGAGCGCAAATCGGCCAGCGCGGCGGGGAGCGCGGTGTGGTCGAAGGCCAGCCGCTCGCGCACTTCGACCGGCGCGGTCTTGTGGTTCACGCCCGTGATCAGGAATATCATCGGCTCAGCAGATTGCGCAGGCCGGTGTGCGCCGCCCAGGTAAGGGCCGAGCAGCCCAGCAGCGCGAGGACCATCAGCGCGGCTTTGCGGCCCCTCCATCCGGCCGACACGCGCATAAAAACGACCAGCAGATAGAGCGTCCAGGTGGCCAGCGAGATGACGATCCGGGGATCGCGGATCCAGCGCGTGCCCGATTCGATGGAGGCCCAGGTGCTGCCGGCGACCACCGCCAGCGTAATGAACAGGAAACCGATCTCGAGGGTGCGCGACATGATGGAATCGAGGGTGCCGAGCGGCGGCAGCGGGGACGTCGCGCCCCCGGCCCGTTTTCGTTTCAACTGCCGTTCGCGGATGAGGTACAGGATGGAGGTCACCGCGGTCACCAGCAGCGCGGCGTAGCCCACCAGCACTAAGACAATGTGCACCAGCAGCCAGGCATCGCGCAAATGCGGGTCGCTCCAGCGGGCCATCGGGTTGCCCAGACAGCCCACCAGGGCTAACAAGAAAACCAGCGGAAAAATGAACACCCCCAGGCTTTGATACCGATACCGCCAGTAGACCAGCAAGAACAGCAGGGCGATCAGGAGGGCGCACAGCGCGACCGATTCGAAGAAGTCGTTGGCCGGGAGGCGGCCGCGGGCGATCGAACGCTCGACCAACGAGACCACCTGGAGAACGACGCCGGTGTAGAAGCTTCCTAGCGCCACCCGGAACAGGCTCTCGCTACGCTTCCTGAAGACCGCGAGCAGCGCATGCAGCAGGCCCAGGGAGTAGCAGATGGTCGCGGCGCGCAACCAGACAACGCTCATGTCGTGGGCGATGTGCACGGCTAGTCAGCTTTAGTATAGCCCGCCGGTTTGGGCGGCGGCCCCTCACAGCGGCTTCAGGAACTCTCTCACAGTGGCCGCGAACTGCGCCGGCTGGTCGGCGAAAACGAAGTGGCCGGCTGCGGCGATCTCGACCATGCGGTGGTTCGGGAACAGGCCGGCGAAGGCGCGGCTGGAGGCGGCGGGCTGCAAATCGTCCCGGCCGTGGATCACCAGGACGGGGGCCGCGACCTGGCGGAACGCAGCGCGGTAGTCGTGGCGGCGCCCCATGCTGAAATAGAGGGCCAGCGGCATCATGCCTCCATTGCCTTCCAAGGTGTCGGCGATGGCGGGCCGCGAAGCCGCGGGCGTTGCCGCCATATAGAAAGGTCCGAAGCGGCGGTACATGGCGGCCAGCTCG
>PMEV01000191.1 GCA_003154855.1 Bryobacterales bacterium
CTGGAGGAGTTGTCCATCTCCACGTCGAAAGCTTCGACACGCCCGGTAAAGTAGTTGAACGCCATAACGGCGGGAATGGCCACGAACAATCCCACGGCCGTGGTCACCAGGGCCTCCGAAATACCGCCCGCCACCGCGGCGATGCCGGTCGACTTCTCGTTGGCCATGCTCTTGAACGCATTGATGATGCCCACCACCGTGCCCAGCAGTCCCACGAACGGGGCCGTCGAGCCGATGGTTGCCAGGCTCGAGACTCCGCGCTTCAGCTCGGCATGCACGATGGCCTCGGCGCGCTCCAGGGCCCGCTTGGAAGCCTCGATCTCCTCGCCCGGAATCTCCGAGCTGATCTGGTGTGCGCGGAACTCCTGCAAGCCCGCCACGACAACCTTCGCCAGATGGCTCTTCTTGTAGCGATCCGCGATCTTGATCGCCTCGTCCAGCTTGCCTTCCNNAGCGCGCCGGCCACCGCCGGAGCGAACGCACGGGACTGTTTCCGGGCCGCGCTGAAAGCCAGCAACCGGTCGATCATCACGCCGATGGACCCCGCCGACATAATGAAAAGAATGACGACGACGCCTTTGGCCAGGATACCCATCTGGCTCCAGAGGGCGGGGATGTTCCATCCTACCGCGCCTTCCTGCAGCAACAGAAACGCCCAAACTTGCGATTGTAAAAGCATTGTTCCTTTTCTCCTGCGAGTTGAATTTTACTTTCATTGCCCGCAGCCCCCGGAGCCGATCCGCGAGCTGCCAGCCCGAATCCTTAATTGCTCAACGTGAAGTTCACGTCGATCTGCGTCACCACCTCCACCGGCTCCCCATTGAGGAGGGTCGGACGGTATTGCCACTGCCTCACTGCCTCCTGCGCCGCGGGAATCAGCAGCGGATGCCCGCTGATGACCTGCAGATTCTGGATCGCGCCGTCCTTGCCGATGATGGCCGTGAAACGGACTTGACCCTGAATGCGGGCCTGCTTAGCCAGCGCCGGGTACTGCGGGGTGATTTTCCGGATCAGGTTCGCCTGCTGTACGTTGCCACCCACGCGAATCCGCGTGATCTTGGGCGCTTCCACCTTCACCGGGGGCGGAGGCGGAGGCGGAGCCGCGGTAGGCATCGAGCCGATGATGCCCCCGATTACGCCGCCCGCCGTGCCGCCAGGCACACCGCCCGGCACGCCACCCACCACGCCACCGCCGGAGCTCGGAGGCAGTTCGTCTTCCTTGATCTCCGCCACCTGTCTGGGGATGACCTTGGGCGCCATTAACCGCCCCGAGTCGAACTGACGGGGGATGACTCGGACCACTCTCGCCACCACGGCGGCCGGAGGCGGCGGTGGCGGAGGCGGGGGTGGCGGCGCCACCAGGAAACTGGTCAGCGTGGTCCTGGGAAGCGCATCGAAATAGATCAGGGGGAACAGGACCATTAGGCCGATCACCATCATCTGTATCCCGAAGGACAACATGAAGGTCCAGGGCTTGTTGGTCTTCCCGCCCTCGAGGAGGCTTTGTTCGAACATATCGGAGTACCCTTTCCTATTTTCTATTGCGTCCCGGCGCCACGCGCCGGAACCCCAACCCAAGCACCACTACTTCTGCGCCTTCACGGGCCCCCTTCGGGGCGCCGGACCGGGCGCGGCGGCCACCGGACGATAGCCCGGCCTCTTTCGCGAATCTCTGAGATCCTGCCAGTACACCACGATCGGACTGGCGACGAAGATCGACGAATACGTCCCAATAATAATACCAATCACCAGAGCCAGCGAAAAGCCGTGCAGCACTTCCCCGCCAAACAGGAACAGCGCCAGCACGGTCAGGAAGGTGAGGCCGGAGGTCAGAATGGTCCGGCTCAGCGTCTGATTGACGCTCTTGTTAACCAGATCCCACATCTTCTCGCGGTGCGGAAGCCTCAGGTTCTCCCGGATCCGGTCGAACACCACGATGGTGTCGTTCATCGAATAGCCGACCAGCGTCAGCAGCGCCGCGATCACCGTCAGCGAGATTTCCTTGTTGAAGATCGAAAACAGCCCGATGGTGATGATCGTATCGTGGAACACCGCCACCACAGCCGCCACTCCGTAGATCCACTCGAAACGGAAGGCGATGTAAACCAGCATCCCCGCCAGCGCCAGCAGCGTCGCCCGGATGGCCTGGGCGCGCAGTTCCGCGCCCGCCTTCGGCCCCACGATATCCACGCTCTTCACGTTGAACGGCGCCAGGTAGCATTCCTCTTTCAGCGTCCGGATCACCGCCGGCGTCACCCCCGGAATCCCGCTGAACTCGTCGAAGCTGGCCACCAGGCCGGAACGGTTCTTGTCCCGGTAATCCTTCAGCCGGCCCAGCAAGTCCTGCAACTGGGTCTCGCTCAGCGACGCGCCGGCGCCAATGAGCGGATCGCGCAGTCGGTTCGCCAGCGCCTCCTGGCCCGCGTTGTTGAAATCCAGCTTGCCGCTCCCCGGCTGTCCGAAGGTGGCCTCCAGCGTCTCGGTCATGGCCTGCCGGGAGGCGGCCAATTCCTGGTCGCTCTTCAGCTCCGTCCCGATCAGCACCTCGTTCCCGTTCCCCACCACGGTCTGCACCGTGATCTCCCCGGTGATGCGCCGCGATAGTGCCGCGCGAATCTTCTCCACCGGAGGCGGATTCTGGAACTTCACGAACATGTTCGTCCCGCCACGGAAGTCGATCCCGTACCGCGGTCCCCCCTTCATGGCCATGCTGGCGATGCCAGCCACCGAAAGCACCAGCGAGGCGGCGATGAAGGGCCACTTGTTGCCCAGGAAGTCAAAATTAGTATTTCTAAATATTTCCATGCGGAGCGCCGTGCTGGTACCCGAAGAATTGGACACCAGCTTTCCGAATTAAGTTCCCGATCACCGAGGTTAAAACCGTCACAGATCCCCTAAATACTCAGTTCCGTCACCTGACTCTGGCGGTTGATGTGCCAATCGAACATGGCCCTGGAGACGACCACCGCCGTGAAGACATTGGCCAGCAGGCCGATCACCAGAGTGACCGCGAAGCCTTTCACCGGGCCCGTGCCGAACATGAACAGGAAGGCGCAGGATACCACCGTTGTGACGTGCGTGTCGACAATGGTACGAAAGGCCTTGTTGAAGCCCGCGGCGACGGCCGGCACCACTCCGTTGCCCGCCCGCAACTCCTCGCGAATCCGTTCAAAAATAAGCACATTACTATCCACCGCCATACCGACCGTGAGGATCATCCCGGCGATCCCGGGCAAGGTCAGCACCGCCCCGACATAGCTCAGCACAGCCAGCAGGATGACGGTGTTCAGGAACAGGGCCAGCACCGCATTCACGCCCGCCCCCTTGTAGTAGATCAGCATGGCCAGGATCACCGCCCCCAGCCCCACCATGCCTGCGATCAGCCCCTGCCGGATCGAGTCCGCGCCCAGCGAGGGGCCCACCGTGCGCTCCTCCGGGTATTGGATTCCCGCCGGCAACGATCCCTCCCGCAGCACCAGCGCCAGGTCCGAGGCGTCCTGCTCGTTCGCGGCGCCCGTGATTCGCCCGGAATCCTCGATGCGGTTCTGGATGGTGGGGGCGCTGCGAACCTGGTTGTCCAGGACGATCGCCAGCCGGTTGCCGATATTGGACTCCGTGAAGCGGGCGAACCGCCGGGAACCATCCTTGCCCAGTACGAAGTCGGTTTCCCACCGGCCCATCTCGCCCCGGCTGGGGCGGGCGTTGCGCAGGTCGCGGCCCGTAACCACCGCGGTGCGGCCCAGCAGGTACCAGATCTCGCCGTTGCCTTCCTCCCCGCGCGCGCTCCCCCGGACCAGCTTCGAGTCCAGGGGCAAGACCCCGCCGTTCTTGGCCAGGGCGTCGTCCCGGCTCGAGTAGGGACCGCCCTTTACCGAGCACAACTCCAGCATCGCCGCCGTCTGCATGATCCCCTTCACGCGCGCCGGGTCGTCCACGCCAGGCAGCTCGACCACCAGCTCGAACTCCGCATCGGCGCGGCGGCGCTCCTGGATGGTGGTCTCCCCGACCCCCAGGCCGTTGATGCGGTGCTCGATGGTCTGCTTGGTCTGGTCCAGCGTGTCCTTCTTCAACGCGATCAGATCCGTCGGCTTCATGTTCAGACGGTATTCCGTGGGGCTCACGCCCGTCAGGAACCAGGACGCGTACCGGCTCGTGTTGATCAGGTTGCGCAGGTCGCCGACTTTGCTTCCCGACACGCCCTTGATGTTGATCTGGATGCTGTCGGCTTCCTTCACGGTGGACGGATCGTTCCGCTCCATCCCCGCGTAGTCGATCCCGTTCTTGCGCAGGTCTTCCTTCAGGCTCTCGATGGTCCGGTCGGCCTCGGCCTTCATGGCATCCTGCACCTGGACCTCCAGCACCAGGAAGCTACCGCCCTTCAAATCCAGCCCCAGCCGAATGTTGTTCTTGAGGTTGGCCTTCAGTTCGTCCACGGACTTGGGCAGCCCGATTATTCCGTAGGCTGCCAGCAGCAGCACGCCCACAATGACGCTGGTTCTCGCTTTAGGGGCTTGGATCATCAGTTCTTTCCGGTCGCGGAGTTGTTACTTCTTCACTTCTCCCTGCTGGATCATGCTCGACACGGCGCTCCGTGCCACCTGCAATTTCACGTTGTCGGGCTTGACGCGCAGAATCAGCGTCTCGTCGTCGTTTATCGCCACGATGGCGCCCACGATGCCGCCGCTGGTCACTACCGTCTGGCCGTTCTGCAGCTCCGAGAGCATCTTCTGCTGCGTCTTCCGCTGCCGCTGCATGGGCCGAATCACCAGAAAGTAGAAGATGGCGAAGATCAGAAAGAACGGCAGAAGGCCCGTTAGCGGGTTGCCTGCCTGGGGAGTCGCGGATGGCGTGTCGACAAACAAATTCAGGAGCACGATCGGCCTCACGTCGCCGCCCGGTCCCCGCACTCGCTCTGCATGGCCATACACACAGCCATTCCAGAGGTCGAGGGGAAGTGCCTAACTGACTTCCTTTATCCTGAAACCGGCACGGAGCGGATCGCTTCCAAGTACTCGGGTAGCGTTCCTATCAATATAGAGTGCCTGATCCGCCTCATGATGTCAAGGTAGTGGTGCAGGTTGTGCAAAGTGGCCAGGCTGGCGAACAGAATCTCCCCCGCCTGGAAGAGGTGGCGCAGGTAGGCGCGCGAGAAGTTCCGGCAGGTGTAGCACGGGCAGGCCGCATCCAGCGGACCGGGGTCTTCCTTGTAGCGCGCATGCTTAATAACGACCCGCCCCTGGCTCGTGAACAGGCAGCCGTTGCGGGCGTTGCGCGACGGCAGCACGCAATCCATCATGTCCACGCCCCGCGCCACGTATTCGCCCAATTCCTCGGGCATCCCCACTCCCATCACGTAGCGCGGCCTCGCGCGCGGCAGCAGCGGCGCCGCGATTTCCACCATTTCCAGGCTCAGCGGCCGCGGCTCGCCCACCGACAGGCCGCCGATCGCATAACCCTCCGCCTCCAGCGGCAGCAGTTCCTCGGCGCACCACCGGCGCAGGTCGCCGTAGCTGGCGCCCTGCACGATCGGGAAAAGGCTCGCCTGCTCTTTCTCCGGCCGATTCCTGTAATGCGCGAATGCCGCCCGCGCCCAGCGCAGCGTGCGCTCCACCGATTGCCGCGCTTGCGCGTGCCCCGCCGGATACTCCAGGCACTCGTCCAGCACCATCATAATGTCGCTCCCGAGCGCCAGTTGCACGTCCACGGTGGATTCCGGCGTGAACAGGTGCGCGTCGCCGTTCAGGTGCGAGCGGAACAGCACCCCTTCGTCCGTCACCTGCCGCAAATCGCTCAGGCTGAAAACCTGGTAGCCGCCGGAATCCGTCAGGATGGCCCGCGGCCAGCTCATGAACCGGTGCAACCCTCCCAGCGAGCGGATCGATTCGTGGCCCGGCCGAAGATAAAGATGATACGTGTTGGCCAGCAGGATGCGCACGTCCAGATCGGCCATCAGGTCCCGCTGCGCCACGCCCTTGACCGTGGCCTGCGTGCCCACCGGCATGAACACAGGTGTCTCTATGTCCCCATGCGGCGTGTGCAGCACGCCCGCCCGCGCCCGTGTCCGCGGGCACTCGGCGACGATCTCGAACGTTACGGCGGGCAAGCATCCATTCTAGCGGGTAGCGCCGGCGGTCTTGCCGCCGGCTTCGTACCGCATGTTTTGGCGAAGACGACTGCCGCATTGGGTTCCCGAGGATTCCATCGCGTTCGTCACCTGGCGACTGGCGGGAACGCATCCGCAGCTCCCGCCCGAGGTGATCCACCGCGATCCCCATCCGGGTAGGTTCTTCGTGGCCCAGGATCGGCGCCTGGACAGCGCCCTGCAGGGACCGCGCTGGCTTCAGGACCCGCCCATCGCAACAATGGTCGCAGAGGCCCTGGAGCATGGAGAGACAGTCCGCCGGGCGTATTCCTTGTTTGGCTGGGTGATCATGCCCAACCACATTCACCTTGTGTTGCGGCCCCAGGGCAAGCTGTCAGCCAGCCTACGATGGTTGAAAACAGCGACCGCGATACGGGCCAACCGCGTCTTGGCGAAAACTGGGGAGGCATTCTGGCAGAGGGAGTACTTCGATCGCTGGATTCGATCCGAGAAAGAGCTGGCGTCGGTGATGGCGTACGTGGAGGCTAATCCCGTAACGGCCGGTTTGGTGTCCAGTCCGGAGGACTAGCCGTGGTCGAGTGCGCGAAATGCACCGGCGGCGAGACCGCCGGCGCTACACGAGATCGCGCAGGACTTCGGCACGTAGCCGCGCCGCTCCTCAGGCGCTGTTGCTACGATGGTAGAACACTCCCCTATGGCCCTGCGCTTCTATAACACNNATCCAGAAGTCGGTCGAGGCCGGCCAATCCCTCCAGGAGTACACCGCCGTCTACACCCAGGCCTTTCTCGAGGACACCGCTACCCTGCGCCTCGAGCGGCCCGAGCACCTGGTGCGCGCCACCGATCACATCCAGGACATGGCGGCCGCCATCCAAAAACTCACCGAGAAGGGCTTCACCTACGAGAGCGACGGTTCCATCTACTTCCGCATCGCCAGTTTCCCCGGCTATGGCAAGCTCTCGCACGCCGATTTCAGCGGCATCCGCGCCGGGGTGCGCGTGGAGGCCGATCGCTACGAGAAGGACGACGCCCGCGACTTCGCCCTCTGGAAGGCCCTCAAACCCGGCGAGCCCGGCTGGGACACCGTGATCGGCCGCGGCCGCCCCGGCTGGCACATCGAGTGCTCCGTGATGGCCATGAAGTACCTCGGCGCGACCCTGGACATTCACGCCGGCGGGGTCGACCTGACCTTTCCCCATCACGAGAACGAAATCGCCCAATCCGAGGCCCTCTCCGGCAAGCCGTTCTCGCGCTTCTGGCTGCATGCCGAGCACCTCATCCTCTCCGGCGAGGTCATGTCCAAGTCGCTGGGCAACTTCATCACTCTGCGCGACGTGCTGGCGCAGGGTTACCGGCCCGAGGCCATCCGTTACCTGCTGACCTCGGTGCCCTACCGCAAGAAGCTGAATTTCACCGCCGACAGCCTGCCTTCAGCCGAGACCGCCGTCGAGCGCCTGCGCAACTTCAAGCTGCGGCTTGAGACCGACAAGTATGCCGAGGGCGTAAATCAAAGCCTCATCGAGCGCACCCAGCAGGCCACCACCCGCTTCGAGGAAGCGCTCGACGACGATCTGAACACCGCCGAAGCCCTGGCCGCAGCCTTCGAGCTCGTCCGCGACGCCAACTCCGCCATGGACGCCGGCGGATTCCTGGCCTCCAACGTGGCCCCGGCCCTCGAGTTCCTGCGCCGCTTCGATGCCATCTTCGACGTGCTCCGGCCAACCCAGCAGGAAAGCGGCCTCGGCGACGCCCAGGTTGAAGCGCTCATCGAGGAGCGCAACCAGGCCCGCCAGACCCGCAACTTCGCCCGCTCCGACGAAATCCGCAAGCAACTCCTGGAGCAGGGCGTGGTCCTCGAGGACACCAAAGAAGGCACCCGCTGGAAGCGGAAGTAGCGCCGGCGGTCCTGCCGCCGGTCTCGTACTCCCTGGTCGCCCCCAACAATCTTGTAACCCAGCACCTGCCCCTGATAGTCTAAACTGAGGAACGGGGAGTAGTGTCCCCCCGGGAGTCGTTCAGGGAGTTTGGCATTTATGATGTACGGAACTCGTATCTTCTTTCATCTTGGTTCTTGTGCGTTGCTAGCCGGTTCGTTCGCTTCCGGCTCCACGCCGCCCTCGGCCGCCACGGCCCGCAAGGTGCTCCGCGACCTGCCGCTCTACTTCGAACCGAACCAGGGCCAGTGGAATCCGCAAGTTAAGTTCTCCGCGCGGGCGGGTGACGGCCGCGTGTTCCTGACCGGCCATGGAGTGGCGCTGTCGGTTCCCGGCTCCGGCGCCGAAGCTCCCCGCGTGGCCGGCATTTCCCTGCTCAACTCCAATCGCTCGCCAGTCGCCGCGGGCCTCGAGCCGCTGCCTGGGCGTACCAGCTACTTCCTCGGCAACGACCCGGCCAAGTGGCGCAAAGATGTGAGCCACTACGCCCGCGTCCGCTATGACGCAGTTTATCCCGGCATCGACGTGGTCTACTACGGCAACCAGAACCAGCTCGAGTACGATTTTATCCTCCACCCGGGCGCGGATCCCGGCCGCATCCGGCTGAAGTTCCAAGGCGCGGGCCGTTTGAGCCTGAGCGCGGAAGGCGACCTGGTAGTCGAGGAGGGTGGCGTGCGTCTGGTGCAGAAGCGGCCGAGCTTCTACCAGCAGGCCCCGGATTCTCCCCTTCGCCGCCAGGTCTCCGGCCGGTACAAGCTGCTCGCGAGCAACGTGGTGGCCGTCGTGGTAGGGCCTTATGACCGGTCTCAGCCGCTCACCGTCGATCCCGTAGTGGTGTACTCCTCCTTCCTGGGCGGCGCCCTGGCGGACGTCGTGACTGCCGTGAAGGTGGACAGCGCCGGTAAGGTCTACGTCTATGGCTACACCAACAACGGCGACCTGGTAGCGACCATCGGGGCTTACCAGACCGCCACCTCCGGCCAAACCGACCTTTTCCTAGCCAAGTTCGACCCCACGCAATCCGGCGCGAGCTCCCTGATCTACTTCACCTACATCGGCGGGACCGGAACGGACATCGCGACCGGCATGGCGCTCGATTCCTCGGGCAACGTCTACCTCACCGGCTCCACGACTTCAACCGCTCTCCCCATGGCGGGCTCTCCCTTCCAGAAGGCGCTCGTGACCACCGCTACCACGGCGGGCACCGTCGGCACCGACGCGTTCATCATAAAGTTCAGTCCCAACGGCCAGGGCACCGCCGACCTGGTTTACTCCACCTATCTCGGTGGGTCGGACCTCGACCAGGGAAACGCCATCGATGTGGATGCCTCGGGCGCCATCTACGTCGTGGGCACCACCCGGTCCGGCGATTTTCCCCTGTCCGCTTCGGCCTATGCGGCAGCCCGCTGGGGTGTCACGGATTCCTTTATCACCAAGCTGGTCCCCGGCTCCTCGACGCTGGCCTATAGCAGTTTCCTCGGCGGTGAACTGGACGACGACGGCCGCGCCATCGCCGTCACGCCCGCTGGCATGATCTACATCGCGGGAACCACCTCCGGAACCGAGTTTCCGCTCGCCGGCAACGCCTATGAGAGCACTCTCCAGGGTTTCTATGGTATCTTCCTGGCGCAGATCGATCCCACCCAATACGGCGTGAACTCGTTGATCTATGCGACCTACATCAGCGCCTCCGTCGCCGACGAGGTTCGCGGCATGGCGCTCGATCCCTCCGGCAACCTCCTGTTGACCGGTTACACGATGTCGCCCGATTTCCCCGTGACTCCCAATGCCGCCCAGCGCACGCTGGGAGGCAACGCCGACGCTTTCGTAGCCAGCCTGAAGCCCTCCGCGCCCCCCTCTTCCTTCATCAACTACGCCACCTTTCTGGGCGGCCAAGGCGGCGACGTCGGCGAGGCCATCGCCTCGGATTCCAAGGGCAACGCCTACGTCACCGGGTACACCATGTCCGTCGACTTTCCCGTTACCTCCGGCGCATTGCAGACGAAGTGGGGCTATGGCGTGGATATCTTCCTGGCCGAACTGAACCCCACGGGAGGCCTCCTCTACTCCACCTATATGGGACAGACCGGCGTGAACGTCGGTTACGCCGTCGCGGTCGGCCAGAACGGCTCCGTCTACCTCGGAGGCGCCACCCAAACCGAAGGGCTCACTATCACCTCCAACGCCTTCCAGACCGACTTCGGCGGCGGATCGAGCGACGGTTTCCTGGTCGTGATTAGCGGCCTCGCCAGCGCGGAACTGGCGGCGCAGGGGCAATCGACTCTGCCCATCGCGCTCCCCCACTTTCTGCTATACTGATTCCTTCATGCGAGTCGTGTCCGCCACGGTCGATCATCGCCATCATCATGCGCCAGACCAGGCGACGGGCTGACTTCTGACCTGCTTTCAACAATAATCGGAAAGGGCGCCCGCCGCACAATGGCGGGCTTTTTTGTTGGGGAACCGAATGGAACTCGATTTCAAGAAACTCGACGGGCTGCTGCCGGCCATCGTTCAGGACGCCTCCAGCGGCCGCGTTCTCATGCTCGGCTTCATGAACCAGGAGTCGTTCCGAAGGACTGTGGAAACCGGCTTCGCCACCTTCTACAGCCGCTCCCGTGGCAAGCTGTGGATGAAGGGCGAAAGCTCGGGCCACCGGCTGGCGGTCAAGGAAATCTCCACCGACTGCGACCAGGACGCGCTGCTCCTGCGTGTCGAGGCTCTCGGGCCGGGCGTCTGCCATAACGGCTACCAGAGCTGCTTCTACCGAAGGCTCGAGAACGGCCAGTGGGTCGAGTCCGAGCCGCGCACCTACGATCCCAGCGTGGTCTACGGGGGCCAATCGTGAAACTGAAGCTCGGCATTCCCAAAGGCAGCCTCGAAAACGCGACCATCGATCTGTTCCGCCGCGCCGGCTTCCTCATCGCCACCAGCAGCCGCTCCTATTTCCCCTCCATCGACGACCCCGAGATTGAGTGCATGCTCATCCGCGCCCAGGAAATGGCCCGCTACGTCGACGACGGCGTGCTGGACGCCGGTTTGACCGGGCGCGACTGGGTCGAGGAGTGCGAGGCCCGCGTCGCCACCGTCGCCGACCTCATCTACGCCAAGCAGAGTTTCGGCAAAGTGCGCTGGGTCTTGGCCGTCCCCGAGGCCTCCAGCTTCCGCTCCGTCAAGGATCTCGAAGGAAAGATCATCGCCACCGAACTGGTCGGCGCCACCAAGCGCTACCTGGCCGCCAACGGCGTCTCCGCCAAGGT
>PMEV01000328.1 GCA_003154855.1 Bryobacterales bacterium
CCGGCGGCGGCGACGTCCCCGGCCTCAACTCGGTCATCAAGGGAGTGGTCTACCGCGCCGCTGAGATCGGCTGCGAAGTCATCGGCATCCGCCGCGGCTGGGAAGGGCTCACCCACGTCAATTTCGACGACCCCGCCAGCCAGGCCCGCTACATCTGGCCGCTCGACCGCGAGAACACCCGCACCATCGACCGCACCGGCGGCACCGTCCTCCACAGCAGCCGCACCAACCCCGCCAAGATGAAGAGCGTGCCCGAGCACCTCAAGGGGCTCGAATTCTCCAAGTCCGAGTTCACCAAGAAGGGTGTGACCTCCACGGTCTTCGACCTCACCCCGCAGGTCCTCAAGAACCTGGACCACCTCGGCATCGACTTCCTCATCGCCATCGGTGGCGACGACACCCTCAGCTACGCCGCCAAGCTGGACAAGGTGGGCATGAAGGTCATCGCCATCCCCAAGACCATGGACAACGACGTGCGAAACACCGAGTATTGTATCGGTTTCTCAACCGCCATCAGCCGCGCCAGCGACGCCATCCAGCGCCAGCGCACCACCGTCGGCTCCCACGAGCGCGTCGGCATTTTCCGGGTCTTCGGCCGCGATGCGGGCTACACCGCCCTCTACACCGCCTACGTGACTTCCATGCGTTGCGGCATCCCCGAGTACAAGTTCAAGCTCGACCGCTTCATCGAACTCCTCATCAAGGATAAACGCGACAACCCCAGCAATTACTCGATCTGCGTCCTCTCCGAAGGCGCCGAATGGGAGGGCTACCAGGTCCGCGAGTACGGCGAGCCCGACGCTTTCGGCCACCGCAAGAAGATGAGTGTCGCCGAGGACCTCAGCGAAGAGATCAAGAAGCGCGGCAAGGAAGAAACCGTGGTCAGCGACCTCACCTATGAGCTGCGCAGCGGCGACCCCGATTTCGTCGACAAGCTGGTCGCCGGCACCTTCGGCAACATGGCCATGGATTGCCTGCTCGAGGATAAGCACGGCGTCATGATGGCCATCGTCAACGGCTGTTACGCGCGCATGCCCATCCCGGACCCCAAGCTCGGCCCGCGCACGGTGGACATCGAGTCCATGTACAACACCGAACGCTACCGCCCCAACTACTCGAACAAAACGGGCCTGCCCATTTTCCTCACCCGCGCGTGAACTTCTTTCGGCGGAAGAAACAGGCTGCCCTTTTGAGCGCGGATCTGCGCCGGCGGATCCGCGAGTCTTTCGAGGAGGCCTCGCGCGACGAGGAGCATTTCCCCTCCACCATCGACCCTCGCATCTACCACGTCCAACTGATCCTGGAGTTCCTCGGCGACCTGGCCGGGAAGCGCGTTCTCGACGCCGGCTGCGGCAAGGGCCGGTTCGCCCGCGTGCTCGCCGAGCGCCATCCGCGTGCCGAGATCTCCGGGCTGGATCTCGCCGAGTCCATGCTCAGGTTCGCCCCGCCCGCCATCCAAGCGTGCGCCGGTTCCCTCACCGACCTGCCTTTCCGCGATGGCGCTTTCCACGCCGCTTACGCCACCGAATCCCTCGAACACGCCGTCGATATCGAGCGCGCCGTCGCCGAGATCTGCCGCGTCGTCGCCCCCGGCGGCCGCATCGTAATCATCGACAAGAACGCCGAAAAATGGGGCCGCCTGGAAACTCCCGACTGGGAGAAATGGTTCACGCGCCGCCAGCTCGAGCGCCTGCTTCGCCGCCACTGCCGCCGCGTCTCGAGCCGCTTCATCTCCTACTGGGAAGACGTCCCGCCCGACGGCCTCTTCATCGCCTGGCTTGCCGAGAAGTAGATTCCGCGTCCCGCTCCTTGCCGAGCGCCGCCTCCAGCTTGTACCCTCAATGAGGAGGGTCTGTTGGCCGCGGTCCTGATTCAGAACGTCTCGAAGGTCTTCCACCTCTACCGCCGGCCATCCGACCGGATCTTCGAGCTTTTGCCCTTCGGCTCCCGCCGGGCGCACTCGGATTTTTGGGCGCTGCGCGACGTGAGCCTCGCGGTCGAGCGCGGAGAGATCCTGGGCATCGTAGGACCCAACGGCAGCGGCAAGAGCACGCTGTTGCAGCTTGTCTGCGGCATCTTGCGGCCCACCAGCGGGCGTGTGGCGACGCAAGGCCGGGTCGCGGCGCTGCTCGAGTTGGGCGCGGGGTTCAATCCCGAGTTCACGGGCCGCGAGAACGTCTTCATGAATGGGGAAATCATGGGTCTCACGCCGGCCCAGATCGCGGCCGCCTTCCCGCGCATCGCCGCGTTTGCGGAGATCGGCGACTTCATCGACCGCCCGGTGAAGGAATACTCCAGCGGCATGTACGTCCGTCTGGCCTTCGCCACCGCGATTCACGTCGAACCGGAAATCCTGATCGTCGACGAAGCCCTGGCGGTGGGCGACGCCATCTTCGCCAATCGCTGCATTCAGAAGTTCGAGGAGCTGAAGGACCGCAAGGTCACCGTGCTCTTCGTGTCGCACGATCTGGGTCTGGTGAAGCGCCTGGCGCACCGGGCGGTCCTGATGCTGGAAGGGCGCGTCGAGGCGGAAGGATCGCCCCGCGACGTCGTCAACCGCTACGTCGGGCTGGTCGTTGCGCGCCAGAAGCGCAGCCCGGAACAGGATGGGCGCGGCGGGCTCGCCAGCAGCTTCCGCCATGGCGATGGCGCCAGCGAAATCACCTCCGTCGAGCTCCTGAACGACGCGGGCGAAGCCTGCACCACGGCCATGAATGGCGACCGGGTGACGGCACGCGTGGCGGCCCAATTCCGCAAGGACGTCTCCGACCCCATCGTGGGCATCCTGATTCGCAACCGGCTCGGCATCGACGTCTTCGGCACCAACACCCGCCTGGAAGCCCGCGAGCTGGGCGAATTCCACGCGGGCGACCGGCTCGAAGTCGAGTTCCGCTTCGAGTGCCTGCTGGCCCAGCAGGAATACACGCTGACGGCGGCCACACAGTACTTTGACGGATCCAGCCAGGACTGGCTGGACGACGCCATCAGCTTCCAGGTAGTGGATCCCCGGGGCGCCGCGGGAGTGGCCAGCTTCCATACCGACATCCAATGCCGCAGGGTGGCCGCATCGTGACCGCTCCCGGCGCTACCTTCTTCGGCCATCCCCGCGGCTTGGCCACTCTGTTCTTCACCGAAATGTGGGAGCGCTTCAGCTACTACGGGATGCGCGCGCTCCTGATCCTGTTCATGACGGCCTCCCTCGAGCACGGCGGCTTGGGGTTCAGCGTCGCCAAGGCGGGCGTCATCTACGGCCTCTACACCGCGATGGTTTACCTGATGAGCTTGCCGGGCGGCTGGCTCGCCGACCGCATTGTCGGGCAGCGCCGCGCGGTGCTCTACGGCGGAATTCTGATCGCGCTGGGCCAGTTCAGCCTGGGCATTCACGCCCTGCCGTTCTTCTATTTGGGATTGGTCCTGCTCGTTCTGGGCACGGGGCTGCTGAAGCCCAACGTGAGCACCATGGTGGGGCAGCTTTACGCGGCCGAGGACCACCGGCGCGACGCCGGCTTCTCGCTTTTCTACATGGGAATCAACCTGGGCGCCTTCTTCGCCCCGCTGGCCTGCGGATACGTCGGGCAACGCGTGAATTGGAACCTGGGATTCGTGCTGGCTGGCGTGGGCATGACGCTGGGCCTGGTGCAGTATGTCCTGGGCGGCAAGCACCTGGGCGAGGCCGGACTGTATCCCGTACGCCCCGCGACCCCCGAAGCCGCGCGCCGCCAGAAGCGGGGCCTCGCAATCGCCGCTGCTTCAATCGTCGCACTGATCGGAGTGCCGCTCGTGCTCTCGCTCACCGGCGTGGTCGAGATTTCCGCTAACTTCGTCGGCAATGCGCTTGGTGTCCTGCTCATCGCGCTGACCGTGGGCGTCTTTGGCTGGCTGCTCTCCAGCGCCGGCTGGACCCCGCGTGAGCGCAAGCGTTTCATTGCGATCGGTGTCTTGTTCCTGGCGGCCGCCATGTTCTGGTCCGCCTACGAACAGGCCGGCTCGACGCTCACTCTGTTCGCCGATCGCGGCACCGACAACCGCGTCTTNNGCCCCGGCCTTCGCCTGGCTATGGATTCGTCTGGGCAAGCGCGAGCCCTCCAGCCCTGCCAAGTTTGCGCTGGGACTGGTGCTGGTTGGACTGGGCTTCGTGGTCGTGGCCGCGGGAGCGCTACGTGGCGCTTCCGGTGTGCCCGTCAGCCCGCTCTGGCTCACGGCCACCTACTTTCTGCACACCTGCGGCGAGTTGTGCCTCAGCCCAGTCGGCCTGAGCGCCATGACCAAGCTGGCGCCCGCACGCGTCGCCAGCCTCATGATGGGCGTCTGGTTCCTCTCCGACGCCGTGGGCAACTACATCGGCGGCCGCGTGGCCTCGTTCTACGAGTCTTTCTCGACCGCCTCGCTGTTCGCCGTGGTAGCCGGCTTTGCCATCGGCGTGGGGATCGTGCTGATGCTACTGGTCAAGCCCATCAAGGGTCTCATGGG
>PMEV01000436.1 GCA_003154855.1 Bryobacterales bacterium
GTCAGTTCCAGCGCGTCCACCGGGCAGGCATCCTCGCACAGGCCGCAGAACATGCAGCGCGACAGATCGTAGGTAAAGGTGGTCAGTTCCTTGCGCCGCGTCTTCTCGTTGCGTTCGGAGCCCACCACGATCAGTTTCTCCGGGCAAGCCAGCGCGCACAGGTTGCAGGCGATGCACAGCGTCTCCCCGTTGTCCGGGTTGTTGTTCAGCCGCGGCGCTCCACGGTAGCGCTCGGCCACCTTGGGCCGTTCCTGGGGGTACTGCTCCGTGCACATGTACTTCGGACGCTGGTAGTGGAAGGTGACCAGCAATCCCTCGATCAGGTCGATCAGGAAAATGGTTCTGAGAAACTTGCGCATTTACCGGTCCACCTCCCCGAGAACGATGTCGATCGTGCCGATGATCGCCACCAGGTCGGCTACCAGCGAGCCGCGAGCCATTTTGTCCAGCGACTGCAAATTGACGAACGAAGGGGGCCGCACCCGTACCCGGTAGGGCTGGGTGGTGCCGTCGCTCACCACAAAGTAACCCAGCTCGCCCTTGGGCGCTTCGATCGAGACGTACGCCTCGCCCACCGGCGGCTTCATCACCTTGGGAACCTTGCCCATGATCGGCCCCTCTGGAATTCTCTCCACCGCCTGGCGCACGATGCGGATGGCCTGCCGCATTTCTTCCATGCGCACCAGGTACCGGTCGTAAGTGTCGCCGTTCTCTCCGGTGGGGATATCGAACTCGTACTGCTCGTAGCCGGAATAGGGCTGCGCCTTGCGCAGGTCCCACTTCACGCCCGCGGCCCGCAGCATGGGGCCGGTGACGCCGTACTGTTTGCAGTCCTCGGCGTTCAGAACGCCGATGCCCTTCAGCCGGCCGATCCAGATGCGGTTGCCGGTCAGCAATTGCTCATACTCGTCGATCTTGGGCGCGATGAAGTCGCAGGCCGCCTTGACCTCCGCTTCGAACCCGTCGTACAGCTCATACTCGAGGCCGCCGATCCGGAAGGCGTGCGTGGTGAGCCGCGCCCCGCAGTATTTCTCGTAGATGTTGAGAATCTCTTCCCGCTCGCGCATCACGTAGAACAGCGGCGTGATCGCGCCGATGTCCAGGCAGTGCGTACCCAGCCAGATCAGATGGCTGGCGATCCGGTTGAGCTCGGTGAGAATCACGCGCACCACTTGCGCGCGCGGCGGCGCCTCGACGTTCAGCAGTTTCTCCACCGCCAGGCAGAAGCCCAGCCCGTTGGAAACCGCGGCGCAGTAATCCATCCTGTCGACGTACGGCACAAACTGCTGATAGGTGCGGTTCTCGCCGATCTTTTCGACGCCCCGGTGCAGGTATCCGATCACGCACTCGGTGCCGGTGACCTTCTCGCCATCCAGCTTCAGGATGATCCGCAGCACGCCGTGGGTCGAGGGGTGCTGCGGCCCCATGTTGATCACTAGCTCGGTCGAATCCAGGAAGGTGTCCGGCATGGGGTTACTGTCCGCTCTCGATTCCCAGGTTTTCCTTTACCCAGCGGTTGTCCATGTCGGTGATGGAGCGGTCCTTGCGCAGCGGGTAGCCCTCCCACTCGTCTGGCATCAAGATGCGGCGCAGGTCCGGGTGACCGGCGAACTCGATGCCGAACATGTCGAAGACCTCGCGCTCGAGCCAGTTCGCCGTGAGATGCACCCCGACCGCCGACTGGGGTTTGTACCCGTCCTGGATTCTCGCCTTGATGCGAATGCGCTCGTTCCGTGGAAAGCTGTAAAGAATGTAAACCAGGTCGAACCGCTCGGAGCGCTTTGGGTAGTCTACCGCGGTGATATCGACCAGGTAGTCGAAGTCCGCCTCCAGCTTCAGGAACTCCAGGATGGAGATCGCCGCCTCGGGCTGGGCCACCAGAAAATCCTGCCCGAGATAGGTGGAGAACTCGGGAATCTGATCCCCGAAGTGCTCCTTCAGCATTCCCGTGAGTTCGCTCTGCCAAGGAGTAACGGCCATCGCCGCCGGCGCCTTCGGTGGAGCAGGTTGGGCAGGCTTAGCTTCGGGTTTCTGCGCATCCGCCATGTGGGGCTCTGGACTTGATCGGAGACTCCCAAAGTAGCACAGCGCCCGCCGCGTTTTCAAATGGCGCGGGGCGCCTTGCGATCGCGAAACGGGAGCCACAACAGGCCGAACAGCGCGATCCCGAGCGCCTCGGCGGAAAGCAGGTAGACGGGCCAGGGACCCAGGTAGTCCAGCAGCGAGGCGCTGGCGGGTTTGCGGCACAGATACATGTAGTTCGCGCCGAACACGGCATTGAAGACGCCCACTGCGGCCGCGTAGGCGTTCAGCATCAGCCAGGCCCTCCACATGCCCCCCGGCCGGGGCCTCGCGAGTTTCCCCCAGGTGAGCGTCAGGACGCCGATAATCGCCCCGCCGTGCTCCAGGAAGAAGTAGGTGGAGGGATAGGACGGGAAAGGCGCCCAAAGCTCGGGGGTCAGCACCGCCATGGCGGCGCCGGCGAGCCCGACATAGTAGGCCACTTCGTACGCCCAGCGGTTCAGAGTGAGGAGCGCGAGGATGGTGAGCCACAGCGCGAAATCGCAAAGCTGCAGCGGAAGGCCGCCGGGGAACCGCAACCCTTCGTGCCGGATGCGGTAGATCCACCATACGGCCTCGTTGATCAGCAGGAAGACGGCCAGCGCCACCCGGATGCTCCGTGCCGCACTCGCACTGCCGCGCGACCATCGCGCCAGCGCAAAGGCAATGGCAGGGATCGAGGCCAGGATGGCCAGGTGAATCGGGCCAAAGAGCTGGAAGTTGGTGGCCACTCACTGCCAAGGTAGCACTGGCCCGCGGAATCGAACAGAGTCGTCCCAAAAACGAACAGTGACAGGAGCCGCGAGGCGTCGCCTGGCTTGACTTAGCGTGGCCGCCTGATTGCTACTGGAAGGTGGAGATGACGCCCGCAACCGACGAACAAACCGGCGCCCTGAAGGTCCTGGTGGCCGATGACCGCCCAGACATCCTCGAGGCCATGCGCCTGCTTTTGAAAGGCGCGGGGCACAAGGTCGAGACCGAGGATTCGCCGCAGGGGCTGCTGCGCGCGGTCGAGCGAGGATCCTTCGACCTGATTCTGATGGACCTCAACTACGCCCGGGACACCACCTCGGGGAGCGAAGGCCTGGATCTGCTCGATCGCCTGCACCAGCGGAAGATCTCGACGCCGGTAATCGTGATGACGGCCTGGGGCAACATCGACCTGGCGGTTGAAGCCATGCGCCGTGGCGCCTGCGACTTCATCCAGAAGCCCTGGGATAACGAACGGCTGCTGCGCATGCTCGACAAACAGGCCCGGCAGGGCGCCCAGCGGCGCAGGGCCGAGCAGCGCGTCCGAACCGAGATTGAAATCGCGCGCAATGTTCAGCAGAAGCTCTTTCCCCACCAGACCAAGCTGCTAGAGACCGCCGAATACGCCGGCCGCTGCGTCCCGGCCCACGAGGTGGGCGGCGACTACTACGATTTCCTGGACCTGGGGCCCGGCTTGATGGGATTTGTTCTAGCGGACGTTTGCGGCAAAGGGGTGGCGGCGGCGCTGCTGATGGCCAATCTGCAAGGCTGTTTCCGCAGCCAGGGGGACCGGCGCTCTCCGGCCACGCTGCTCAGCGCGGTCAACCGGCTGTTCTACGAATCGACCCCGCCGGAAGAATTCGCCACCCTGTTCTTCGGTCAGTACGACGACCGGGCGCGCCGGTTGCGCTACGTCAACTGCGGCCATCTCCCACCCATTCTGGCGCGTGCCGCCGGCGGCATCCAGCGCCTGGACGGGGACGCGACTGTGCTGGGGGTCTTCCCGGACTGGTCCTGCACGGAAGCGGCCATCGATCTCTCCCCGGGCGACACGCTGGTGCTGTTCTCGGATGGCGTCACGGAGGCCGGGATCGAGGCGGGCGAGGAGTTCGGGGAAGACCGGCTGATCGCGATGATCGAAGCCGGGCGGCACACCCCGCTGGGAACCGCCGTGGATTCGATTGTCGAGGCGGCGCGGAGCTACAGTTCCGCTGGCCAGACCGACGACATCACCGTGGTGGGCATCCGCGTCGTGTGAGCCGGCCTGCCCTACGCCGCAAAAAAAATGGTTCCAAGTGACCCCGCTTCACAGTGTTTCTCGCCGACCGGCATGCCCGGCCCGAGAGTAGATTCTGGAGACGCTGAACAGTCACCCCGTCGCTCCCCGCTGCGGCTTTTGACCACTGCGGATCAAAGCTCCGAAGACCATCAGCTAGCCATCTCCAGCTAAGCTGGCATCTCGAAACGGCCTTTCGCTCCCCAACAGCGGCTGCCCGTTTCCGGGCCACCTCTGCCGGATCATCGTTTCCGGCCTGCCTCTTTCATGCCGTACCAGCCCGGTTACAGGCTCGTTCGGTTCCAGATTCCCCTCCTCGCCCCGGTTACCCGGCGCGGGGTGGATCTTCACCTGTCACCCGTTACCTGCCCCGTTCCCGGCACTCCCGACGTCTCCTCGCGCCTCTGCTCCCGGTCGGGACCTTTCGATCCCTCCCGCTCATCGCTCGTCGCGATTCACCGTCGAGAAGCCTGCCTAGGTTGAACGCCCGATCCCCTTCGCTCCCCGTCAGCGGCAATTTTTTATGACTGCCCCCGTCGGCTCAACGTTCCAGGTTCGCTACGTCCCGCCCGGCTCACTGTTCCGTGGACCTCTTGGAACCACCTCTATCCTGCATCCAATCGGGTTCGGAGTCAAACGAAAAATGGAGCTCTTCGGCGCTTTTCCTCGACATTTATCAGTCCTTAAATCAGCAGGTTAGGGGGGATTGGGGTGGAAATGCTGTGTATAAAACATACTCTGGCTGTTGTGTTTCACTCCCCGATCATCTCGAGCAGCTTCCGCTCGTCGATTACCGGGATAGCCAGCGCATGGGCCTTCTCGAGCTTCGCGCCGGCGGCTTCGCCCGCGACTACATAACTCGTTTGTTTGCTTACCGATCCAGTCACTTTTCCGCCTGCCGCCTCAATTCGTGCCTTGGCCTCCTCGCGGGTGAGCTGGGGCAGGGTGCCCGTGAGCACGAAGATCAACCCTTCGAGCGGCCCGGCCTTGGGGCGGGTCTGCTGGTGCTCGAATTGAAGACCGGCTTCCCGGAGCCGCTCCACCAGCACACGGTTCCGAGGTTCGCGGAAGAACTGGAATATGCTCTCGGCAACTTTCGGCCCCACCTCCTCGGCGTTCTCGAGCGTCGGGATATCCGCTTCGGCGATCTTGTTCAGGCTGCCAAAGGTCTCCGCCAGCAGCACAGCGGTGCGTTGGCCGACGAACCGGATTCCGAGCGCCGCCAGCACTCTGGGCAGCG
Organism: Bryobacterales bacterium; assembly: GCA_003154855.1. GTDB lineage: Bacteria > Acidobacteriota > Terriglobia > Bryobacterales > Bryobacteraceae > Fen-330. Next base: position 5,328 of record PMEV01000436.1, read on the forward strand.
CAAGCTGCTTCGAGCGCTCGATGTTCTGGAGCAGCTTCCCGGCCGACTTCTTGCCCATGTGCTCGAGGCCGGCCAACGGCTCCGCGGCCAACCCATAGATATCGACGACGCTGCCCACCAGGCCGCGGTCCACCAGTTGATCGACCAGCACCTCGCCCAGCCCGTCTATATCCATCACGCCGCGGGAGGCGAAATGCAGGATCGATTCTTTCAGCCGGGCGGGGCAGTCGGTGTTGATGCAGCGGCTGGCGACCTCACCTTCCTCGCGCACCACTTTGCCGCCGCAAACCGGGCAGTTTGCCGGCATGCGGAAGGGCCTGCGCCCGGAGCCTGGGCTGCTCACACGGACCACCTTGGGAATCACGTCGCCGCTGCGCTCGACGATCACCGAGTCGCCGACTTCCAGGCCCAGCCGTTCTATCTCGTCCTGGTTGTGCAGCGTGGCGCGGGATACCGTCACCCCGCCGACCTCCACCGGCCGCAAGTGGGCCACCGGCGTCAGCGCTCCCGTGCGCCCCACCTGCACCCCGATGTCTTCGATCACCGTCTCGGCCTGCCGCGCCGCGTACTTGAAGGCAATCGCCCAACGGGGAGCTTTAGCCGTCCAGCCCAGCTCGCGCTGCTGTGCGATGGAATCGACTTTGGCCACCACGCCGTCGATCTCGTAGGGCAATTCCTCGCGGCGGGCCTCCCAGTGGCGGCAGAACTGGATGAGTTCCTCGACGTCGGCGCACAGGCGGCGTTTCGGATTCACTTTGAATCCGAAAGCGGCGAGCGCCTCCAGGGATTCCCAATGGGAGGGGTGCAGTGGCGCGCCGTCCACGAATAGGAAATAGGGATAGTAGTCCAGCCGCCGCGCCGCGGTGACCTGCGTCTCGAGCACGCGGATCGACCCAGCCGCCGCATTGCGCGGATTGGCAAACCGCGAGAGTCCTTGTTCGTCGCGCTCGAGGTTCAGCCGCTCGAAAGCCCGCCGGTTCATGATCACCTCGCCGCGCACCTCGAGTTCCGGCAGATCGGCGGGGATGCGCAGCGGCAGCGAGCGGATGGTGCGCGCGTTTTCGGTCACGTCCTCGCCCGCTTGCCCGTCCCCGCGAGTTACCGCCTGCCGGAACACGCCGCGAGTGTAGAACGCCGCCATCGACAGGCCATCCATCTTCAACTCGGCCACGTAACGATAGGAGGCGTCGCCGAGCAACTGACGCACCCGCCGGTCGAAATCCCGCAGCTCGCCTTCGTTCAAAGCGTTGTCCAGGCTGAGCATCGGCGAGCTATGGCGGACCTTCACGAATCCTTCGCGCGGCTTACCGCCCACTCGCTGGGTGGCGGAATCGGGCGTCACCAGCTCCGGATGCCGGTCTTCCAGCTCGCGCAGCCGGTTCATCAGTTGGTCGTACTCGGCGTCGCTGATCTGGGGGGAGTCCAGAACGTAGTACAGGTGCTCGTGGCGCCGCAGCGTCTCGCGCAGCTCGGCGATCTCCGCTTTTGCTTCTTTACCCATCCGCTGCTTATTATAGAGTGCTATCGCCACGTATCGAAACATCCGCCTGATCTTTAACCCGTGCGCCGGCCAGTTGCGCGGCAGACGGGCTGGCCTCGTTGGGCGCGTCGTGGACGCGCTTCGCGCGGCGGGGCACGGAGTGTCGGCCATTCCGACGCCCGAAGAAGGCGCGGCCGGCCGCATCGCCAGACAAGCCGTCGAGGAGGGCGCCGACTTGATTCTGGCGCTGGGTGGCGATGGCACGGTCAATGAAATGCTCCCCGGCGTGGTGCACACCGACGTGCCAGTCGCAGTGATTCCGGCCGGCACCGCCAACGTGCTCACGCACGAGCTGGGGCTCGGGACCAACGCGCTCAAGGCTGCCGCGCGCCTGGGGAGCCTGGAGCCGCGGCGTGTAGCCATCGGGCTGCTGCGCTGCGAACCCGGCCCCCGTCAGCGCTATTTTCTGGCGATGGCCGGGGTCGGCTTCGACGCGCACATCGTGCATGGGCTCAACCTGAAGTTCAAAGCCAAGTGGGGCGTAGTGGCCTACTGGGCCGCGGCCATGAGAGAACTCAGCCGCAAGCTCGAGCAGTTTCAGGTGCAGGTGGGGGAGCAGTCCTTCGTTTGCTCCTTCGCCTTGGCCACCCGCGTGCGCAACTATGGCGGCTACTTCGAAATCGCCCGCAGTGTTTCGCTCGTGCGCGACGAATTCGAGGTGGTTCTGTTCGACGGCCGCTCGACGCTGCCGCACTACGCGAAATACCTGGCGGCGATCGTCTCCGGGAAAGCATCCAACACCCGGGGGATGTCTTTTCTCCGCGGGTGCCAGATGAGCTTCTCGGCGCCCCCGGATATGCCTGTTTACGTTCAGGTGGATGGCGAGTATGCGGGGCGCCTCCCGGCCAGCGTTGAGATCGTTCCGGATGCGCTGAACCTGCTGGCCCCGCCGGAGTATTGGAGCCGATGGACCCACTCACCCACACCCTGACTGGCCTCGCGCTCAGCCGGGCGGGATTGAACCGGCGCTCCGCCTACGCGACGCCCATCCTGATGCTGGCCGCGAGCGCGCCCGACATCGACATTCTGGCCTGGCTCGCCGGGCCGGCGGCCTACCTGCACTATCACCGCCATCTGACGCACGCCTTCGTCGCAATTCCATTCCTGGCGCTGCTGCCCGTGCTGGTGGTGCGGTTGTTCGCGCGGAAACCATTCGACTGGAAATGGGCCTACCTGGTTTCGCTGGTGGGCGTCGCCACGCACCCCTTGCTCGACTGGATGAACGCTTACGGTGTGCGTTTCTGGCTGCCCTTTTCGGGCGAATGGCTGCGGGGGGACCTCGCCAGCCTGGGGGACATTTGGATACTGACCGCCCTGTCGCTCGCGGCGCTGGCGCCCGCTTTGGCGAAGCTGGTCAGCTCGGAGATTGGGGCGCGGCCCAGCAGCGGGCGCGGGTGGGCCATCTTCGCGCTGTGTTTCCTGCCGTTGTTTGGTGGCGCCCGCTATGTGTTGCACCAACGCGCGCTGGCCGTCCTCGATGCGCGCCTGTACGGCGGCCGGGCGCCCCTGCGGGTGGCGGCGTTCCCAACCCCTTTCAATCCGTTCTACTGGAGGGGACTGGTTGAAACCGGGCCTTTCTATGCCCTCTTTGACCTGAACCTGGTCGGCGAGTTCGACCCGGCCGCCGGGCAAACCCTCTACAAGCCGGAGCTGGGACCAGCAGAAGCCGCTGCCGCCGACGCCGCCCGCCGGACGCCCGCGTTTCAGGCCTTCCTCGACTTCTCGAAGTATCCGCTGTGGCGCTTCACCGCTCAAGAGGAGCCCCAGCCGGCGATCCGCGTCGAGGTCATGGACCTGCGCTTCGGCGCGCCGCCGCACCCGCGCTTCGTGGCGACGGCGCTGGTCCTGCCGAACGGGCAGGTTGAACAGTCGAAGTTCCAGTACCAGCCACGTTGAACGTAGCCGGTGCCATTGCGACCCACGGCGCTCAGTAGGCGTCTGTTGAACACAGCCGCCGGGGAACGCTATAATCGCCTCACGCTTGCTCGATGGTCCCTGCATGAAGCTGTTGATTCTGGCCATCTTCGTGTCCCGTTTGCCGGCGGCCCCTCCCGAAGCCCCGGCGCATCGCGGCTTCGACGCCGCCTCTTGCGCCAAGTGCCACTCGGAACTGACCCAGGGAAAGAAGTACGTTCACGAGCCTGTGCGCCACTCTTGCACCATCTGCCACGACCCCCAGGCCTCCGAGCCGCCCACCCTGCTGCGGGCGCCGCTGAACGACCTATGCCTGGAGTGTCACGGCGCGGGCGAGCGGCAGGGAGCTACGGTGGCGCTCTTCAATGGGAGGGTGAAGGTCCCCGGCACGCTGCTCCACGCACTGCGGCCCTTGCCGGTGCGGGCCGGGCACCCTGTGCCGTACCATCCGGTCTTCGTTCCAGCCGGGATGGGGCTGCCCGAGATCAATTGCCTCTCCTGCCACACGCCTCACGCTTCCGATGGCAGCCCCCAGCTACTGGTCTCCGGCGCCGAAGGCAGGAAGGGCCTCTGTGTGAAGTGCCATTCCCACGAGTGACGCCCGGCCGGAGACCGTACAGGAGTATCGAACTGGCTGGAGTAATAGGAGGACGCAAAGGTAGGGAGGATGCGCTGCAAGCGTGCCGGCTCCCCATTGCCAGGGGATACCGGCACGCGACGAAATCAAGCGGTTCCGAATTGTAACTTCCGTGACCTATTTCAACGTCGGAGCCGAGCCAGGCAGCGTATAGCGCAGGTTCACCCACACCTCGTTCATGTGAGTCCCGCTCGGCGTGCCCGAGGCGACATACCAGGGGACGCGCGTGAACAACGCGTACTGTCCCATGATGTTCAGAGCGCCGTACTTGGCGTCCTTCCACAAGGTCTGGTTGAATCCGATCGTGTATTCCTCGACGTTCCGGTTCTGCGAGTTCGCGCTGCCGGTGTAGCCATAGCCCACCTGCTTGCCGTTGGATGGGTCGGTGACGGCGTACTTGCCAATCCAGTCCATGCCGAAGTAACCGTAGAGCAACGTCTTCTTGTGCGTGAACTCCAGGCCGTCCGAGGTGGCGTCGGTGTGCACCAAGCCCAGGCTCCCGTCGCCTTTCACCACCACGTCGGGGCCCTCGCCAAACACGTAACGTCCACCGCCGTCGCTAAAGTAATTGTTGCTGATCACCCGGAGCCCCTTGGCCAGTTCGAAATTCACATTGGCCGACCCGCCGCCTCCGGTCTTGGTGAGGTGCTGAGCGGTAGTCGGGTTGTAGACCTTGAAGTTCCGCTCAACGCCCGCGACTTCGAAATGGAGTTTGCGCGAGGGATCGAAAGCGAGCTTGGCAATCAGGTCCGGAGCTACGTTGGGCACGTTCAGGGTGGTCGTGCCGTTGTTCAGTTGGCTGGCGTAGGGCGTCGCGAATGCCGTCGGCAGCACCGTCACGCCCGCACCGCCCGACCCTCCGATGTACTGCTCGGGGTTGTCTAGGGCGAAGCCCGCCGTCACTTTGGCACTGGGGTGGTACACGAAGCGGAACTCGGGGATACGGCCCCACGGGAAGCCCACGATGTAGTTCACGTCTACGACCTGCGAGTAGAACAGATCGCCCGGCAGGGGGGAGATGCCGTTTCGACCCGGGGTCATCAGGCTCCAGCTCTGGCCTCCCAGGACCTCCCACTTATCCTTGCGGACATCGACGAAAAACAGGCGCAGGCGGAAAGGATAGCTATTGGTGCTCACTGCCAGATTGCCCACCGGCGGGTTGTTGACTCCGCCGAGGAAGTCGGACTCCCAGTAGCCCAGGACCTTCGCGCCCTTCACCATCTCATCGACACGCATTCCTATACGGGAGTTCTGCGGGCTCATGCGAAACTCGCTCAGGTTGGCGTTGGTCGCGGCCGCCGTACGATAGGGGAAACTGCCGAAGTTCGTCCCGATGTTGCTGCCCGGATCGGTGTCGCGGAACACCGAGGTGAAATCCATGAATCCGACCGGGGTGAAGTAGGCCGAGCCCAGCGCAAACTGCAACGGCGAGGCCGCAGCGGGAGCGGACGTCGCAACCTTTCCGGCCTCCCCGCCCGGACTCGGGGGGTGTGCGGCGGCCGTCGCAGCCGCGGTCTTCTGCGTCAACGCTTCGAGCAGCTTCTGCTGCTCGGCCAGCGTGGCGGTTAGCTGCTCGATCTGTTTCTGTTGCGCGGCCAGCCGTTCGCGCAATGCCGGGAGATCGTCCTGCGCGGCCAGCGGCGCACTCCCCAGTAAGCATAAGAAGAAAGTGATGGTAAGGGTTCTCATGGTTAGATCTACCACTCTACCGGCGCATTATTGTGGGTGCATTACAAGACCGTTAACGCGGGGTGAAATCTCGCTATCATGGGGCTTGTGATCGGCCAGAGCGACGCCTTCGCGGCGATCGATTTCGAGACGGCGGACTACGCCCGCGATAGCGCCTGCGCCGTGGGCATCGTGCGCGTAGAGTACGGCCGGATTGTCGAACGAGTATACCGGCTCATTCGTCCGCCGCGCCGGGAGTTCGTCTTCACCTACCTGCATGGCATCACCTGGGAGATGGTGCGCTCCGAGCCGGTCTTCGGCCAGCGCTGGCCGGAGTTGAAGCCGCTGCTGCGGGGCCTCGATTTCCTGGCCGCGCACAACGCCAGCTTCGATCGCGGAGTGCTGGAAGCCTGCTGCCGGCAGGCGGGGCTGTCTGTTCCCCGCCTCCCGTTCCAGTGCACGGTGCGGCTGGCGCGCGAGGTCTTCGGAGTTTATCCCACCAGGCTGCCGGATGTCTGCCGGGCGCTGCGTCTGAATCTGGACCGGCACCATCACGCCCAAGCCGACGCCGAGGCCTGTGCCCGCATCGTGCTGGCCGCGCGGAAAGCCGTTAGCAGGCGGGCAGACTGACCACGAAGGTCGACCCTTTTCCCAGCACGCTCTCCACCGTCACCGTGCCATTCATCCGCTCGACGACGTGCTTGACGATCGAGAGGCCCAGCCCCGTGCCGCCCACTTCCCGTGAGCGCGCTTTGTCGACCCGGTAGAAGCGCTCGAATACGCGCGGCAAATCCTCCGAAGGGATACCGATGCCGGTGTCCGAGATGGCGATGGCGATCTTGCCGTCCGCCGTGCGGCCGATCTCGATGCGCACTTCTCCGCCCGGCCGGTTGAACTTCACCGCGTTGTCCAGCAGATTGACCAGGGCCTGCTCCAGGCGTGTGCGGACGCCCATCACCTCCGAATTGTCGAGCGCGCCCGGCTTGAGCGCGACGCCGCGCACCCGTGCTTCCGATTCGACGGTGCGCAACGCCGATTCCAGCGCCGCGCGAACCGCGACCGGCTCCGGCGCCGCGGGCGGCTGGCCCGACTCCAGCTCCGAGAGCGCCAGCAGGTCGCTCGAGATGTTGTTCAGCCGTATGGCGTGGGCGCGGATAATCTCCAGAAACTTGCGGTTGTTGTCCTGGTCCTCGANNTCGTGCGACACGTTGGCCACGAAGTCCTTGCGCACACGCTCCAGCCGCTCCAGGTCGGTGATGTCGTGCAGGATGGCGATGGCGCCCTGGCGCACCCCGGAAGCCAGCGGCGCGGTCTGGACCTCGAACGCGCGGCCGTCCGCCGCGGCCAGTTGCAGGCGGTGCTTGAAGCTCTGATGCGTGACCAGCACCCGGCTCAGCAGGTCCAGGAACGCCGGGTCGCGCACCAGTTCCAGCACTGGCAAGCGCTCGGGGACGGGTATTGCGGCCCCCACCGCCCGCGCGAACGCCTCGTTGCAGAAAGTCACCCGCAACTGGTGATCGACGGCCAGAACGCCTTCCACCATGCTCGAGAGAATCGCTTCGCGCCGCTCGGATTCCAGGCGCAGCTTCTCGAACAGGTCGCGGAGCTGCGCCGCGGTGCGGCTCAGGGAGCCTGCCAGCGCCCCGAGCTCGTCGGCTCCATCCGGCGCCAGGCTCTCCGGAACGCGCGCTCCCAGCAGGCTCTGGGCAAACGATTCCAGCCGCCGCACCCGCCGCGTGAATGTGCGGGAGAACCAGTACGCCATGGCCAGCGCCAGCAGAGCGGACACCAACGAGGCGCCCAGGATTCGTTGTCGAACCGCGCCGATGGCCGTGTCCAGTTCGCTCAGCGGCAAGGCCAGCCGGACCACGTAGCCCGGCTGGCCCCGGTAGGCTGCCGGCAGCGCCACGTAGCTCAGGTCCAGGTCCAGCGTGGCGCTGTGGCGCGTGGCCATGCCGGTGCGCCCTTGGTGGGCTTGCCGGACTTCCGGCCGAGCGCTGTGGTTCTCCATGCTCTCGGGGTCGTGCTGCGAATCCGCCAGTACCGCGCCGCGCGGGTCGATCACCGTGACCCGCGCCTGCGCTCGGGTCTCCGCGCCGCGGGCCCAGTCTTCCAGCCTCGCCGGGTCGACGCTCTCCAGTTCGCCCACCAGGATGTGCGCCTCGGCTTCCAGCCGGCGCCCGATGCTGGAGCGTTGCTGCGCCGCCGTATACCGCGTCAGATAGAAGTCCAGCACCCCCAACGTGATCGCGATGAGCGCGAACGCGCTGAAAAGCAGCTTGCGGAAGATTGGGCTGTTCAGAGGCACGGCTCAGACATCCTCGGGCGCGTCCGCCAGCATCCGGTACCCTGCGCCGCGCACCGTACCAATATACTCCGGTTCCTCGGGGCGGGCCTCGATCTTCTCGCGCAGGCGGCGGATATGAACGTCCACCGTGCGCGGCGTGACCGAGCAGTCGCGGCCCCAGACCTCGTCCAGCAGCCGCTCGCGGCTGAAGATCTGCCGCGGCCGCGAGGCCAGGAAATGCAGCAGCTTGAACTCCAGCGTGCTCAGCTCCACCGCGCTGCCGCGCACGCTCACGTCCTGCGTGCGCGCATCCAGCCGCAGCCCGCGGATCTCCACCACCTCTCCTTTTTCCGCCCCGCGCGCCTGGCGCCGCAGGATGGCCTTCACCCGCGCCACCAGCTCGCGCGGGCTGAACGGCTTCACCACATAATCGTCCGCGCCGATCTCCAGGCCCACAATGCGGTCGATTTCTTCTCCGCGCGCGGTCAGGAAGACCACCGGCAGCTCTTTCAGCCGGTCCTCGGCGCGCAGTTGCCGGCAGATCGAGAGGCCGTCCTCGTCGGGCAGCATAATGTCCAGCAACAGCAGATCCGGCGGGTTCCGCCGCAGTGCTTCGAGCCCCTCCCGGCCGCGGCCGAAGCTATCGACTTCAAATCCCGCCTTGCGGAAATTGTAGCGGATCATCTCGACGATGTCCGCTTCGTCCTCGATAATGACGATGCGTTGCCGCACGAGGGAATTGTAGCAGCTACCGCGCCTGCCAGCCCGGATTGGTGGGGCGCCTGCGGCGAATCAGCGCCCGCAGGATGTGCGTGGTTCCCATGATCGTCAGCAGCCCCAGGACCATCGCTACCGGCGGCAGCCAGTGGCCCAGCAGTTCCTGCGTCGGCGGCTCCTGCGCCCCGCGGTACCCCATGACGAGTCCCGTCGCCGGCCCCACCCAGAGGCCGATGTTCTCCGGAAAGAACGGCTTCAGCACAGCGCAGACGAAGAACGCCCCTGCCGCCACATAGCCGGCTATGGCGATCATGAAGATCCCGAAACCCCTGGCCCCCAGCATCGCCCAGTGCAGCGTGGCGCGAATCAGCACCCACGGCGACCGGCTCCCGGCGGCGCGCTCGAACAGCGCGTTGGTGACGTATTGGGACGCGATCTCCTCGGGCGTCCCCAGCGCTTCCAGGGTCTCCCGAACCCGGCCCGGCTCCACTACGCCGCCGACCTGCGACCGCTCCAGGATGTGGCTCCGTATCTCCGCCACGATTTCCTCCCGTTCGGCGGGTGGGAACTTGGCGGCCGCGCGGCCCAGCCGGCCCAGGTAGTATTCCATCAGTTGCGTGCTCTCGTTGTTTCCAGTCATAGTGCCTTCCCGTGCTTTCCGCTCAACAGCGGTTGAATCAGTGCGGCCAGGCTGGCGGCGAATTCGGCCCAGACGCCCGCCATCGCCGCCGCTCGCTGCCGGCCCGCCTTGGTCAGCCAGTAATACTTGCGTGGATGTCCCCCTTCGGATTCCACCCATTCGGAGTCGATCAGACCCTCCGCTTTCAGACGACTGAGCAACGGGTAGACCGTGCCCTCGGCGACGATGAGGTTCGAGCCGTCCTCCAGCAGCCGCAGAATCTCCAGGCCGTACAGCCGTCCCTTCCAGAGCGCCGCCAGGATCGCCAGTTCCAGGCTGCCCTTGCGGACCTGGGCCTCCCACTTGTCCGAGGAATCGTTCATTGCCGTGTACCTTGCATAACTATGTATAGTGTACAGCACCATAGTGGGCACGTCAAGGGTAATCTTCGCCGCCCCGCCCGCCGTCCGGGGCTCCCGGGCGAACCTGCTCGCGGCCCGGAATTCTCCCAGCCTCCGGATAACACCTCGGATTTGCGGGCCGTGTTCACGTGGTTCTGATAATATGGAACGAATCGTGGAGCGGTATTCCTTCGATCGCGGGTATGTCGAATCGCTGCGGGCGAACGATCCCGCTGTCCAGCGGCACTTCGCCACCTATTTTCGGGAATTGCTGCTCATTAAGATTCGCCGCCGCGTCCCCAGTGCGGACGTTGCCGACGATCTCGTTCAGGAGACCTTCCTGCGCGTGCTGACCACTCTGCGCGCCGGGGGCCTGAGAAGCAGTCCGAGCCTGGGCGCGTTCGTCGATTCCGTCTGCAACAATGTCCTGCTGGAGTATTACCGTTCCGGCCGGCGCACCACCGGCCTGGACGAAGATGTTGCCGGACCCGCGAGCGCCGGCCCGGAAGTCCCGTTGGTGACCTGGGAAAGGCAGAGGCAGGTCGCGACCGTCCTCAAAGAGCTGCGGCCGAGGGACCGCGAGCTGCTTCGCAAAGTCTTTCTGGAAGAAGAGGATAAGGATCTGGTCTGCCGCGAGCTGGGAGTGGATCGAGGGTATTTGCGCGTGCTCCTGCACCGTGCGCGAAGCCGCTTCCGCACGCTGCTCGAACCGGCCAGGAGGCGCTCCGCTGGAGCGGCGTGAAACGGTTTTCACTTTCGAATCACTAAGAGGATGGAGATGGACCACGACACCGCACTTCGGACCCGGGCCGCCGAGCGGTACGCGCTCGCCGAGACGACCGGCGAGGAGGATCTGGAGTTCGAGGCGCACTACTTCGCATGCGCCCTCTGCGCCGAGGACGTGAAGGCGGCGACTGAGTTCGTCGCCAACGCCCGGATCTGGTTCCGCGAGCAGCGGGCCGCGGAGTCGGCGGAAGCCCAACCGGCCCGGCGGCCCGCCTGGTTGAACTGGTTCCGTCCGGTCTGGTTATCGCCCGCCTTTGCCGCTCTATTCGCCGTCCTGGCCGGGTACTCGTGGCTGGTCACCGTGCCCAGCCTGCGCCAGGAGCGGCTGGCCGCGGATGCCGTCGGGGTTTACCAACCGGTCCTGTTGCGCGCCCAGACCCGTGGCCAGGAGCTGCCCGTCGTTCGCGTTGCGCCGGGGTCTCCCGTGGCGCTCACCCTGAACATCGAAAGCGACCGCGAGTATCCGGGTTACGAGGTCGAGACTCTCAATGCCTCCGGCGCCACCGTCTCCAGGAACGGCGTGGCCCCGGGTCTTACCGTCACCGTCATATTGCCAGGCGCACGCCTCGGCAATGGAACTTACACTATCATCGTGCGAGGAGGCATCGATGGACGCCCAGAAATCGGCAGATACCAATTCGAAATCCGAACAATCTCCAAGTGAACCCGCCCGGTTTGTCTATCGGGGGAACGCCGTTGGAGCGGCGGGCCGCATCGTGCGCGTCGATCCCCGCTCGGGTCTGAATCTCGTGATTCCCGTGCAGGCGGCCAGCTCCCTGCCGGTCACCGGCGGCAGGTCGGAGTGCATTGTGGACCGGCCGTACTGCTTCCGGATCGGAAGCCCCAAGCCGCTCGAGTTGTTCTCCCTCCGCAGCGCCCGTACCCTGGCCGAAAGCGGCCCCGGGGACTGGACCACCACCGTCCACTCGGAGGTGCATGGCCTGCAGATTCTCGACGGCAGGATTACGGTCGAGGATGTGGTCGCCCGGCTGACCAGCGAATGCGGCCGGAGCGAGCTTGTGGCGCGCGTTTTCCCCACCGGGCACTGCGCGATTCAAGGCCTGATGCTCGACCATCGTCCTGTGGAAGTGACGCTGGACATCGCCCCCTTCGTCTCCGCTCCGACCCATGCCGCCCTTCTGGCTCGGGCGCGCCAGGACCCTGAGTTCTGCCGCGGGATCCTCTGCCGGCCCGGGACTCTGGCGCCTGGCGGAATCGCCGCCTGCCACATCGTCTCCAACGTGACGTTCCCGGAAGGGGCGCCCGAGGGAGTCGAGTATTGTCCGCCCAACAGAATCCGGTGGCACGGCGTGGGCACAATCTATCTCGGAGAACTCCTGGTCAGCGACCTGTTCCGGCGCCTGACCATGCTGCGCGTCGCGCTCGGCTCGCCAGTTGAGGGCGACGTTTCCGGCGGAGAGGTCGAGGACAACGGCCACATTGTGTCGTGAGCTGTCGCGTTCTTCTCCTGGCGGCCGGCCTGGTTCTGGCGGGCTGCACGGCCCGGCGCGAGGCCGCCATCGATCGGGAATGCCGCGCCGCGGAGGCCGAGTACTTCAAGGGCAGGCTTCCCGAGGCCCAGAAACGGATTGAAGCTTGCGAGCGACGCTGGAGTGGTTCGCTGGCCGAACGCGATCGCTGGCGCCTGCGCCTGCTCAAAGCCGGAGTGTTAGTCGCGCGCGCCCATGACCAAGAGGCGCTTCCTCTGGTGGAAGCCCCCCTTCCTCCAGCGGATTGGGCGCCGCCGCTGGAACTGCGGCGTCAGGTGATTCTGGCCCGGATCTGGACCCGGGGCAAAGAACAGAACGCCCTCGATTTGTTGGACCGCGCGGAGGCGGAGGCGCGGCGATTGGGGGACCGGCGCACTGAGCGCGAGATCGCGGTGCTGCGCGGGAATGCCTTGATGAGCACCCGCCGGTTGCCCGCCGCCGAAGCCTCGCTGAACCAGGCGGCGGATGCCGCGCGCGACGCCCGGGACGACTATTGGCTCTCCGGCGCGCTCGCCAATCTGAGTGTCCTGAAGAGCCGCTTCGAGTTCCGCTACGATGAAGCTGCCCGCTTGGGCGAGCAGGCCATCCAGGCCGCGCAACGCGCGGGCGCCGAGCGTTTCCTGGGCGCGGCGTATGGGAACACCAGCCTGGCCCTGGAGCACCTGGGGGAGTTCGATGGCGCCCTCAACTACCGCCGCGAAGCGCTGAAATTCCAGCGGCGCGCGGACGACCAGCAGCAGGTCCGCGAGAGCCTGGGCGAGATGGGCAACCTGCTCGAGATCCAGGATCGCCCCACCGAAGCGGCGGTCTGGTACCGGCAGGCCTTCGAGGATTCCGAGCGGGCCGGCAGATTCGCCGACGCCGCGCGCTCCGCGGGCAATTTGGCTCGCACCTATATCTCCCAGGGCATCTGGGACGAGGCTGAAACCTGGAACCGCCGCGCCGTGGAGTTGAAGACCCAATCCGGCGCTTCGCTCGCTTACCAGACTTACAACGCAGCCCTGATCGCGACGGGACGCAATCGGTTGGGGGAGGCCCAGCGGCTCTATCGCCAGCTCCTCGAAGAGGCCCCTGCCAATCCTGGCCTGCACTTCGAGGCCGAAACGGGATTGGGCCGGATCCTCGCCCGAACGGGCGCTGCCGGCGAGGCGCGCCGGCACTTCGAATCCGCGGTGCGCGTGGTCGAATCCAACCGCGATGAGATTGCGCGCGAGGAGTACCAGATCACGTTCCAGGCGCGGATGATCCGGGCCTGGGGAAACTACGTCGATTTCCTCATGGCGCGAGGGCAGCCCGAGGCCGCCCTCGAAATGGCCGAGCGCAGCCGCGCCCAGGTGCTGGCGGCCAAGCTTCGCGCCCGCAACGCCGGCCTGCCACGCGGAGTTTCGCTCGCGCGGTTGCGGCAGATCGCAACCCGACGGCATTGCACTCTCCTGTCCTATTGGTTGGGCCCGGAACAGTCGTATGCCTGGATCGTCGACGCCTCCGGCCTGCGGACCAGAAGCCTGCCGCCTGCGCGCGCGATCGACCTTCTGGCCGCGGCCTGGCGGCGCCGCATCGAGGAGCAACCCGGAGATCCTTTGGAGACGGGACGCCAGGCGGGCGACCGGCTGGCTTCCGTGCTGCTCGAAGGCCTCCCTCCGGGGAGCGCCCGGCGCCTGGTGATTGTACCGGATGGCAGCCTGCACCAATTGAATCTGGAGACCCTGCCGGTGCCGGGCCAGCCGCGCTATCTGCTCGATGATGCCACCATCGTGGTGTCGCCCTCGCTGGCCGTGTTTGCGGCTCAGCGGGCCGGCCCCGAGCAGCCTGCGCCGCTATCCCTGCTGGTAGGCGCAGGGCGGCCCGGGGACCCCTCATATCCCCCGCTGCCCAATGCCGAGCAGGAGGTGCGCTCCATCGCCTCCCACTGCGCGGAGAACGAGCGGGTGGTGTTGCTCGGGAGCGCCGCCACTCCTGCCGCCCTGCGTAAGCTCGATCTGCGTCGCTTCGGCGTGATCCACTTTGCGGCACACGCGGAAGCCAATCGCGAGAGCCCCCTGGACTCGGCCGTGATCCTGGCTCGCGAAGGCGGTGAGTACAAGCTCTACGCGCGCGAGATGGCGGGCATGCCCATCCAGGCCGGCCTGGTGACCCTCTCGGCCTGCCGCACCGCCGGCGCGCGCGCCTATTCCGGGGAGGGCCTGCTGGGCCTCGCCTGGGCCGTCCTTTCTTCCGGAGCCCGCAACGTCGTGGCCGGGCTGTGGCCGGCCTCCGACCGTGCCACCCTCCAACTGATGGAGGACCTCTACGCGGGAATGCGCCGCGGGCTTTCCCCGCCCTCCGCGCTCCGCGAAGCCAAGCTCGCCATGCGCCGCTCCCAGGGCGTCTTCCGAGAGCCCTTCTACTGGGCCCCCTTCCAGGTTTACGTGCGCGGCAACGAGTTCTAGCGATCTACTTGAACTGCTTCTTGTACAGGAAGTCGATGCCGAACATGCCGTTCTCTTCCCGGATCGCCACCGCCGACCAGGTCCTGGACAAATCCCATTCCACCCGAAGAATCTGCGCCTGCCCGCGCGAGAGGTCGGTCACGGAAGTGAACGACAGGTTGCTCGAGAGTTGCTGCTCAAGCGTGATCCGCGCCGCCGCGTTGCTGGTGGTCACGCCGGTGATCTGCGGGTCGATCTTCAGCCGGCTCACCCCGAAGAACCGCTGCAAGCGTCCGGCGATGGGACTGGCGATCGCCTGGCCGAGCAGCGCGCCCGGCCCGGCCTGTCCCATCTCCTGCGAATACTGCGTCTGGGACCCGCCTAGCCCTTGTACCGACGCCGGCGTGCGCCCGGTCGCCAGCAGGCCCACAATGTCCGTGAAGGAGAGCGGCGGATCCGAGCGGTAACTCACGTTAAGCTTCTCGATCGTCCCGGAGACGTGCAGCGTGACCTCTACGCCCCGCGCCGTCGTCTCCAGGTCCATGTTGACGACCGGCTCGATCCGGTTGGCGTTGACGAACAGGATCTGGCCGGAGCCGATGCTGTACTGGTTTCCGAAGAACAGCACATTGCCCTGGCTGATCAGCACCCGCCCTAGCAGTACCGGGCGGATGGGGTCTCCCCGCAGCCGCAGGTCGGCATCCGCCTGAATGTCGCGGCTCAGTGAAGTCTCCAGGCGCACCTGCGAGGACGTGACGAGGTGCACGTCCAGATGCACACCCCGCTCGAACCGCGAGGCCGGGCCGGGCGCGCGCACCGGCTGCGGCGAGGGCGCCAGCATCGAAGCCAGATCCGAGCGCGGGTTGAAGCTCATGCGCGTCACCACCAGGTCGCCCGAAAGCAGGCTCTGGCCGGTAGTGCCCGTGAAGCTCAGGTCGGCGTTCACCGAGGAGCTTACGCCTTCCGGATAGCGCACCCGCACGTCGGCCGCCTTTAACTGCAAATGAAAACTGGCGACGCTGCCGAACCCGACGAACCCGGTAAACGAGACCTTGCCGCCGCCGGTCGAACCCGACAGATGGTCGATCACGGCCCGGTCCTGGTACAGGAAGATCGAACCATTGGCGTTCTCGATTCCGTTGGGAAGTCCCGCGACATTCACCGAAGCGTCCTTCAGATCGACTCGCCCGGAGAGGTCGGGCCGTTCCAGCGAGCCGCGTAGGGAAACGTCCAAGGCCGCCGCTCCCGATGAGGAGATCTGATCGTCGATATCCTCGAGCAGCGCCAGGTTCGCATCGCCCCGCAGGTGCAGATCCCACGGGTTCTTGGCGCCGAATCCCAGCGACCCGCTCACGGTCGCGTCGGTAAGCTTCCCGTGCCATCGCGCCTGGCGGATGCGAGCGCCCCGGATGTCCAGGTCCACGATCACCGGGCCGGCGTTCCGCAGCCCCAGACCCCGTGGGTTGGAAGCTTCGATCGCACTGGCCGCGGGGTGCAGCTCGACATCCCCCAACTCAACCGTGGCCTTCCAGGTGCCCGGGTCGGAGGGCGCGCCCGAAAAACTCACCTTGCCCGCCACGGTTCCCGCGAACACCGCCCCCTTCCCGGTTGCCGGCGCCAGGTGGGCCAGCAATCGCGTGAGGCTCAGCGCGGTCCATTCGAGGCGACCGTGCGCCTCGTCCCCGCCCAGCGCCCACTGGCTCTCGCCGCTCACCTTGGCCCCCGCCAGTTCCCCCTCCAGCCGCGTCGCCAGCGTCCGCGCCTGGCTGGAGGCGGCCAGTGACAGCCAGCCCAGATGGTCGCCCTCCCTGGTCAGATCCTTGGCCGCTATCCAACCGTTTAAAACCCGGGGGTGCAGCTCCGCATGAGCCACCGTGAATTCCCCCGTCATTTGCGTTTCGAGCCGTCCGCTGAGCCCCGGCACGCGCTCGCCGATCACCGGCAATCGCTCCATCTGGAAGCCTCGGCTCGCCACCTGCAAGCTCAGCCGGCCTTCCCGGTAGATGCCCTCCGGATGCTCGAATTGGCCCGACACCTCGGCCTGGCTCGTGCCCGCCTGGATCTGCACCGCGGTGGCCGTGAGCAGCGTATCGGTGTACCGCAATTGCCCGCGCACCCAGTCCAGCGGTTGGCCCCAGGCCACCGGCTTCGACACCTGCGTGGCGATGGTCGCCCAGGTCTCCTCCAGGGTGCCACCGATCTTCACCTCCCCGGTCAGGCTGCCCCCCGTCACCGGCACGAACACTCCAAACTCCGCCAGCACGGGCGCTACGGCCGCCGCACGCACGGCGAAGGCGCCCGTAACCGGCAGGTTTGCTACCGACGTCCGCCACTCCTGGAAGGCGACATCCAGCGTGCCAACCGCCCGCACCTGGTCCTTGGTCACCACCATGTTCCGCGCCGCGACACCGGCCCCCGAGATGGCCACGTCACCCTCCGCCCGGTCGAACGTGTAGCCTGCATACTCGAAGTGCGTCATCAGAGCGTGGCCCTCAATCGTGGGGGACTCGATCGACCCGCTCACGCCGCCCTTGAGTCTCGTGATCCCATTGCCGAGCAGCGTAAACGGCAGCACCGGAGGTGGCCCTTTGGTGAACGCGCCGATGGGCTGCATGTACTCGCTCAGGTTGCTGGTTTCCACCGACACCGCGACGCGCAGCCCCAGCCTCCCGGAGAACTCTGTGCGGCTGTAGCGTGTAGCCACGTAAGACGGCTCAAAATCGATGCTGCCGGCGCTCTGGTTATAGCTGAGATCGATCAGCCCGTCCACCGGGTCTTCGCCCTCCGCCCGCTGTATGGTCAGCCGCGTGTTTACGAGCAGGTTGCCTGCCTGGCCCTTCGTTAGCTCGCCCGTTACGCTGACCGGGCCGGAAACAGTGCCGTTCCAGGCCAGCGGGCGCCTGGTCTCCCCGCGCATGAGTTCCGCCAGGGAATAATCCCGAAGCTGCCCTTCTACCCGGAAGCGCTTCCCCGCGGTCATCTCCGCGCGTCCGGAAAACCGGCCTTTGAGCACGCTCAGTTCGATCCCCTCGATCTCGATCCGCTCCGGCGTCAGCTTCACGGCCGACTTCAGCCCGATGTTCCGCACCCCGATCGCGCCCTCTTCGAACTCCAGGCCGCTCCCCTGCACTTTCCCGGTTACCAGGTAATCTTTCGTCCCGCCGAACGCGGCCCGGCCGGCAAACGTGACCAAGCCCCGGCCCGGAATCTCCGCCGGGCGCAGGTTGCGCGCGATGTCCTTGAGATACACTCGCGCCGAGTAGTCGAGCTCCGCGTGCGGCCGGGAGAAGTTCTCCAGCGTCCCTTTCACCTCCAGCGACGAATCCTTCAGCCCGAAATGCAGGCGCGAAACATCCAGTCTATCGGCGGCCAGCGTCAGGCTGGCATCCACATCGATGGGGAGCGCCGGCCCCTGCCCCGGTGTGACGTTCAAGTGGCGGAAGGAAAAAATCCCGCGATATCGGGCCGGTTTGGACGCATAGAGGATCTGCACGCGCAGGTTCTCGCCCAGCACGTTGAGCGGCAGCCGCCGCGCGGCCAACTGCACCGTTCCATCGGAAATCTGGAAGCGGCGGATGGCCAGATCCAGCACGGTCTCTACCGCGTTCTTCCGCGCCCGCCGCGCGACCCTGGGCTGGGGCACGTTCGTCCGCCCGTCCGGATACACGATCAGGTTGATCCGCGGCCGGTTCACCGCCAGAGAGGCGAGATCGATCTCCTGCCTCCAGATCGAGACGATCCGCAGGCCTACCCGGATCGAATCCGCGCGGAACAGCGGCGCCTCCGAACCCGGCTCCGTCCCGTGGATCGTCAGGTTCCGCACACTCGCGGTCAGCGTCCGCCAGTCGAAATCGAGATTCTCGATTTCCACCCGCCCTCCGGTCGCCTCCTCGAGTTCGGCGATCATGCGTTGACGGAGCTCGCTGCGGAACCAGGCCGTCTGCGTCAGGAAGATCGCCGTCAGCGTCAGCGCCACCAGCGCTCCGGCGAGCCCCGCCAGAATGCGCAGCGCGATTCTCGGCTTGCGGATCACTGGAACGCCTCCTCCGCATAACGAATTCGGGTTCGCCCCTTCACCTCTTCGAGCCACGCCTCGACCCGCTGGTCCACCAACTGCTGGATGAGCGCTTCCTCGCATTGGCCGCGCGCTTCCTCGAACGGCGGCGGTGGCAACCGCTTCCGCGCATATTCCGGCACAACCACCGTCTCATAGTATTTCCGCGCCTCGGTCTCCGCCACTTGCACTTGCGGCCTGAACCGCAGTTCGATGAATCGCAGCAGAGCCATCTGCCGCTCCAGCGCCGGGCCGAGCGCACCCGCGCCGATTCCGTACGCTTTCAACTCCCGCTCGAACTCCGCCGCGCCGCCGAAGCGCCCCTTCACCGCTTTCAGCGCTTCCTCGATCTGGGCCCCTTCGGGCTCCGCGAAATGCGCGAACTCCATCTCGCGCCGGAAGAGACTCTGCTCCACCATCCGCATCGCCGTTCGGCGCCTGTTCGCCGGGCTTAAATCCGGCTTCTCGCCGTTGAGAAACGCCGTCACGCGCAACTCCTCGAGGAGCTGGCTTTGCATGATGGGCCGATTGCCGATCGTCGCCGCGATGCGGTCGATGACCTCCGCGTCTGAAACGCAGCACAGCAGCGCGAACTGCAAAACGCCAACCGCGAAGCGGCGGTCGTGCCCGGGATGGTGCCTCGTATTGGTCATTTCAGAACGTCTGCCCCAGGGAAAAGTGGAACTGGAAGTGGCTGATCTGCTGGTTCACCAACTGCCCGGTCCCATCTATAAGCTGCAACTCCGTGCCCTGGTATCCATAAAACCGCGGCGGATTGATGCTGTACGCCACGTCCAGCCGGATGGGGCCCACTGGCGTCTTGTACCGCACCCCGAAACCCGCGGCATGCTCCATGTAGTTGAAGTCCTTCAGGCCGTGCTGTATCACCCGGAGAGAAACCGTGTTCAGGCCCGAATACACATTGCCCGCGTCTTCGAACAGCACGCCGCGAAGATTGTCGCCGATCAGCGGGAACCGCAGCTCGACCTGATTCATCAGCATGGCCTTGCCGCCCAGCGGAAAACCGGTTTCGGGGTCCCGCGGCCCGGCCTGATTCTCGGGGAACCCTCGCTGCGACTCCGCGCCGCCCGCAAAGAACTTCTCCGGAAGCGGGATATCCAGCGGCCCCGTGAGCCGTTGCTCCCACCCAAACGTAATCGCGCGCGCCAGCACGAACCGGCCTCCTTGGCCGATCGAGTGATACGTGGCATTATGTGCCACGAAGCGGGTGAATCCGGTCTGCGAGCCGAATTGCTTCGCCGCCCAGCCCAGATCCAGCGTGTTGTAGATGCCGCGGTGGGAATCCACCGGGTCGTCGCGCCGGTCTTCGATGTAGTTGATGCCCGGCATGCCGATCCGTGTGGGCTGCGAATACAGGGGGATCAGCTCGACGCTGCTGATCTTCAGGTCCGACACGTCCACGCGGCGGAACGTAAGCCGGTACAGCAACGTGCTGGCCTTGGAGAGCTTCTGCCCCAACTGCACGGAAGCCTCCCGCCGCGTCGCGTTGAACGTGCGCACGTCGCGCGAGTCGTCGTAGAGGACGGTCCACAGCAGGTTCAGCTTAGGGTTGCCTTGGAATTGGGGCGCCTCGTAACTGAGCACCGCCCGCCGCTCCAGGGTTGAGATCCGGCTCTGAAGGGAAATCAGGTGTCCATCGCCCAGGAAGTCTCTCCGGGTGATCCCCAGAGACGCTCGCGGGCTGACCCCGGTCTGTCCGGCGGGTGAGTCGAGGCAGGTTTGGCATCCGCCGATCTTGGCGATTTCCAGGCCCAGGCCGCCCGTCACCGTGTATTTGCGCGCCTCCTCGACGTCCAGCAGAACGTACTTGTCCGGCTCCTCCCCCTGCGGGTCCTGAAGCGCCGTGTCGACCCGCGCGAAGATCCCCAGTTCGTAAAGTCGCCGCTGCGTCTCGAGCATCTCGGCCCGCGAGAGGGGATCGCCCGCTTTGAGCTGGATCCGCTGGTCTACCAGCTTCGGGGAGACGGTCTCGAGGCCGCTCTTCAGCACGCCTCGCACGAACTTCCGTTCCCCTTCCGCGACCGTATACTTGAGGTCCATCCGGTTGGATTCCTGGCCCGGAGTGAAGCTCCACTCGAGCGTGGCATTCGGATAGCCCCGGTTGTAGTACCAGTCCAGCACGTTGTCCCGGTCGATCGCCCCGTTCACTTCGCTGAACGGCTGGCCTGGCAGCGATTGCAGCAGGCCGTCGACCTCCTGGCGGCGCTCTGGCGCGATCCCCGCCACGTCCAGCTTTCCCACCAGCCACTGCGGGCCCTCTTGAATCCGAATCGTGATGGCGATGTTGGTCCCTTTGCCCCGGTAGCCCTCCTCCACCTGAGAAGTCGCAGTCGCGTCGCGGAACCCATTCGCCCGGTACAGCAACGCGATGGCCTCCAGATCCTCCCGCAGCATGCTCCCGCTGTAGCGCCCGTGCCGGAATTGCAGCACCGACGCCGGCCGTACGTACATGCGCTCGAGAATGGTGTTGGTGTCGAAGTATTTGTTCCCTTGGATCGAGAGCTCCGCCACCTTGTGCCGCTCGCCCCGCGTCACTTGGTATTGGATCAGCGATTGGCCGCTGCCCTCCACCATTTTGGTCGAGAAATCCACCTTGGCGTCGAAGTAGCCCTGGCTTTGGAAGTACTCGACCAGGTTCCGCTTCCCCTCCACCAGCAGATCGCGGTCCACGGCCTGCTCCTCGTAGACCGGCACCAGTTGCCGCAGCTTCCCCTTCGACATCCTGGCGCCCGCCAGTTCGACCCTGATCTTCGGCCCGCCCTCCACCGCCAGCGTCGGCTTCACCCGGTTGGTCTTCGCGTCGTAGTCCAGCCCCTCCAGCGACACCCGCGCTTCCATCTGATCGGTCTTCTGATAGGACTTCCGCACCTGCTGGACGCCTTCCTGCGTCCGCGCCTCGGTCTGCTCTTTCCAGCCCAGCCAGCCCTTCCAGCGTGCGCTGTGGGCCACCTCTTCCGCGGGCCGCTCGGGATGCCCGGTGACCGCCGCCTCCGCGTACCGCGCCCGGGTCCCGGACTCGATCTTGAAATGGATGCTCGCCTGCTGCGTCTCCGCATCCCGCTCTACCACCGGTTCGACACGGCTCTCGTGGAAGCCGTTGTTCCGCAGCACTTTCTGGAGGTTCCCCACCGCTTGGGCCACGTCCGCTTCCGCATACGGCACACCCAGTTCCAGCCGCGTCGAGTTCGCCAGCACGCCTTCGTTGGGCGGCTCGGAGACCCGCTCCACGCTCACGTGCCCCACGAAGTACTGAATTGACGTGCGAAATTGCAGAATGACCCCGCCCTGGCCCGGCCGTGCGTCCACGGCGATGTCCTCATAACGGCCCGTGGCATACAGCCGCTCGATGGCCGTCCGAACCTCCGCCAGCCGCAGCGGGGCCTCGAGCTTCAGCGGCAGAATCCCGCGCAGATAGTCGGCGCTGTAGGGCTGCTTCTCCGGCTGGAATTCAATCGCCCGAATCGGCTGGCCCTCATAGTCTTCGGGCGCGGCCATGACGGAAGTTACCGCGGCGACACACAGAAACAGCGCTCGCGCCCTCAAACCGTAATCTTATCATCAGGCTCTCCCGAACCACCTGGCGAGCTCCCCCCGCTGTGCGACCATGTTGGTTATGGAGCCTGACCGCTACTCCCGGCAGATCCTGTTCCCCGGTATCGGCGCCGCCGGACAGCAGCGGCTGGGCGCCTCCCGCGTCGCCATCGTCGGCTGCGGCGCCCTCGGCAGCTTTCAGGCCGGCGCGCTAGCCCGCGCCGGCGTCGGCCAACTGCTGATCGTCGACCGCGACTACGTCGAGTGGAGCAACCTCCAGCGCCAGTGGCTCTTCGAGGAATCCGACGCCCGCGACGCCCTACCCAAAGCCATCGCCGCCGCCCGCCACCTGGCCGCCATCAACTCCGGCATCCAGGTCCAGCCGCTGGTCGCCGACCTCACCGCCGCCAATATCCAAGAAGCGCTCGAGGGCGCCAGCCTGATCCTGGATGGGACGGACAACTTCGAAACCCGTTACCTCGTCAACGACTACGCCATCCGTCAGGGCCTCCCCTGGATCTACGGTGCGGCGGTGGGCAGTTACGGGCTGAGCATGCCCATCCTGCCCGGCCGCTCCGCCTGCTTGAAGTGCGTCTACCCCGAGCCGCCCTCCGGCGTTCAGCCCACCTGCGAGACGGCCGGCATCCTCAACGCCGTCACCTCCGCCATCGCTTCCATTCAGGTGGGCGACGCGCTCAAGATCCTGGCCGGCGACGCCGCTTCGCTGCGCCCGCGCATCACCACCGTCGACCTTTGGAGCGGAGACGTCCGGCAGGTTGCCCTGCCCGCGCCAGACCCGCAATGCGAAGCCTGCGGCCAGCGCCACTTCGTTCACCTGGAAGGCGCCCGCCGCGTCCCCATCAGCCTGTGCGGCCGCAACGCCGTCCAGATTCACGAGCTCTCCCGTCCGATTGACCTCCGAGAGCTTGAGATGACCCTCTCGCCGCTGGGCGAAGTCCGCGCCAACGAATTCGCCCTCCGCTTCTTCCTCGCGCCCTACGAGATCACCGTCTTTCCCGACGGCCGCGCCATCGTCAAAGGCACCACCGACACCGGCCTCGCCCGTTCTCTTTACGCCCGCTACGTCGGAAGCTAACCCCATCCGGGCACCCGTTCCGAGCGAGGCGCCGCGCCCTCCCTCCCCCTGAAGCGCGGCGCGATGCTGGTTCGCATCCCGGCGGCAACGGCCTAATCGGTTATGCCGCCGGGCAGGCTAGCGAGAGGGCGGACCGCGCGATTAACGTCACCATTGCCCCCTTCCTGGAAGGGCTGACGCTGGCCGACCCGGATGCCCCGCCGGGTGCTATTCCTGCATGGCCCGGGCGGCGCCCCGGAGCTGGCCAAGGTCTACTGCTCGGTCGAGGTCGCGCTCTACGACCTGGTGGGGAAGGCGCTGGGCCCGGACGTCGAGTTGATGGTGGACGCGCACGCCGGGTGGCGAATGGGCGGCCTCGGTTATCCGTTCGAAACGGTGGAGCGAGTGGACGAGGGGATGGCCCCTCAGCGCATCCTCTGGCTCAAGAAGCCTTGGCTGCCCGAGGATCACGACGCCTACCGGCGGTTGAAACCCAAGGGCTATGTCCCGCCGGCCGAGGAGATCCTGGCCGCCCCCCTCCCCATCGAGCACGGCGACCTGATCGTGCCGCGGGAGCCAGAAGGCGCCTGCCGAGACCCGCTACCTGGGCTCGGACCAAAGCCTGAATTGGCAGGGACCAGCCTCGGAGGGATAGCATACGGCTAGGCCGTACTGGTACGCCTTGCGCGCCCTAAACCCTTGTATCTTGAGGCGATCTGTGGCATTGTCGGAATCGTCGCCCATTGCGCGCCATGGAGGTGTCGATGAATACCATGCGGTTCGGGTGGGTTCTGATTCTTCTGTTGATGTTGTCGGGGCTCCAACGACTCGCCTTAGCGGCGATCCGTTAGCCCGGGAATTCTTTTGTTCGAGGTTTCTTCTGATCGGAAGTCTTTCATTTCGGGTTGCATCGCGAACCAGCTAGACTTGGCCCGCGTCCAACAACAGTGCCTCTCAAGCCGCCCGGCCGTCCGGGCGGCCTTTTTTTGGCGGGCCTCGGGTTTCTGATATCCTGGTTTCCTCGGCATGTTCATCGAATTGGTGGGGGGCTCCGTTTGCGCCGCAGCCGGGCTTGTGACCTTCGGGGTCCGATCGCGCTCGTCCAGGTTGTTCGCGCCATCCGTCTGGCGTGGGGTGGCCCACCGCCGGGCGATCGCCCTGACTTTCGACGACGGGCCGAGCGAAGCCACCCCGCGGTTGCTCGAATTACTGGCTCGGGAGGCCGTACCGGCCACCTTCTTCCAGTGTGGGGTGAATGTCCTGCGGCTGCCGGGCATCGCGCGCCAGGTGGCGGAGGCCGGGCACGAGATTGGCAACCATAGCCATTCCCACCCGCGCTTCTACCTGAGGCGGGCGGGGTTCATGGAATCGGAGATGAGACAAGCGCAAGCGGCGATCTTCGAGGCGACTGGAAGGGCGCCGGTTCTGCTCCGCGTTCCCTACGGCGCGCGCTGGTTCGGGCTGAGAGGCGCGCAGAAACACCTCGGCCTGCTAGGCGTGATGTGGACCGCCATCGCCTTGGATTGGAAGCTGAGCGCCGCCGCCATTGCCAGGCGCCTCGTCCGCGCCGCGGTGAATGGCGCCATATTCTGCCTGCACGACGGCCGGGGACTGGAGCCTCGGCCTGCTATCGGAGAAATGCTCGAGGCCGCGCGCCGCCTCATCCCCGAGCTGCGTGGCCGGGGATTTCATTTCGAGACAGTGAGCCAAATACTATGTCCGACGAATTGACCCGCAGAGTCATCTCTTGCATCGCGGAGAGTCAGAAGATCCCCGCCGAAAAGATCACCCTCGACAGCACCTTCGAGGAGCTGGGCATCGATTCGCTGGATGGGGTGAATATCCTCTTCGCGCTCGAGAACGAGTTCAACATCAACATCCCGGACGAAGGAGTCCAAGGCGTGCGGGGTGTGCGGCAGATGGTCGAGGCTCTGGACAAGCTGCTCTCGTCGGGCGGGGCGGCAAGGGCCTGAGCGATGGGGCGCCGCCGCGTAGTCGTCACCGGGATGGGGATCGTATCGGCGCTCGGCCGGAACGTGGATGAGTTCTGGCGCGCCCTGGTCGAGGGGCGGCCGGGGATCGGCCCCATTACGCTGATCGACATGAGCCCGCTGCGCTTTCAGAACGGCGCGCAGGCTTGGAGTTTCAATTCCGCCGATCATTTCCCGTTGAAGGAAGCGGACTTCCTGGACCGTTTCGCGCAGTTTGCCGTGGTCGCGGCCCGCGATGCCGTGCGCGACGCCGGCCTGGAATGGACCCCCGGCCTGCGGGAGCGCTCGGGCATCGTGACCGGCTCCTGCGTGGGCGGGAAATCGAGTGAAGACGAAGGTTTCCAGAATCTGTACTTGCTGAAGAAGCCGCGCGTGAGTCCGCTGACCATCGCGCGCACCATGGCCAACGCCGGGGCCAGCCACATTTCCATGGAGACCGGCATCTGTGGCCCCACCTACACCGTCTCCACCGCCTGCTCTTCCTCCAACCACGCCCTCGGGCAAGCCTTCCGGATGGTGCGCGACGGCGACCTGGAGTTGGCGCTGGCCGGCGG
This sequence comes from Bryobacterales bacterium, assembly GCA_003154855.1. GTDB lineage: Bacteria > Acidobacteriota > Terriglobia > Bryobacterales > Bryobacteraceae > Fen-330. Next base: position 31,021 of record PMEV01000436.1, read on the forward strand.
TAGCGAAGCCCCCTTCAGCATGGGGCACCTCAAGGCCTGGGAGGCCATGCGGGTGGTCTCGCCGGACACCTGCCGGCCGTTCTGCAAGGATCGGCGCGGCATGGTGCTGGGCGAGGGCGGGGCCATGCTGGTGCTGGAGCCGCTTGAGGCGGCTAAGGCTCGCGGAGCCCCCATACACGGCGAGATCGTGGGGTTCGGCATGTCCTCCGACGCCCACCACCTGACCCAGCCCACTGTCGAAGGACCGGCGCGGGCCATCCGGGCCGCGCTCGCCGATGGCGGCCTCCAGCCGGAGCAAATCGGCTACATCAACGCCCACGGCACCGGCACCCTCGCCAACGATCCCACCGAAATCGCGGCCCTGCGCGCAGCCCTTGGCCCGGCGGCCGAGCGCCTGGCCATCAGCTCGACCAAGTCCATGCACGGGCACGCCCTCGGCGCGGCCGGAGCCATCGAGGCCGTCGCCACGCTGCTGGCTCTGCACCACGGCATCCTGCCGCCCACCGCCAACTTCACCACCCCCGACCCGCAGTGCGACCTCGATGTCGTCCCCAACCAGGCCCGCCACGCCGCCGTCGAATGGGCCCTCTCCAGCTCCTTCGCCTTCGGCGGCCTCAACGCCGTCCTGGCCTTCCGCCGCTGGGACGGGTAGGCGCGCTAAGTCAAGCGCGGTTCTTCGGGTTCCCCAGACCCCCGAACATCCCGAAGGCGCGGCCGGAATATGTACAACGGGATCAATGGAGCCAGGCCAAGTAGTACCAGCTCCCAAATAGTGATCTCCGTAATGTCCCCGAAAAACCTCAACGCGAACAGGAGGCCGAACACTAGGACGAACCAGGCTCCGAAGGTGGCTGCCCAGCCCGCGACAGTTGGCCAAGCTAGCTGTATGACGAACAGCGCGAGGAGCACGAGGTACGTTACCGGGACGACCTCGTCCACTGCCGATAAGGGGATGCAGCAGGCCATAGCCAGGGCGTAAGGGAGATTCACCCACCGTTTCGGGCCATGGTGAACTCGGAACATCAACGAAACACCGCTGCGAAAACTCATAACGAGTCACAACCAGGATTCCCGTTTCGCCGTCCTGGCCAGCATCGATTATACGTCCAGCCAACTCCCGCGGCGCGGCTGGTTTAACGAGCTTCAGGCGGCGTCGCGCGTTTCGACATGCAGACGTTTGCCAAGCGCTGCGAGCGCCGCTTCGATCTTCTCCAGACGAGAGTGGTGCCGGAGAGAGAACAAGCGATCGATGTGGGTCTTGGGTATTCCAATGCGGCGCGCGAACTCCGCCTTCTTCAGACCTGACTCCAGAAACGCCGTGTAGAGATCCACTTTGGCAGACTGCAACGCCGGCAGCGGTATGGCACGGAACTTGGTCCCGCGCCGGCGCGCCGGCGCGGGCAGCCGTTTGCCTTCCCGGATGTAGTCGCCAACCGTCAGCATCAGGAGATCCCGCGCCATGTCCATGGCCTCATCGTCGGTCTCACCCTGCGTAACGCCGTAACCGAAGTCCGGAAATGTCACGGTGTAGCCACCAGCCTTCAAGTCGGGTTCGAACAATGCCAGGTAGTGCTCCATGCCGGTCCTCACATCTCCAAATCCAGATCCTTCAAGACGCTTTGCAGTGTCCCCGCCTTGATTTCCTTCGCGGGATGGCGGGGCATGCGCGACACCTTCGAGCCGAGAACAATCCGTGTGTGGCGGGATTCCTCTACGAACACGCAGCCCTGCTTCTTCAGCCAGCGTCTGAGTTCGCTCGCCTTCACAACCCAAAGGTAACCATTTCTGGTTACTCTGTCAAGCCCTGAATCGCGCCCCACGCTGTCCCAGAGGCAGCCCCGGCGGCCTCAGTCGCAGCCCGGCCCTCCTCCAACTCCCCGCGGAACAATCCGGGGTCTCATCCGTATTAATGGTATGGCCCGAAAGGGTGAGGGATTGTCATGGCAAACGGGAACAACGGCAGGAAGAAAGGGCGACGATGGCGGCGCTGGATCTGGCTGGCCAGCATCCTGGTAGTGCTGGGCGGGGCATTCTACGGCTTGAAGGCCGCACTTCGACCTAACAATCAGATCGATCCCTCCAAGCTGGCGGGCGTCGAGCGTGGCGACATCGCACGCTCGGTCGTGGCCACCGGGAAGATCGAACCTCTGGCCAAGGTCGAGGTGAAATCCAAGGCCAGCGGCATCGTCAAGCAGATCTTCGTCCACTACAGCGACTGGGTGAAGCAGGGGCAAGTCCTGGTCGAACTGGACAAGGAAAACTTGCAGGCGCAAGTGCGGGAGAGCCGCGCGGCGTTGCAGGCCGCACAGGCCGCCGAAGAGGCCGCCAGCGCCACCTTCGAGCGCAACAAGGTCGAGGCCGAGGGACCCGACCTGCCGTTCCTGAAGTCGAGCACGGAGCGCGCCCAGGAACTCAAAAAGCAGGGGCTGATTGCGCAGGCGCTGCTGGAAGACGCCGAGAAGGCCTACCAGCTCGNNCGACGCCGTCAGCTCCATCCTGGTCCTCGGCTCCCAGGCCACCAAGCTCTTCACGCTGGGCGACGTGAGCGACGTGTACGTGCTCGGCAAGGTCGACGAGGCCGACATCGGCAAGGTGTACCTCGGCCAGCCGGCGCGCANNGCAAGGTGACCAAGATCTCGCCGCTGGGCGTCGAGAAAGACAACGTCACCACCTTCGAAGTGCGCGTCTCCATCCACAACCCCAGCGGCGAGCTCAAGGCCAACATGAGCGCCAACGCCGAAATCATTCTGGAAGAGAAGAAGAACGTGCTGCTGGTCCCCGAGGCTGCGGTGATCTACGACAAGCAGCGCAAGACCTCGCTCGAAGTTCCCGATCCGGCCAACGAGAAAGGCCGGCGCCAGGTGGCCGCCAAGCTCGGCATCTCCAACGGAGTGAAGACCGAGCTGATTGCGGGGCTGAAGGAAGGCGACAAGGTCATCCTGCAATAGGTCGTCTATGAACTTCCGCGACCTCCTGCTCGACACGCTGCGCACCCTATGGGCGCACAAGCTGCGTACCTTCCTCACCATGTTCGGCATCGCCTGGGGAATCGTCTCCATCACCCTCATGGTGGCCGCCGGCGAGGGGCTGCGGGTCGGGCAGAAGAAGATGGCGGACAGTTTCGGCAAGGACATCATGATTGTCTTTGCCGGCCGCACCAGCATGCAGGCGGGAAGCACGCGGGCGGGCCGCGTCGTGCATTGGGAGGATACGGACTACAAGTTCATCATGCAGGAAGCGCCGGCCTGCGACTGGGTGATGCCGGAGGTGGGCAATAACGAGCTGATCCACAGTCCCTTCAACAGCGCTTCGCTGCTGGTGACAGGCTCGCTGCCGCCCTTCGCGGGCATTCGCTCGATCCCCGTCGCCGAAGGCCGCTTCTACAACTGGGAGGACGACACTCTGGCCCGCCGGGTCGCCTTCCTCGGCAGCGACGCCAAGAAGCAGTTGTTCTCGACGCGCCCCGCCCTGGGACAGAGCATCTCCCTGGGCGGCATTCCCTACACCATCATCGGCGTCATGCTGAAGAAGGAACAGGATTCCAGCTACGACGGGCAGGACATCAGCAAGGTCTTCATCCCCTTCCGGACCATGCTCCAGGATTTCCCCAACAAGCCGCCCCAGAAGGCCCGCTCGGTGGACCGGCTGATCGTGACCCCCAAGTCGCTCGAAGATCACGAAAGCTGCAAGTGGCAAGTCCGCCGCGCGCTGGGCCGAGTGCATGGGTTCGACCCGCACGACGAGGAAGCCGCCAAGATCTGGGACACGGTCGAGGACACCAAGGCTTTCCGCACCATGACCGACGGCATGAAGTTCTTCCTGGGTGCGGTGGGCATCATCAGCCTGTTCCTGGGCGGGATCGGGGTCATGAACGTGATGCTGGTTGCGGTACGCGAGCGGACCCGCGAGATCGGCGTGCGCAAGGCGGTGGGGGCTACTGGCAGGGCCATCCTCTGGCAGTTCTTCGTCGAGACGCTCATCATCGTCTTCCTGAGCGGCGGCGCCGGCTTGGGCCTAGCTTACGGCTTTTGTGCGGCCGTGAACTCGCTGCCTATGCCGCAATACTTCGCGGGGCTGATCGCCGGCTGGGACGCGGGCCTGGCCGCTTTCGCGTTGCTGGGGACGGTGGCGCTGCTCTCGGCGCTCTATCCCGCGCGCCAGGCCGCCGCCATCGATCCGATTGAAGCCCTTCGATACGAGGCGGGGTGACGGCCTATGCTCGCTGAAATCCTCCGCCAGGCCTGGATCGCATTGCGGCGCAATCCGCTGCGCAGCTTCCTGACCATGCTGGGCATCGTCTGGGGAATCGTGGCCGTGGCCGTGCTGATCGCCTACGGCAACGGCTTTCGCGCCGTGCTCTCGAATGCCTTCGACGCTTTCGGCAAAAGCGCCGTGGTGTGCTGGCCGGGCCAGACCAGCGAACAGGCGGGCGGCGAACGCGCCGGGCGCCGGGTCCGCTTCGAGAAGGAAGATATGGACCTGGTGCGCGCCGAGGCCACGCTGGTGCGGGATGTGAGCTTAGAGACCGTGCGCTGGCTCGCCATCTCGTACGGCGACCGCCTCGCCAATACGGCCATTCGCGGCGTCTATCCCGAATACGGCGAGATCCGCAACGAGGTCCCCTCGGAGGGCCGCTGGATCAGTCCCGAGGATTTCCTCGAGCGTCGCCGCGTGGTGTTCCTGGGGGGCATCGTCCGCCAGCAACTCTTCAGTGGCCGGCCGGCAGTGGGCGAAACGGTGCTGATCTCCGGCGTGCGCTTCACGGTCATCGGCACGATGGACCGCAAAATCCAGATGAGCAACTACTTCACCAGCGACGACGAGTCCTGCTGGATTCCCTACAGCGCGGCCAGCGACATGTGGGACACCCGCTACGCCTCCGTCCTGGTCTTCGCGCCCGTCGCGCCCCGCTTCGAGCGCGACGCCAAGCAGCAGGTGCGCGAGACCGTCGGCAAGCGCCAGCGCTTCTCGCCCACCGACGAGCGCGCCATTCAGATGTTCGGCCGCGAGGAGTTTCGCCCCATCATCGACGGGATTACCATCGGCCTGCAGGTGCTGCTGGTCTTCATCGGCACGCTGACGCTGGGCATCGGCGGCGTGGGCGTCATGAATATCATGCTGGTGTCGGTGGACGAGCGGGTGCGGGAAATCGGCCTGCGCCGCGCCCTGGGCGCACGCCGCTGGCACATCCGGGCGCAGTTCCTTTCCGAAGCGCTGGTGCTGACGCTGGCCGGCGGCGCCATCGGCATCGGCGT
>PMEV01000216.1 GCA_003154855.1 Bryobacterales bacterium
TGCCCCATGACCAGCGGGCGGAAGCCCTGCGGATCGCGCGCCACGATGACCCGGTCTTCGGCCAGGAAGACCATCGAGAACGCGCCCTCCATCATGAGCAGCGCCTCTCTCAGGGCGCCGGCGATGGTGCGCTCGCGGGAGCGCGCCACCAGGTGCAGCACCACTTCGGTATCGCTGGAGGCCTGGAAGATGGAGCCTTCGTCTTCGAGCTCCTTGCGCAGCTCGGCGGCGTTGGTCANNGCATTGTTGAGATCGGTATCGCCGGCGGTCGAATACCGCGTGTGCCCGATGGCCATCGTGCCCGGCAGATTCGCGAGCTGCTCCGGAGTGAACACGTCGGCCACCTCGCCCATGCGCTTGACGAGGTGGATCTCGCGCCCGTCGCAGGAGGCCATGCCGGCGCTCTCCTGGCCGCGATGCTGCAACGCGTAGAGTCCCAGGTAGGCCAGGTTCGCGGCTTCGGGATGGCCGTAAACGGCGACCACGCCGCACTCGTCGTGAAACTTGTCCAACATGCCCGCTAACCTCTCAGGCTGGCTTCGAGCGCCCCCGCCCAACCCACGCGGAGTGGCCGTACTTCCAAGTCTATCAAGCTCTCGCCGCGATTGCGCACCGCGACCCTGCCGGCGACGGTCTCTCCGGCGGAGAGCGCCTCCACCTGGTGCTCGGCGGCGATGCGGCGGACCTCATCCGGCCGCTCGGTCGAAAGCAGAATTCGCGAAGGCCCTTCGTGGAACAGCAGGAACTCGGGCCGCAGATCGCTCGAGAATTCGAGTTGCGCGCCCACCTCGGCGGGACCGAACGCCGCCTCGGCCAGAGCCACCGCCAGTCCGCCATCGCTCAAATCGTGCGCCGATATGGCCACGCCTTCGGCCACCATCTGTCGAACGGCCGCCTGCACGCGCTTCTCGTAATCCATATCCAGCGCGGGCGGCAATCCCCACAGGCTGCCCAGCACCACCTTCGCGTATTCGGTGCCGCCGAAACGTGTGTCGTCGCAGGCGCCCAGGCCGCCCAGCAGAATCACCGCCTGCCCCGGCTTCTGGAAGTGTATGGGGACCGGCGCGCCGGTGGGCATCAGCCCCACCACGCCCAGCACCGGCGTGGGGAAAATCGGATCGCCCAGCGTCTCGTTGTAGAGGCTCACGTTGCCGCCGGTGATCGGCGTCTCGAAAAACCGGCAGGCCTCGCCCATGCCTTCGATGGCTTCCACCAGTTGCGCCATGATCTCCGGCCGCTCGGGATTGCCGAAGTTCAGGCAATTGGTGGCCGCCACCGGGAGCGCGCCCACTACCGACAGGTTGCGGCAGCACTCGGCCACCGCCAGGCGCGCCGCTTCCCGCGGAGAGAGGTGGGCATAGCGCCCGTTGCCGTCCAGCGCCATGGCCACCGAGGTCCCCGTCTCCTTGACCCGCACGATGGCCGCGTCGCCGCCGGGAATCTGTATGGTGTTGGTGCGGACCACGTGGTCGTACTGCTCCCAGATCCAGCGCTTCGAGCACAGGTCGGGGCTGGCCACCAGCGCCGTCAGATCGCCCCCCAGATCCCGGCTGCGGAATTGGGGCGCCTCCATGGGCGCGTCGCGGCGGGGCTTCGAGTGCGGGCGGTCGTAGAGCGGCGCTTCGTCGGCCAGCGCGCGGTTGGGAATCTCGACCACCACCGTGCCGTGGTCCCGCACGCGCAGCATGCCGTCGCCGGTAACCTCGCCGATGATCACCGCGTCCAGGCCCCACTTCTTGTAGACCGCGAGCACTTCCCCTTCGCGGCCCTTCTCCGCCACCAGCAGCATGCGCTCCTGCGATTCCGAGAGCATGATTTCGTAAGGCGTCATGCCGGTGGCGCGCTGCGGGACCAATTGCAGGTCGATCTCGATGCCCACGCCCCCGCGGCTGCCCATCTCGCAGGTCGAGCAGGTGAGCCCGGCGGCGCCCATGTCCTGTATGCCCACGATGGCCCCCGTCTGCATGGCCTCCAGGCAGGCCTCCAGCAGCAGCTTTTCCATGAACGGATCGCCCACCTGCACGTTGGGCCGCTTCTGCGAGCTTTCCTCGGAGAACTCGGCCGAGGCCATCGAAGCCCCGTGGATACCGTCGCGGCCGGTCTTGGCGCCCACGTAGATCACCGGGTTGCCCACGCCGCTCGCCCGCGCGTAGAAGATCTCGTCCTTCTTGAAGACGCCCAGCGCGAAGACGTTCACCAGCGGATTGCCGCTATAGCTCGGCTCGAAGATGCACTCGCCGCCCACCGTCGGCACGCCGAAGCAATTGCCGTAGTGCGCGATGCCCGACACCACGCCCTCCAGGATGCGCCGGTTGCGCGGGCCGGTCAGCGGGTCGTCGAGCGGCCCGAAGCGCAGCGAATCCATCACCGCGATGGGCCGCGCCCCCATGGTGAAAATGTCGCGCAGGATGCCGCCCACCCCCGTCGCCGCGCCCTGGAACGGCTCGATGAAGCTGGGGTGATTGTGCGACTCGATCTTGAAGGCGATGGCGTAGCCGCCGCCGATATCGATGATGCCGGCGTTCTCCCCCGGCCCCTGCACCACCAGTTTGCTGCGCGTCGGCAGCTTCTTCAAGTGCAGGCGGGAACTCTTGTAGGAGCAGTGCTCGCTCCACATCACGCTGAAGATGCCCAGCTCGGTATAGGTGGGCTCCCGGCCGAGCAGAGCCACGATCTTGTCGTATTCTTCCTGGGAAAGCTGGTGGGAGGCGATGAGTTCGGGAGTAATCATGTAAAATCCTCAGCCGGCGGCGGACTAGGTGTGGCAGGCCGCGAACGCGGCCACCATCGATTGGAACACCACCAGGCCGTCGCTCGAACCCATCAGGGGTTCGCAGGCGCGCTCCGGGTGCGGCATCAGGCCCATCACGTTGCGGCCTTCGCTCAGGATTCCGGCGATGTCGCCGAGCGAGCCGTTGGGGTTGTCGAGGTAGCGGAAAACGACGCGGTCCTCCGCCTCGAGCTGGTCCAGCGTGCGCTCGTCGGCGAAGTAGCAGCCCTCGCCGTGCGCGATGGAAAACGTCAGGATCTGGCCCGGGGACGCGGCGGAAGTGAACGGGGAATTCGTGGTTTCGGTGCGCAGCCTCACCGGCCGGCAGATGAACTTCAGCCCCCGGTTGCGAATCAAGGCGCCGGGCAATAGGCCGCTTTCGACCAGGATCTGGAAGCCGTTGCAGATCCCCAGCACCAGGCCGCCGCTGGCGGCAAACTCCTTCACCGCCCGCATCACGGGCGAAAACTTGGCGATGGCCCCGCAGCGCAGATAATCGCCGTAGGCGAAGCCGCCGGGCAGAATGACGGCGTCGCAATCCCCCACGCTCGCCGCATCGTGCCACAGAAACTCAGCCGGCTGGCCCAAGGAGCGAGACACGGCGTACCAAGCGTCGTGGTCGCAGTTGCTTCCCGGAAAAACCACTACCCCGAATTTCATAGGAGAGTTTAGTGTAGCATCCGTAGCGGGCTCCGGAGACAGCTCTCGCCAGGCGTTTCTAACCCATTGAAAAAATGAGGGTACCCGCTACTGGGCCACAGCCGTGGCAACGGCTACTGCGGCTACCGCCTTCGGTTTACGGCTGCGGGAACTCCGCTTCGGCGCCGGAGCCACCCGATCGCTTTTCTTGAGCGCGGTGAGCACGATCACGGTGACGAATTTCTTCTCCCCGAACTCGTCGAAATTGATGACGGTGTGCTCTTCGTTGCAGGAGAGAACCGAACCGAATCCAAACTTCGGGTGCTCCACCTGAGCGCCTTGTGAATAAGCTGGTCTCATTGCCATCGGTAATAATATGATAGCAAAGCGGCTATTCAATGTCGAATCGATGGACAACCCCGCTGGTGCCTACTCTGCCACCCAGGCCGAGTTCTCCGAGCAGAGCGTGCTGGTAGGCCTGCTAGTGTAGTGCGGCCGAAATCCTGGTGATTTTCGCCAATCCACGTGGGGCAGGCAATCTTGCC
>PMEV01000383.1 GCA_003154855.1 Bryobacterales bacterium
TCGCGCAGCGGCATCAGGTATCCGTATCCCGGCACGCCAGGGGCTGAGACGATTTCGATGGGCCAGAGGAAGCGGTCGTTTGGCTTGCCTTTTTGGATCAGGGTGTTCAGACCGGCGCGCTGCTCCGCGGTGGCGGCCTGATTGAAGNNGCTTGCGCGGTAAACCTCTCCCTGCCCCCCGCCGCCCAGGAACCGTTCCACTTTGCACCGCAAGCCCGAAGATTCGCCAACCACCTCCGAGCCGGTCCGAAGCAGTGAACTCATCGGCATTCTCCTTTTTGTGCAACTTCATGGTGTTGACGACGCGGCTGCCTGTTCACCGCGGCCGGCCTCGATGATGTCATTTCTGACAATCAGGCCCACCGTGATATCGTCGCCGCTCCCTCTCAGGGAAGTCTCCGACAACCACTCGGGCAGGTCGTTTTTCACGCTCTCCCAACCCTCGCATCGTATGTCGCCCAGTATATCGGTGCCGACCTTCAGGAACCCGCTGTCGTCCCGGTACGAATTCGAATAGCCGTCGGTTGCCAGCAGAATGATGGCCGGCGTGCTCTCCGAGAACACCTGAAATGCAACCCTGAAATCCCTCCAGGCCTGCGGCGCGCACAAAGACGTAGTTTCGTTGGCGAAAAGGCGCTCGTCTTTGTCAAGAGGACGGACGCATTCCCCTTCATCCGACACGCACAGAATATCCCCGTCCCCAAGCTGGCAATAGACGGCGAAGCTCCCGGTCAGCCCAACAGCAAGGATTGTGGAGCCATAGGCAATCAGCGGCCCACTCCCAACTTCAACCCGCGACTCGCCGTCCGGTTCCCGGAGATCGATATCGACCACTTCGATCCAGCGCTTCACAATCTCCTGCGGCAGGGCCCCGCCCGCCATGCGCTTGATGGCGGAGAGGCTTACGGGGGCGTCGTGGGGCCCGATGAGCGTCAGGATCTCTTTGACCGCCGCCTGTACCGCAAACCGGGAACCCCGATCGCTTCGAAACGATTTTGCGCTGCCGTGACCATCCGCCGCCGCCAGGACGCCGGCGCCGCCATCCCGAGCCCAGCCGATGCAGTCCTGATTGGGCCGACCGTCGCGGGAATGCGCGGCGCCCCGAACGGAAGCCCCGAACATCTCCCAGTGAATTTCGCCCATGTTGCCCCCCAGGGATAGACACCGGCTACCAGACGTCGACGGGACCTGCGGGCGTCACGGGGTCGGGAGGAGGAGGTATGGGCACATTCCCGGATGGAGCAACCGCGCCTCTCACCTGGCTCGCGGGCGAGCTGGCCGATTTCAATACGGCAGTCGAGGCCCATTTTACGAAAGCGGTGAGCGACTCGACATTGTTAGCTCTCANNATCGTCCCCAATGGCGATTGCGATCCGGACCGCCTTTCTTCCCCAGGGCCGGCTCATTAATTCGTCAAGCCCAGCGGCGAAGTCATCCGTGGGCTGTCCGTCCGAGATCAGCACGAGTACGGGAGGAAGGGCGCGATCGGTCATCGGCGGAATCGTAAGTTGTTCGGCGCCCATGGATAGCGCCTTACCCATGTCGGTCATGCCGCCCGCCTTCAAGGGCGTCCATTTGAAATCTTCGATCGGCGTGGGAACTGAGACGTGCCACTGAGCTCCGTCGGAGAAGGTTATCACGCGAACCAGGACCTGGGCATTCGGGTTTTCCCCAGCCACAGTCTTCATATGGGGGACAGCCTCGGCANNCTCTCCTTCTGCTCAAGCTCGTCAATCAGCCAGCACGGAAGCCGGATAGGCCAGAAGCCGCCGCTTCGAGCGTAGTCACTATTCCGTGGTCTCCATCAATGAGCGTCGATATTTCGGATTACCCGCGAAACGCCCGGTTGGGCCGATCGCGCTGTAGATTATTCCATCATTAGTCTACGGCCAAATGGCGAGACTTGTCCACTCCCCGATACAGGTGCTCCCCGATACAGGTGCCTACAGGCGCCGCGCATCCTCCGGGCAGTGTTCTCCGTCGCTCGCCAACAAGCTGAAGCGAATCTCCGTCATCGCAACTCCCTGAGCGTGAGGGCGGCAAGATCCGACCGAGGCAGGGCGGCCACTCCCAGAGCCTCGGCAACGTGCTGCCGCTGCTTGAGTCCCACAAGCACCGTTGCAACTCCGGGCACCGAGCGGCTGAACTGTACCAACCGCTGCGCTGCCGAGAGTCGAGGCAAGCCGCCAAGGAATGAGAGGTCGGCCCCCGCCAGTTCGCCCTGAAGCAGAGGCGCACTGCCAATCACAGTCAATCCAAGGTGTGCCGCAGCCACCAGTGGCGTCTGCGAGCCGCCGTTCTCGCCGGGCTGGTTCTGATTTGTGATCACCTCGGGCGCCCACAACCCGATAGGGATCTGCAGGTACCGAAGGCCATGGTAGCCTCCTGCAACCGTCGACGCCGATGAAACGACTTCGCCAAGGCTTAGCGCGCGCGGATCGTCGTGGGCGACGCGCAGGCCGTGCCACGTCGCGAGGCCGTAGCTGCGAACGTCTCCGCGCGCTACCAACTCCTCGAGCGCTTCAAACGCCCGGATCAAGAGAGGCGGGAATGCGTCCGGTCGGACGCAACGGGCCTCTTCTATGTTGTGAAGGNNATGGTTTGGAGGCCGAGGCGATGACGGGACTGCTCGACCTGCCACCTTATGTATGCCGGGGAGAAGCACTGACCCGTTGAGAGCATCTCGATCTGGCCCCGTGGTAGAAGCGTGCCGTCGGAGAGCGCTGCCAGCAGGCTCTCCGGAACGATGCCGACTTTGGTCGAGACGAACAACTGGTCCCGGTCGACGCCTTGGTGGAGCATCGCGGCGAGCGCCTCTCCGACGCACAGCTCCGCTCGACCGTTTCGGTAGTTGGGAGCTGAGTCGAAGACGTTACATCCCGCGAGCCCAAGGGTCGCCGCCGCCTCTACCACCGCGCGGTCCGTTTCGGCATCGAGATTGCCCAGACAGGTCCCCAGCCCAATGGAGGAGAGGGCCAACCCGTGCGACACGGAGAAGAAATCCGGCGGAAGAGCGGCGTTCCGGCCACGGCAGAGTGCCGAGCTGTCGGGGGTGCAATGGCCGGGAACGAGATCAGAGCGCCCCAAGAAAGGTCTCCACCTGCTCTTGGTCGATTATGGGCTTGAACTCGCCG
>PMEV01000053.1 GCA_003154855.1 Bryobacterales bacterium
TACCCGATCCAAGAGGGCATTCCCGACTTTCTTCTGGAAGAGCTGGCAGATAGCAAAGACCCAGTGCTGCGGAGGATGAGGGCCATCGACAAGATGGCGCGCATTTACGAAACGAAGTTGTGGTATCCGATCGTGCTGGCCGTGTATGGCGGATTTGGGAGCACGACTCTGGCGCAACTTATCGAGAAGGCGACCGGGAAAGTGCGCTCAATCGAGGGCCGGGTGCTGGACATTGCCTGCGGTCCCGGCACTTATGGCCGTCGCGTTGCGTCCCCTTCGAGGGAAGTGTTCGGAATCGACGTATCCAGGGGGATGCTGCGGCAAGGCGTGGCCTACACGGCGAAGGAAGGCATCGGCAATATGCATTTCGCCCGCGCGAGAGTCGAGGCGCTGCCATTCGAGAACGAGTGGTTCGACGCCGTGTTGTGTTGCGGCTCGCTGCATCTGTTCGCGGATACCGTGGTTGCGTTGCGCGAAATGGCTCGCGTCATGAAGCCGGGAGCAATTCTCTCCGTCTTCACTTTCACGGCGGGCCGCAAGGGGATACTGAAGTACCGCCGAGTGCGCGAGGGGAGTCTCAGGAAGCACGGGATGCACGTATTCGAGCTTCCCGAGATGGAGCGGTACCTGGCCGCCGCGGGCTTTGAGCGCTTCGAACCGGACGTGCGCGGCTCGATTCTGACGTTCAGCGCGCGGAAGAGCGGGGCTTGAGGCTGGGGTAACGAGGTGGTTCCGACTTATGGATTGCGACCCTTGAGAATGGGTTTGTGGTCATCAAGAAGGGCTTCCAGAGCGTTCACCTTCGGGGACTCTTGAGTCTCGCCGAGAAGACGACGCAGCCAATCCCGGCGGGGGTCGGCGGCATCTCGGGCGATGCGCAAGAGGCGGTCATAGGCGAACTCCACGAAGTCATTCCGATCCATCGAGTAGATTGCGAATATCTTGTCCTTGAACGCAGCAGATATANNCGAATACCTTGGCCTTGAACGCAGCAGATATAGTGGATGCCACTGGGTCGAAGACGAATGGCGCGTTGGTATCCGTTCGGGAGAACACAACGGTGCGCTCCTCCTGCCAGAGTTCGCGTTCGTCCTCGTAGTCCTGAAACAGCACCACGTAACCGAACTCAAGAGATTCACGGCTGCCTTGCCTGTGAAAAGCTCTGAACCGCGCAGAGAAGCTGCGTGCGGGTTTGGCATTCACATCGTCGCCTCCGGCGGGCAGGGTCAAGACCTGCTGCAGCGCCCCGCAGCGGAGCTCAAACCACTCCGCAACGGCGAGGTAGGCGCCGGTTCCACCACCTCCAAAACCACGTTTTACCAGCCACCTTCGATCTTGCGCAGACTCGACCCAAACCTTGGGAGCTTCGTACTTTTCGAACGGGGAATCCAGGTAATCAACCAGGCTCCAGCCCGCGGCGCTTTGGTGTAGCAGGAGGAATCGGCACGTTTGCTTGAAATGCCTGCATACCCTGACGATGGATTCATAACCGTCGGCCAGGAGGGGGGGGCTATTCACAATTCTCGCGTTGCATCCCGTAGTGCAATCGATTTCCCGGGGTGCGGCCAGGAACACGCTGCTGGACGCAGGCCGCAGCTTCGCCGGAATTCCAAGGATGCGCCAAAGATCCTTGAGCGGCGTCTGACCGTCGGCGATGTCAATCGGCGAAGGGCTCGGACGAAAAGCGGCGCCACTACGACAGCCGCCGGTTCGGTTGACGGGTTGGGCGTTGGCTGCCAGACTCGCTACTGTGAGCAAGACGAACTGCTGAATCGAAATCGACAGCCTCATGCGCATGTCCGGTGCGGTTGCATCCAGATTATCTCGAATTGCACAGGGGCGGGAAGGGGCGCAACGGCGGTCACTGAATTGCACGGAGACTGGGGACGGGCCGCGAATGAATGGTAGGGCGGCCCGGGGCGTCCGGTTGTGGGACTGGCGGCCCCAGGAACGGACAGGAGAGGGATCGGAGATGGGGACGATTCGGGAGATCCGGTTCGCGCTGCGGAGTTTGCGGAAAAGCCCGGCGATGACGGCGACGGCCATCGGGGTGGCGGCGCTGCGGGCAGAGTAGGTGGGATGCGCGGAGAAACGAATGGGTTAGTCCGGGATGGGGCGAAGGCGTGCCCGGTGTGGTAAGGTGGCGCTAAGGAGGGACGAATGGGCGGAGCTACGAGGCGGGACTTTCTGAAGGCGGGGCTGGCGGCTGGGATTCTGGGCGGGACTGGCGGGTTGCTGGCGGAGCCGGCGGCAGGGAAATCGGCTTCCGATTGGGTGGCGCTGGGGAAATCGGGCGTGAAGGTGACGCGGCTGGGGATGGGCACGGGGACGTATAACGGGCGCGCGCAACGGGAACTGGGCCAGGAGGGGTTCACGCGGGTGGTACGGCACGCCTACGAGCGCGGGGTCCGGTTTTTCGACACGGCGGAAACCTATTCCGGGATGCCGCAAATGCTGGCCAAGGCGCTGAAGGGGCTGCCGCGCGACTCCTACCGATTGATGAGCAAGTTCGAGGTAGGAGACAAGGAGAACCCCAAACCGACCATCGACCGGTTGCGCCAGGAGCTGGACGCGGAATACCTGGACATCATGTTGATGCACTGCATGCGGAGCCCGAGCTGGCCGGAAGAGCTGAAGGGCGTCCAGGACGCTCTGTCGGAAGCGAAGGCCAGGCAATCTGTGCTGGCGCACGGGGCATCGATACATGGGCTGCTGCCGCTGCGGGCTTGTCCCGGCAATCAATGGCTGGACGTGGCGCTGCTGCGCATGAACCACCGGGGCGCATCCATGGATACGCTGAAGGCGTGGGACAGCGCCGAGCCGGGCAACGTCGAGGAAGTGGCCGCGCAGTCCAAGAAGATACACGCGCAGGGGACCGGCGTGGTGGGGATGAAGCTGATCGGGGAAGGGCGATTCAAGACGCCGGAGGAACGCGACGCGGCGATGAAGTTCGTGCTGGGGCTGGGGTCGGTGGACGCGGTGATTATCGGGTTCCAGAGCACGGCGGAGGTCGACGAAGCGATCGAGCGGATGAACCGGACGCTGAAGGCGTGAGCGGACGGGCGGCGGCGTCCGGGTTGCTGCGCTGGTACGGGAGAGCGAAGAGGGATCTGCCGTGGCGGCGGTCGCGCGACCCGTACCGCATCTGGATCGCGGAGGTGATGCTGCAGCAGACGCGGGTGGCAGCCGCGATTCCCTATTACGAGCGGTTCCTGGAGCGGTTTCCGGACGCCGAGGCTCTGGCCCGCGCGACGGAAGCGGAAGTGCTCACCTGCTGGAGCGGGCTGGGCTACTATTCGCGGGCGCGGAACCTGCGGCGGGCCGCCAAAGCGGTGGTGGAGGCGGGAGGATTTCCGCGGGATTACGAATCGATCCGGAGGCTGCCCGGAATTGGAGACTATACGGCGGCGGCGATCGCCAGCATGGCCTTCGGGCTGCCGCGGGCGGCGGTGGACGGCAACGTGGTGCGGGTGCTGGCGCGCTGGACCGAGGAACGGGGCGACGTTGGGTCGGCGAAGACGCGGAGGCGGATCGAGGAGGCGGCGGCGAGCCTGCTGGACCGCAAACGGCCGGGGGAATTCAACCAGGCGCTGATGGAACTGGGGGCCACGGTGTGCCTGCCGCGCGATCCGCGCTGCGGAGAATGCCCGCTGGCCAGGAGCTGCCAGGCGCGCCGGAAGGGGCTGGAGCGGGAGCTGCCGGTGAAGCGGCGGCGCGCCGGGCCAGAGCGTATCGCGAAGACGCTGCTGCTGATCCGGAAGGGGAAACGCATCCTGCTGGGCCGCTCGGGGATGGCGGGGTTCTGGGAACTGCCGGAGGCCAGCCGGCTGCCGGAGGCCGTGGTGGGCGCGACCGTGGCCACGCTGCGGCATACCATTACCTGCCACCAGTACCGGCTGAGCGTGGCGCGGGCGGAAATCCGGCGGGCTCCGCGCGGGTACAAGTGGGTGGCGGCGGGCAAGCTGGAGAGCATTCCGCTGGCTACGGCAACCCGAAAGGCGCTGGCCCGGATTCCTTGAGAAAACAGCCGGCGGCGGCTCACTTGGTTTGGTTAGGGACTGTTTCTTCCTGCCATGCAACGCCGCACCCGCTGGTGGTTGCCGATCGCGCTGGTCCTGGCGCCGATGCTGGAGGCCCAGAACGGCTGCGTGCCGCTAGCCCCATGCTACACGGCGGACGGCCTCGTGAACTCGGCCAGCGGCCAAAGCGGATACCTGGCGCCGTACACCTTCGCCACCTTGTACGGGACGAACCTGTCCTATAACCAACGATCCCGCACCGGCAGCGATCCCCTGCCCGGCATAGGCGGCGTGGAAGTGCTGGTGGGCAACCTGCAGGCGATTGTTTTCTACGTCTCGGCGACGCAGGTGAACTTTCTGGTGCCGGCCTCCTGGACGCCCGGCCCAGTCCCGGTACAACTCGCCCGCGAATCGGTGTTTGGGCCGGTGGTGACGGCCACTTTGCTGGATGCCGCGCCGGCGCTGTTCTGCCTGATGACCGATCCAACCGTGGCGGTGGCGCAGCTTCTGCCGGACTACGCGACGGACACGGCCGGCTCTCCCGCCCAGCCCGGCGGGTACGCGATTCTGTACGCGACCGGGTTGGGATACTTCAGTGGGCTGCCGACCGACGACTTCGAGCCTCCCCAGACGGCGCTCCAGATCCTGCTACGGACGGAATTCCAGGTGCTGCTGGACGGCGCGGCGGTGGACGACCACCTGCTGGAATACGTGGGGAGCGTGGTGGGCTACTGGGGCCTGGTTCAGATCAACCTGAAGCTGCCGGCGAACGTGGGGAGCAATCCGGAGATCCGCCTGGCGATAGGGGACCAGACCAGCGCGGCCGGAGTACACCTCATCGTGCAGTAGAAAAGACACCGGCGGCTAGACCGCCGGCGCCACCGGGCGCTACCCAAAGAGTAGAATGAGGGAGAGGAATGCCTATGTGGCTGCGAAGCGCGGTGATTGGACTGATTGCAGGCTCGCTCGCGATGCTGGCGGGACAAGCGGCGGCTCCGGCCGGGGCCGTGGCGGAGCCGAAACCGGCGGAGGCAACGGCGGCGGGCGGTTATGTGGTGGACACGGGCACGCACATTCCGTTGAGCATGATCAATAGCGTCAGCACCAAGCATTCCAGCGAGGGCGAACGGGTGTACCTGGAGAGCGTGTTCCCGATCCTGGTGAACGGGCGGCTGGTGATCCCGCCGGGCAGCTACGTGGCGGGGACCGTCACGCAGATTAAGCGACCGGGCCGGGTCAAAGGGCGCGGGGAGCTGTACCTGCGGTTCGACTCGCTGACGCTGCCCAACGGGGTGACGCGCGATTTCCGGGCGCGCATCGGCGGACTGGATGGACTGGCCAGCGAGGAACTGGACAAGGACGAAGGCAAGATTCGCAGCGCCGGCGACAAGAGCGGCGACGCGCGCACCGTGGGAGAGGCGACGGCGGCCGGAGCGTCGGTGGGCGCCATCGCCGGAGGGGTGGCGGGGCACTCGGGAATGGGTTTGGGAGTGGGCGCGGGCGCGGGGGCCGCGGCGGGGCTCATGGCCGTGCTACTCACGCGCGGGCCGGATGCGGTGCTGGCCAAGGGGTCCACGATAGAGATGGTGTTGGACCGGCCTTTGCACTTCGAGGACAAGGACCTGGATTTCAGCAATTCGATGACCCGGCCGTCGACCTCCGGCCCAGGCCCGTCGCCCGACAGGCGCTCGAATTCGTTCCCCGGCACGCGCTGGCCGCTGTAGGGGGCAACGGCGAAAACTGCGGGGGCGTTCCCGACAGGCTATCTGCCGCTCAGCAGAGCCTTGAGCCAGTCCCCATTATTGCATGTAGCCGTCAATGTGAATCTTGCCCGTAGCCAGGTTCACGCTCCCCACCCCCCAGATCTGGTGCGTGTTGACCCAGGCGAAACCCGCGGCTGCGGTGGTGAGAGTTACGTTTTCACAGAGATCGGCGATCGGCTCACCCGGGCGCAGCACGGCCACGCCGTCCGCAGACAGAGCGATCCGGAGACCGCCTCCGGTCTCGATGGCCGCGCGGATGTCGAGGTCGATGCGTCCGTCGCCGCGCATCCGGAGATAATCGACGCCGCGCACTCGCCCCGATAAGCGGCCGGTCGTGTTTCCCTCAAAAGCCACGTCAAAGCGGGCCCCCTGCGGCGGGACTCTTTCCTTGCCCGCAAGGATAGACTCCATGTCGACACCGTAATCCGTCACTCCGGTAATATCGAGATCGTACTCGTAGATCTTGTCGCCCGTCATGGCAGGTTCTTACTCCTCTTTGCTTAACTCGGGATCTCCGTTCTGGACGCCCGGACATCCAATGCTACTCGAAACGTCAGCTTTTGCGGCGCCCCACAGATATCGATGCCGGCCAGCCCTTGAGGTCGCGTCAAGTTGCGCCTTTATCACGGCGTACCCTGAAGTTGACCCAGTAGCGAAACTGGCGCTACGGCTGCTTCGAGACAGTCTCGCCGGGGCGCAGAAGCGTGGGGGGCTTCTTCTTGTTCGTGTCGGCGTCGGCGGCCTTCTGATCGGCGGCTTTCTGCGCCGCCCGGTCCTTGGGCTGCATATCGGCTTCCCTTTCCTTCTTCTCGCGCGCCTCGCGCGCCCGGAGTTCGGTGGCGCGCTTGCCCAGGTCCGCGGAGGAATTATCGAGGCTGTCGCGGGTGGTGTCGATGGCCTGCGACAGGACGAACTCATAGCGTGCGATGTCTTTGGGCTGGCTGTCGCGGATCTTCTCGAGCACCGGCAGCATGGCTTTCTCGGCGTCGGTGACGGCCTTCATGCCGACGGCGATGTTCACATGGCGTTGCAGCGCGTCGTCGGCGACGGTGTCGATGGCGTCGACGATCTGGCCGTAGTCGTCGAGCAGATCGTGCACCAGCCCGGCGCGGCCGGGACGCTCCTCGGCGAGCAGATGCTGGGCCTGGTCCAGCCGCTGGCGGGCCAAGGTGGTGTAGAGCGCGAGGCGCTCGTTGGGCTCCTGGGCCAAGCGGACTTGTTCGACCTCGTCGGGCGTCAGGAAGTCGCGCTGGGCAAAGGCCGGGAGCGCCGGAAAGATCAAAAGCGCAAGCCAAGGTCTGAACATATCACTTCTTCTTTCCCGCCATGATGCCCGCCAGCAGGTCCTCGTGGACCTTCTCAACGGCGGCGCGCACCGGGTCGATTTCGTCGCGGTCGAGGGCGCTCATCGACTCGCGAAAGTCGGCCAACAGGCGCAGCAACCCCCGGGTCTTGATCTCGGCGTCCTTGAAACGCCAGGGACTCTTGCCGGCCTGTAGGAGCGAGGCGTAGGCCAGGCCGACCAATTGCGAGACCTCGCGCAGACTGGCGTTAGTCGCGCGCAGGTCGTCCTTCTGCGTGTAGGCTTCCCGGGCGGCCTTGAAACTCTCCCCGGCGGCCGCGAGCGCCAGCTTGGCGCGCTTGGCAAGATCAGGCTCGGCCTGGACCGCGGCCAAGTCCACCGCGCCGAGCGGAAGCGCCAGGCAGAAGGTAACCAGCAAAGCGGCAGGGCGGATCACGCGGCGCTACCTCCGATCGAGTTCCCTCTCAATGATACGCGCTCTCTGGCGGGCCAGGAAATCTTCATTGGAATTCTTGCCCTCGTCGGCGGCCAGGAACTGGCGGTAGCTGGCGAGCGCGCCCTTGAGATCGCGCAAGCGGTCCAGGATGATGGCGCGCAGATACATGTGCCCCGGTTTTTCGCCGCCCAGCGCCTTGACGCGATCCAGGGCGGCTAGCGCGCGAGGGTAATCCGCGAGGGAATTCAGCGTGGCCGCGAAGTCGCTCCAGGCCTCGACGCGATTCGGCTGGGCCTGCACGACGCGCTCGAATTCGGCCGCCGCCTCGGCGAATTTGCGCTGATCGAGAAGCTCGCGGCCAATGGCCAGGCGCAGGTCCAGATTGCCGGGATCCGCGGCCAGCGCCTGCTGCAAAAGGGGGATCTCCTTGTCGGGCTGCTTATTCTTGCGATAGGCCTGCGCCAGAGCCAGCCGGTTGGCGTCGGTGGGGGATTTGGCCACCGCCCATTCCAGATGCGGGATCGCCTCGGCGGGGTTCCCGGTCTCGAGCAGAGCCATCCCCAGGCGCTCGCGCACCGCGAGGTTGTCGGGGAACTGGCGGTAGAGGGCGATGGCCTCGGCGGTTCGGCCGCTTTTCTCGTANNTTGCCGCTGCGCACCTCGGAACGCGCCAGACCCATTTCGGCAGGCGCGGATTGGGCGTTAATCTCGAGCGCCGCACGATAGGCCGCCGCGGCTGGGGCGGAGGCGCCGCTGTCGAATAGGGCGTCCGCGAGATAGAGCTGGGGCCGGAATTCCAGAGGCTTGCTCCGGGTGGCTGCCTCAAGGTAGGGGACCGCCTCGGCGGGCCGCTTGTGGCCGAGCAACAGCATGCCCAGGTTTAACTCGGCTTCATAGAGTCCAGGCTTGAGCTCGAGAACGCGGCGGTAGCCGGCGATGGCTTCCTCGACCTTGCCGGTAAGGCTGTTGGCGAGCGCCAGGTGGAAGTGGGCCGCGTAGTCGCCGGGATCCGCTTGCACGGCCTTGGCAAAGTCTTGCGCGGCGAGGACATAGTTCCTGGCTTCGAGCGCTTGGAAGCCTTCCGCGCTGAAATCGACGTTCTGGAGCAGCAGGAGCGCGGCTATGGCACACACCATGCCCCCATTTTAGCCCGCATTCCCGCGGCGCACGATATGCCCATGTCTACTTCGTTGCGCTTGGCCGGCTCCCTCGACGTACCATTAAGGTACGCCTCGGTTCGCCGGCCTGCGCGCGCCTCGTATCCACGGGCATCTCCTGCGCCGGACGACGATTGGGTGTGAAGAAGGCTGGGTGGCCCGAAGGTTGCTGGGCTTACGGCGCGGGGCGCGGGTGGTACACTGCTTTCCATGAAAACCATTTTGACGGCGCTGATCGCGCTTTCGGTTCCCCTGGCGGCGCAGGAGTACAGGATCGCTATCGTGGGCCTGGTGCATTCCCACGTGTGGGGCCCCCTGGAGCGGCTGGCGAAGGGGCAAACGCCGGCCCGGTTGGTGGCAATCGCGGAACCGAATGCCGAGTTGATGGCCGAGGCCGCCAAGAGCGCGCCAGGCGTGCCCAGCTACTCGGACTATCGGAAGATGCTGGCCGAGGTGAAGCCGGATATCGTGTGGGCGTTTGTCGAGAATAACCGACACCTGGAGATCGTGCAGGCGTGCGCTCCACGGAAGATCCAGGTGATCTTCGAGAAGCCGCTGGCGTCAACCTGCCAGGATGCGCTCGAGATACAGCGCCTGGCGGAGGTGAACGGCATACGGGTGATGACCAATTACCAGATGGCTTGGTGGCCGTCTAATTACGCCGCCAAAGAGCAGGCCGGGCAGGGCGCCATCGGCCGGGTATGGCGGCTGCACGGGATGGTGGGGCACGGCGGCCCGGGGTCGGAAGGCGTCCGCAACCGCTACTTTTTCGCCTGGCTGACGGACCCGGCCCAGAACGGCGCGGGGGCGCTGATGGATTTCGGGTGCTACAACGCGCTGTGGTCGCTGTGGTATCTGGGCCGGCCCGAGACGGTGTACGCGAGCGTAAACCACCTGCGGCCGGAGCGATTCCCGAAGGTGGAAGACAACGCCGACCTGATCCTCTCTTATAAGAACGGGGTGGGCATCTTCGAAGGGAGCTGGGACCTGCCGCGGGGCTTCCAGGATCTGGAGGTGTTTGGGCTGGGCGGCAGCCTGTACATGAGCGAGGGAAAGGTCGAACTGCGCGCTTCCGGCCAAGCGCCGCGCGATTTGGCGCTTCAGCCGCTGGCGCCGGAGCGGGCCGAGCCGGTGGCCTACCTGGTGAGCCGGATGAAACAGAACCAGCCGCTGGAAGGCCTGGTGGCGCTGCCAATCAATGTGGAGGTGGTCGAGATCATCGAAGCCGCCAAGCGGTCGGTCGCCAGCGGCCAGGCGGTACCGCTGCCGCTAGGGAAGTGATGGGCTGGATTCGCTCTAGGCGGCAGGTCCGGCAGGTGCTACACTCATCGCAGGGAGGTGAACATATGAGACTCCGCGCAGAGATCCCCCTGCTGCTGCTGGCCGCTTTGGCTCTGCCGGCGCAGAGTCTGGTGGAGTATTCCATTCCTACGGCGGCCGCCGCTGGCGCCGCTGCCGGCATGTCAGGCCTCGGCAAGGCTGCGGCCGGGGTCATGCAAAATGCCGCCGGTACGCTGGGAGTAGCTCACCAGGCCGCGGCTACGGGCGGTAAAGCCAAGAGCACGGCTGCGAACGAGACAGCCGCCACCGGCAGGGCCGACAACACCATCCTGCTATTCGATACCGCCCCCTCCGCGGTGAAGCTGTCGCCGCCTCCCGATCCGGGCTCGGTCAAGATCGGCATGACGGCCCAGGAAGCCCTGGCGAAGTTCGGCCCGCCCGGCATGAAACTCAGCTCCGCCGACGGCTCGCACCTGGCGGAGACCTGGAGCTACGGCAGCGATCCGTACACGGTGACGCTGACGCTGAGGGACGGCAGAGTGGCCGAAGTCTCCTCGCCCCCGCGGGAGAAGCACGACAACGATCAGGCGGTGGTGGTCATCGTTCCGTAGGGCGGCGGGAAAGACCCGGGTTGGCGGTGCGGCCGTTGACTCTCCCGGAAGGGAGAGTACCTTGCGGTTGCGGCACACCAACATCGAACCGCACCACCCGGGATCGCTTGCTACAATTAGTACCAAGTTGTCGCGGCGGGAGGAAATTCGTTATTTCTATGCCGCCCATACGACCTTTGGTTCGGAACGGCCCGATCGGCAGCTATGGATCTCGACCAGCTCCACACGTTTCTTGAGATCGTTCGGTTGAAGAGCTTCTCGAAGGCGGCGCAGACCTGCTACCGCACCCAGCCGGCCATCAGCGCCCAGGTGCGGCAACTGGAGCAGGAACTCAATACGCCGCTCTTTGAGCGCTTCGGCAGCCGCATCTCGCTCACTACTGCGGGGAAGATCTTCTGCCAGTACGCCGAGCAGATCCTGAGCTTGCGGCGCCAGGCGCAGGACACCATCGGCGAACTGGAGCGTTCGCCGCGCGGGGAGCTGGTGATCGCGGCCAACGAGGCCACCTGCATCCACGTTCTGCCCAAGGTTTTCTCCGAGTTCAAGCGGCAGTTCCCCAATGTTCAGTTGCTGGTGGAGCGAAGCTATGGGTCGCGAATCGTCGAGGCGCTGCTCGAGAACGTGGCCGATTTCGGCATCGCCCAACTGCCCATCGCCGAGCGCAGAATCGAGACGGTCAAGATACACTCGGACGAGGTCAAGGCGATCGTTCCGCCCGGCCACCCGTTGGCCGGCCAGCGCTCCGTGACCGCGCTCGAGCTGGTGGATTATCCATTGCTGATGCCTAAGTACGGGACCATGCGGGCGCGGCTGAACGAATGGCTGGAGCTGGTGGAGGATTCCCTGCAGGTCTCGATGGAACTGGATTCCACCGAGATGACGAAACGGTTTGTGATGGCCGGGCTGGGGATCTCGTTCCTGGCCGTCTCACACTTTCCCGAGGAGCTGGCCGCCGGGGGGCTGAAGGCGCTCGCGCTGGCCCCCGAGCCGATGCTGCGGCAAATCGGGTTGGTCTACCGCAAGGATAAGGCGCTCTCGAAGGCGGCGCTGGGGTTTATACAGGTGGTGCTGGCGCACGCGGGGGCAGGGCGAGCGGGCGGGGGGTAACGGCGCGCCGCCGGTCCTTGCTGCCAATAAGTCACGGCCCGTCGGGAAGCCGGAAGTGCGGGATGGGCGTGATGCGGCCAGGCGACGGGTCCAGGAGGCAGGTCCGTGGCGCGCCATTAAGCGCGCTGTGCCTCCCGCTTTGGAGTGACCAACAGGGCGCACCCAGGGAACCTATTGAACCCTATGGCCTCGCACCCTCGCAGATCGTACTCCTCGCTGAGATCATTCTCGAAGCTGTACTTATACCAGCCCGGTTTGTCATGCCGATACTCGGACGGGATGTCCTTGTTCTCATTGACGGTGAATATCAGGGAGTACTCGTGATGGTTCGCGTCGGCCCCCATGAAATCGGTCAGCTTCTCGTAGTCGTTTTCCCGAACTTCCCACGCTTCCTTATCGCGTTGCCACCGCTTGAGCTCAAAGGCATACTGCTCATCGCCTTCACTGAGGACGAGGTCGATCCAGCCCATGTCGCTAGGGTATTCCGCCTGGAATGTGAAATGCGGCGTTTCGGTAGCCTCATACAACGCTCGCAAGGCAAACAACCTCAAGGTATCTTCCTTGAGAATTGAGTTAAGCGCCTGGCCGGGACCGCGTGGCTTGGATGGGCAGTGGTCGAGAACGCCAGATTCCTGGATACAGTCGATTTCTGGCTTAATCGACTTGACGAAACAGCGAAGCAACTCATCAGCGAGGTTCATTCGTAAGGTTCTCCGAATCGAAGATGCCGTGAGATACTCATTCCCCGACCGTCTGGTGCAAGGGAATCATGCAGTCCGTTTCGCGACTGGAGCGACCCACTCCGGCTCGACGGCGATCTCGCACCCGATCAGACCTGGAGTGCGCGCGATCGCGATCCTTAGGACGTCCAGCTCAGGACGCCCGTCTTCTCCAACGTAGCTCACCCGGTACGTGCCGCCGAGGCAATCCCGCAGCACGGCGACGTGTAGGTTCATGTCCGGCTGCGTCCATTGCTGACGGCAATAGGAGGGAAGAGCCACTAGCCTTACAAGGTCACCGGCCTCGTAGTGCGGAGCCCGCTCCCTTAGCAACTGTGGCAAACCGCAGAGTCCGACGCCAAAAAGCGCCCTTCTGCTGCACATAGGGTGATTCTACATCGTTTCGGACCTTTCGGAGAGCCGCTCCGCGATACGGCCGTCCTTCCTCGAGACTGACTCGCCGCGGTGGGGGCCACGAATACCGGCGCGGCTTGCAGCCAGCGCCGGCGCTACCGTGCGAGAATCGGCTGAAGGAGAAATGCCGTGAAGCGTACCGTTGCCGCTCTTTGCCTATTGCCGCTGAGCTTGTGTTGCGCGCAGATTCCCGCTCCCAGCGCTGCCGGAGTCTCCATGGGCCACCTGCATTTCAAGGTGCGGGATGTGGAGGCGCACAGGAAACTTTGGGTGGACACGCTGGGCGGCGTGCCGTCGAAGCTGGGCGGAATGGAGATGGCGGCGTTCCCCGGGGTCATCGTCGTTTGGGAGAAGGGCGAGCCGGCCGGTGGGACCGATGGCTCGACCGTCGGGCACGTGGGCTTCAGGGTGCGCGACATTCAGGATGTGCTCGCCAAGGCGCGGGCCAACGGAATCAAGATCGCGGACCGGCCCGGGACGTTTCTGAGCGGAGCCGACGAGGTGCTGGTCGAATTGGTCCCGGGCCGCGGCCTCGCCACGCCGGCCGTCTTCCACCACATCCATTTCTACGACACGAAGGTCGACGAAACCAAAGCCTGGTACGTGCGGACGTTGGGCGCCACACCGGGGAAGCGGAACAACCTCGAGGCCGCCGATCTGCCTGGAGTTAACCTCACCTTTTCGCCGTCGGAGGCGCCCAGCGTCGGCACCAAAGGCCGGGCGCTCGATCACATCGGCTTCGAAGTGAAGAACCTGGAGGCGTTCACGAAGAAGCTGGAGGCCGAGGGCGTGAAGTTCGACGTTCCCTTCCGCAAGATCCCGTCGCTGGGGATCTCGCTCGCGTTTCTCACGGATCCCTTCGGGACTTCCATCGAGCTGACCGAGGGCCTGGCCCCGCCGCCGGCTCCGGCAGGCGCCGTGCGCTTTCTGCCGGAACTGAAGATCTGGGCGATCCAGACCGCGCGCACCACTTACGTGCTGGGCATCAACGAGGCCAACGAACTGCAGAGCCTGTACTGGGGCCGCAGACTGCCGCGTCTGGATGGCGTTGGCGCAGCGCACCTGGCCGGGGCGGCGTCCTCCTTCGAATCTCCGGAGGGCATGACCGCCCAGGAGTATCCGGGCTGGGGCGGCATGCGGTACGCCGAGCCATGCCTGAAGGTCACGCTGGCGGATGGCGTGCGCGACCTGGTGCTCAAATACGTTTCGCACGAAATCCGCGAGGACTCGCTCAGCATACGGCTCAAAGACGTGCAGTACGATCTGTTCGTCGATCTCATCTACCGGGCCGACCCGGTGACGGGGATTCTCTCGAAGCGGGCCCGCATCCTGAACTCGACCGGGCAGGCGATAACGATCGAGAGCGCGCAATCCGGCGTGTGGAACCTGCCGCCCGGGGAAGGCTACCGGCTGAGTTACCTGGCGGGCCGCTGGGCCGGAGAGACGCAGCTTATCCAGGAGCCGGTTCATCGGGGCATCAAGGTGCTGGAGAGCCGGCGGGGCGACACCAGCCACGAGCTGAATCCCTGGTTCGCCATCGACGAGCGGGGCCGCGCGGACGAAGAGCACGGGCGGGTGTGGTTCGGCGCGCTGGGCTGGAGCGGCAACTGGAAGCTGGCCGTCGAGCAGACCTCGAACCAGTTGGTGCGCGTAACAGGCGGTTACAATACCTTCGATTTCGGCTACCTGCTGAAGCCCGGCGAGAGCCTGGAAACGCCGCCGTTCTATGGCGGATTCACGGACCGGGGATTCGGCGAGGCTTCGCGGCTGATGCACCGCTTCGAGCGGGAGGCGATTCTGCCGCGGCGCTCAGCCTCGCGCCTCCGCCCCATCCTCTACAACTCCTGGGAAGCCACCACGTTCAACGTGAGCGAAGAGGGGCAAAGGCAACTGGCCGAAAAGGCCGCCCGGATCGGCGCCGAGCTGTTCGTCATGGACGATGGCTGGTTTGGCGCGCGCGACAACGATCGCGCCGGTCTCGGCGATTGGGTGGTCAATCCCCAGAAGTTCCCGCACGGGTTGCAGCCGCTGATCGCGCGGGTCAAGGAGCTGGGGATGAACTTCGGGCTGTGGGTCGAGCCGGAGATGGTGAACCCGGATAGCGACCTCTACCGCGCGCATCCCGATTGGGCCATACACTTCCCCGCCCGACCGCGCTCGGAGGGCCGCAACCAACTGGTGCTCAACCTGGCGCGCGAGGAGGTCAAGGAGCACATCTTCGGCGTGCTGGACAAACTGCTTTCGGAAAACGACATACGGTTCGTCAAATGGGACATGAACCGGCCCATCGCGGAGCCCGGCTGGGAGGATCTGCCGCCGGCCGAGCAAAAGAGATTCTGGGTGAAGTACGTGACGAACCTGTACGAGATCATCGACCGGCTGCGGGCCAGGCACCCGGGGCTGGAGATCGAAGCCTGCTCGGGCGGCGGGGCGCGGGTGGACCTGGGCATCCTGACGCGCGTCGAGCAGGTCTGGACTTCGGACAATACCGACGCCTTCGACCGCCTGCGCATCCAGGAAGGATTCAGCTACGCCTACGCGCCCAAGGCCATGATGGCCTGGGTGACCGACGTGCCGAACATGAACGAGCGCTCGACGCCGCTGCAGTATCGTTTTCTGGCGGCGATGATGGGGTCGCTGGGCATCGGCGCCAACCTGAACCGGTGGAGCGAACAGGACTTCGCGATGGCCTCGCGGATGATCGCGTACTACAAGTCGATCCGGGCGACGGTGCAGGAGGGCGACCTCTACCGGCTGTTCTCCCCGCGGGAAGACGGGCTCACGGCCAACCAGTACGTGGCGGCGGACGGCAAGCAGTCGGTGGTATTCGTGTTCCAGCAAGCGCAGCAGTTCAACCGGCCGGCGCCCACGGTCTATCTCAGCGGACTGGATGAGAACGCGCTGTACCGCATCCAGCCCATCGACGATAAGCTGCTGGAGCGGCCGCCCGTGGCCAGCGGGGGCTGGCTCGCGCAGCACGGATTGCGCTTCCGGTTGCGCGGCGATTTCGATTCCAGTTCGGTGCTGCTCGAGAAGCTGCCGTAGGGCTTGCTCCGGGAGGCTGTTGGGACGCACGATATGCCCACGTTTACTTCGTTGCGCTTGGCCGGCTCCCTCGGCGTACCGTCAAGTACGCCTCCGGTCGCCGGCCTTCGCGCGCCTCGTATCCACGGGCATCTCCTGCGTCTCGCGACGGCGGTACGTGAGGAGGCAGTGTACGGCTTGCTCCGGGAGGCTCCGGTTTGATTTACACTGTGAAGGCGGGCGCTCCCGCGCTCGCATGGGGAATCTATGGCTAGAACGAAACTTCTTATTCTATGCATAATGGCCGGCGGGCTGGTTCTTCCGCTTCTCAACTGCGGAGCAAGCGCGCACGATCCGACCGAGGTCTACTACCTGGTCACCATCCATAGCAAGATCAGCTACTGGCAGGCTGCGGCGGCCGGAATCGAGCAGGCCGGCCGCGAGCTGAAGGTGAGGTGGGAGACGGTGGGACCCGAGGACTACGACCCACAGGCGCAGAAAGAGGAGTTCCAGAAGGTGCTCAGCCAGCACAAGCCAACCGGCATCCTGGTGTCTCCGGCGAATCCCGAGCTGATGACGCCGGTGATCGACGCCGCCATCGCCCAGGGTGTCCCGGTGATCACGATGGATTCCGACGCGCCGGCGAGCAAGCGGCTGATGTTCATCGGCACCGACAACTACGGCGCCGGGCAAATGGGCGCGAAGATCGTGGCGCGGGAATTGCAGGGCAAAGGCAACGTGGTGATCTTCACGATGCCGAACCAGTCCAATTTGAAAGAGCGGCTGCACGGCTACGAAGAGGTGTTCCGCGGCTATCCCGGCATCAAGATCGCCGAGGTGGTGGATATGAAGGGCGATCCGACCATCGCCTTCGACAAGACCAGCGATATCCTGACGAAGAATACGCCGGTAGACGCCTTCGCGTGCCTGGAAGCGCAATCTTGCGCCGAAGTGGCCGAGGTGCTCAGCCGCAAGCAGACGAAGGGCAAGACCGTGGTGGCCATGGATACGGACCCGCGCACGCTGGAGTCGATCCAGAAGGGCCTCATCGTCGCCACCATCGCGCAGAAGCCGTTCACAATGGCCTACTTCGGCACGCTGGTGCTCGACCAGTTGCATCACAACCTGCCGCCGACACTGGGGCTCAACTGGGCGCAGGACACCCGGTCGCCGGTGCCGAGATCCATCGACACGGGCACCACGCTGATCGACAAGAGCAACGTGGACAAGTTTCTGAAGGCCGACTCGGGGCTGCAGAAGGGGAACTGANNGCGGCGCCGGAACGCGGCGTGGTCTCGGGCTGCATGCCGAAGCGGCGGAGCAGCAGGAATTCCGAGAGCTTTTCCGCGGTCAGCAGCCCCACCAGCTCGTCGCCGTCCATGACCAGGGCGCAGGAGCCCGGCGGGGTTAGCAAGCGCATGGCCTCGGAGAGGTCCCGATCGGGAGAGAGCCGCAGGAAGTTCCGGTCCATCGTTCCGGAGACATAGGAATCCGGCCCGCCGGTGGCCATGGCGCGAAGGAGTGCGTTGCGGCCGAGCAGACCGATCACGCGTCCCCCATGCATCACCGGAAAGTCCTGCTGCGTGGTGGCCAGCAGCAGGTTGGCGGCGTCCCGGATAGTTTCGGCGTGGGCCAGAGTTCGATAGTCGGTCACCATCGCGGCGCGGACCGGCAGGCCGTGGGTGAGCATCCGGCCAACCGCCGCGGCACCCTCCTGCGCGGCGCCGAGGTACACGAAGAAGGCGATGAAGATCAGCATGTAGTTGGTGCTGAGCAGCCCGTAGAGGCCCATCCCGATGGCCAGGAACTGGCTCACGCGCGCCGCCAGCCGCGTTGCCTCGTCGCCCGTTTTGCGCAGCGCCAGCACGCCGCGCAGGATCCGCCCGCCATCCATGGGGAAGGCCGGGAGCAGATTGAACAGCGCCAGGACGATATTGCCGGCCGCGATGCGCTCGAGCAGGTTGCCGTCGCTGGGGAGCGCGAGATCCTCGATCGGAGTGAAGGAATGGGTCCACAGCAGCACCGCCGCGAGCGCCAGCGCGATCAGCAGATTGACCAGCGGCCCGGCCAGCGCGATCCAGATCTCGGCGCGCGGCGACGGGCTGCGTTCCATGCGCGACACGCCGCCGATAGGGAACATCACGATCTCCAGCGTTCGCACTCCATGGAGTTTCCCCACCAGCGCGTGCCCCAGTTCATGCAGAACCACCGAGCCGAACAGCGCGGCGATGTAGGCGATGTGCAGCGGCTCGGACTGCCGCTCGCCCAGGCCCACCACCAACAGGAAAACGAAGAGCAGGATGAAGGTGAAGTGCAGGCGAATGGGCACGCCGCCAACCCGGACAGTCCCGATCGACCCGGGGATGAAACCGTTCCCAGTCTGGCGGCCATCTCCGGGCTGCGGCTGTATCGGCTCTCCTGGACTCACGATTACAGAATACCCCGNNGCGTGCCCGAGGCGTCTGCGGCGGCGGATCGCGCGGTTTATATTTGAGTAATGGCCCGCGAACTCACGATCACATCTCCGGACGGCAAGACGAAGACCATCCTCCTGGAAGGCGACACGCTCTCTCTGGGCCGGTCGGGCGCCAACGAACTGTGCTATGCCGAAGACGCCGGCCTTTCGCGCCAGCACATGCTGCTGGAACGGGACGGAGAGGATTGGACGGTGCGGGACCTGGGGAGCAAGAACGGCACGTTCCTCAACGGGGTCCGCATCGCGGACAAGCAGCGGCTCAAGCCGGGGGACCGCATCGTGACCAGCCGGGTCGCCCTGACCTACGAACAGGCGAAGGCCGGAGCGAACCGGACCGTATTCTTCGAGGGTCTGGGCTCTTCGGTTCCCTCGAACGTGACGGTGGCCATGACGCTGGAGAGCCTGCTCAAGAGCGAGGGAAGAGATCCCAAACTGGCGGCGGAACCGGGCGCGAAGGAATGGGCCAGCCCGCTCACGGCGCTGGTGCGGGTCGGGCGCGAGCTCACGGCGCGGCGGCCGCTGGTGGAGCTCTACCCCGCCATCCTGGGCCTGGCGCTGGAGGCCTGCGGCGCGCGCCGCGGCGTTCTGCTGACGCTCGAGAAAGGCACCCTGGTGGCACAGGCGTCGCGGGGAGAGGGGTTCCGGATCAGCAGCACCGTGCGCGACCGCGTGCTGGATGGCAAGGACTCCCTGCTGGTCCGCGACGCGCAGCAGGACGAGGCGCTGCGGCAGCAATTCAGCATTATCGAGCAGCGCGTGCGGACCTTGATGGCCGTTCCGCTGCAAACCGACGACAAGGTGATCGGCTTGCTGTACGTCGATTCGCCGCCGCTCACCAGAGAGTTCACGAGCGACGACCTAAACCTGCTCACGGTGATGGCGAATGTGGCCGGCATGCGTATCGAGCGGGAGCGGCTGGCGGAAGTCGAGCAGGCGGAGAGGCTGATGGCGGCGGAGTTGGAACAGGCGGCCGAGATCCAGCGCAACCTTCTGCCCGCGGCGGCGCCGGTGGTGGCGGGCCTCGAGCTGGCCGGATATAATGCGGCGTGCCGCACGGTGGGCGGAGACTATTACGACTTCCTGACCTACCCCGACGGCCGCATCGGCGTAGTGATCGCGGATGTGGCGGGCAAGGGGATGCCGGCGGCCCTGGTGATGGCCAGCCTGCAGGCCAAAGTGCAGGCGCTGGCCGATACGCCGGGCGATACCGCCGATATGGTGGGCCGCCTGAACCGCGGCATGGCGGCCACCTGCCCGAGCAACCGGTTTGTGACGCTGTTCTTCGCGGTCCTGGACCCGCGCACCGGCGAGCTGGCCTATTCCAACGCGGGGCACAACCCGCCCTATCTGCTGCGGACCAACGGAGAGATCGCGCCGCTGGAGGGCGGCGGCCCGCCACTGGGCATCCTGCCGGCCATGCGCTACCAGGAAGAGCACGCGAAGATGGAACCGGGCGACGTTCTCCTGCTCTATAGCGACGGCGTAACGGAGGCCTTCAACCCCGCCGGCGAGGAGTTCGACGAGCGGATCAAGGAGGCGGCGGCCGCCAAGCGCGGAGAAACGGCGGCGGCGATCGTGGAGGCGGTGCACGAGGCCGTGGCCGCCTGGGTGGCCGGCCAGCCTCCGACCGACGACGTCACCGTGGTAGTCGCCCGGCGAACGGCGTAGGTGCGCTCGAATCTGAGTTCCATGGCTCGATCCGCTATCTCGTCGCGTGGTCCCAAGTAGCGCGGGGACTACCTGTTGCTGTTCCAGAGCCTGGTGGCGAAAGACTTCAAAGTCCGCTACCGCAACATGTCCCTGGGGGTCTTCTGGTCGCTGCTCAATCCGCCGATCATGACGCATCAGCCCTTTGCTGCAGCTCGGGGCGGGCCTGCATCCCGACCTGACAGGGGCGGAGAACGTGCGCCTGAACGCCGCACTGCTGGGCTTCACGCGCCGCCGGACCAGCGAGCTGTTCGATAGCGTGGTCGAGTTCGCGGGCATCGCCGATTTCATCGCGGAGCCGCTGCGCACTTACTCCTCGGGAATGGTAATGCGGCTGGTTTTTTCGGTGGGAGATCGCGCCTTCCAGGTCAAGTGCGCCGAGAGGATGGCCAGCTTGAAACGAAGCGGCAAGACCCTGCTGTGCGTGTCCCACTCGGCGGGGGCGATCGAAGGCCTCTGCGAGCGCGCGCTGTGGCTGGAGCGGGGCGAACTGGTCATGGACGGCCCGGTGAGGGAAGTGCTGGACGCTTACGCGGGCCGGCCTCCGTCGCGGCAGGCCTGAGGAGGCTGCGCGGCGGGCAAGTGTAAGCCCACCCATCTTGCGACACGGCTCGCGCAAGCGGTATGCTCCGGAAAGGGGCAGAACGACGGCGGATGCAAGCCACAAGCAATAGCGCGGCCCGGAAGGGAAGCCCTGGCCCAAGAGCCCCCCTCCTGCTGATCCCCTTGTTCCTGGTGGCGGTGGGGGGCCTGGCGGTGGTCTATTACCTGGGCCACAGCGCGGAGCTGAAGCGGCAGCAGCAGGAATCGTTGCTGGCGATTGCGGACATCAAGGTCGGCCAGATCACCAGTTGGCTGCGGGAGCGCCGGGACGACGCCGCGGTGATCGTCTCCAATCCGATGATCGCCCGTTCCGTGAAGCAAGCTCTGAACGGCGACCGCGCGGCCAAAGCGGAGCTTCTGCGCTGGCTGGGGACGGTGGCGTCGAGTTCCGACTACAACGACGCCTTCATCCTGGATCGCACCGGGCGCGAGGCTCTGGCAGCCCGGGGCCGCGAGCCCCAGGCGACGACTCCTCAGCTTGCCGCTGCGGTCGCGGAAGCGAGCCGGACCCGCCGGGAGACGATGTCGGAACCGTATCTCGACGGGGCGTCCGACCGAATCTACATGGACCTGGTCGTTCCGGTGCTCCCGGAGGAGGCCGGCGGTACGCCGATCGCGACCGTCGTGCTGCGAATCGACCCGCGCCGGTACCTGTACCCGTTCGTTCAATCCTGGCCGACGGCCAGCGAAACAGCGGAAACGCTGCTGGTCCGCCGGGAGGGGAACCAGGTGGTGTTCCTGAACGAGCTGCGGCACCAGAAGAACACGGCTCTGCGGCTCAGACTGCCGGTCGAGCAGTTGCATTTGCCGGCGGCACTGGGCGTGCTGGGCGAGGAAGGCCTGATCGAAGGGACCGACTATCGCGGTGTGCCCGTCCTGGCGGTGGCGCGGCGCATTCCAGGCTCGGATTGGACGCTGATCGCCAAGATGAGCACGAGGGAAGTGTACCGGGCGGTGCGGGAACACGCCTGGTGGCTGGTGGTGAGCGCGGGACTGCTGTTTGCCGGGCTGGGGCTGGGCGTCCTGCTGCTGTTCCGGCAGCAGCAGGCACGGTTTTACCAGCGGCAATACGAGGCCGAGCTCGAGCGCAAGGTGCTGGAACACCACTACGAGCACCTGAGCCGGCTGGCGAACGACATCTTTCTGCTGATGGATTCGAACGGCGGAATCGTGGAAGCCAACGATCGCGCCGTCAGTTCCTACGGCTACGCTCGCGACGAGTTGCTGGAGCTCCACATCCGGGATCTGCGATCGCCGGAAACGCTGGCCGCGTTCGAGAAGCAGTGGGACGACGTGGTTCGCGGCGGCGGGCTGCTCTTCGAGACGGTGCATCGGCGCAAGGACGGATCGACGTTTCCGGTTGAGGTGAGCACGCGGAGAATCGAGGTGGAGGGCGCTGGATTCCATCAGAGCATCCTCCGCGACATCACGGAACGCAAACGTGCCGAGGCGGCCCTGCGCGAGGCCCACGACAACTTGCGGGCCTTGATCGAGACCTGCCCCGCCCCGATCATGGTGCTCGACCTGGAGCGGCGCGTCAAGCTCTGGAGTCCCGCCGCCGCCCGGATCTTCGGCTGGCAGGCGGCGGAGGTCCTCGGCCAGCCGCTGCCCATCGTTCCGGAGGAAGAGCGGGCCAGCAGCGAGGAGTTGCTGGAGCGCGCCCGGAGCGGGGAGAGCGTGCTCGAATACGAGGCGCGCCGCCGCACCAAAGACGGGGCCATTCGGGACGTCAGCATATGGACGGCGCCCCTCCGCGCCGCCCACGGCGAGATTAGCGGCTACTTCGAGTTGTGCAGCGACATCACCGAGCGCAAACGGCTCGACGAACAACTCCGGCACACGCAGCGCCTGGAAAGCATCGGCCTTCTGGCCGGCGGGATCGCGCACGATTTCAATAACATCTTGACCAGCGTGCTGGGATACGCGAGCCTGCTGCGCGAAGACCTGGCCCCCGATAATCGCGTTCAGCCCTTCGTCGAGGCCATCATCCAGGGCGCCGAAAGGGCCGCCGATCTGACCATGCAACTGCTGGCCTACGCCGGCAAAGGCCGCTTCGTCATCGAGCCGGTGAACCTGTCGGAGTTGATCCGCGGCATGGTCCCCCTGCTCGAAGGCTCGATTCCGCGGAGCGTCGAACTGCGCCTGGCGCTGGAGGAGAGCGTGCCGTCCATCGATGCCGACCCCAGCCAGATGCAGCAACTGATCATGAATCTGGCGATCAACGGCGCGGAGGCCACCGGCGAGAAAGTGGGCGCCGTCCGGATCGCGACCGCAGTCCGCGAAGTGCGCGGCGAGGAGGCCCGCCGGGACTATCCGGAACTCACCGAGGGCGCCTGCGTCTCTCTGGAGGTATCGGACGACGGGTGCGGGATGGACGAGGACACCCGAAGCAAGATCTTCGATCCCTTCTTCACCACGAAGGTGATGGGCCGGGGCCTGGGGCTTTCGGCGGTGCTGGGGATTGTGCACGGTCACCACGGCGCCATCCGAATTTCGAGCGCTCCCGGCGAGGGCACCACCTTTCGGGTGCTGTTGCCGGTGAGCAAGACGCCCACCCACCTGGCGGCGCCTGTTCCGGCAATCGGGCGGCGGGGACGAGGCACGGTGCTGGTGGTCGACGATGAGGTCTCGGTCCGGGCGGTCGCCCAGGAGGCTCTCGAGCGGTCCGGCTACCGGGTGCTGCTGGCCGTCAACGGGAAGGAAGCGATTGCGCTGGTGGAGAGCGGCGTGGAACTCGACGCGGTGCTGCTCGACATGACCATGCCCGTGATGAGCGGCGAGGAGACGCTGGAGGCGATCCGGAGCCACTCCGCGGCGCTGCCGGTGGTCCTCTGTAGCGGGTATAGCGAACTGGAAGCCGCCCGGCGCGTGCGCGGCAACCATGTGAGCGGTTTCCTGCAGAAGCCGTTCACGATCGACCGGCTTTCCGCCAAGATTGCGGAAGTGATGCAGCCCGGCAGCGTTCCCCCATCGCCGCTGCGATCCGGTTAGGCGCCACTTTTGGGGATGACGGCGGCGGGCATCAGCGCCCGTTTAGCCATGGGAGCGTAGGCTTCCTCGGCGTACTGCTTGACCATCCGGCGGGCGCTGAACCGAGGCGCCACCGTGCGAATGGCTTCCTTGGCCATGCGTATCCATTCCCGGGGCACGCCCTTTTCGTCGCGCGTGTAAAATGCCGGCGCGATCCGCTCCTCGATCAGGCGATAAAGATTCTCCGCCGCGGCGGCCTCTCCGCCGTCCTGGCCGGTCTCGATCACCCAGCCGTTGCTTCCGGTGTAGCCCTCCCACCACCATCCGTCGGCGACGCTCAAGTGCGGCACGCCGTTGAGCGAGGCTTTCATGCCGCTGGTTCCCGAGGCTTCCAGCGGCTCCCGCGGATTGTTCAGCCAGACATCGCATCCCTGCACCAGCAGATGCGCGACATGCAGATCGTAGTCCTCGACGAAGGCTACCCGCCCGCCGAAGCGCGGATCCATGGCGTGCGTGTAAACGCGCTGCAAGGCGCGCTTGCCGGGCTCGTCGGCGGGATGGGCTTTGCCGGCCAGGACGATCTGCACCGGCCGGCGCGGGGCATTGAGTATCCGGGCCAGCCGCTCGTGGTCGCGGAAGATCAGGTCGGGGCGCTTGTATTCGGCGAATCGCCGGGCGAATCCGATGGTGAGCGAGGCGGGATCGAGTAAGGCGCCGGCGGCCAGCACCTGCACGGGGCTGGCGTTCTCCCCGGTCCAGCCACGGCGGCCGCGCTCGCGCACGAAGTCCAGCATGTGCTGCCGAAGCAACTGGCGGGCGGCCCACAACTCTTCGTCCGGGATATCCGGGATGCGTTCCCACAACCCGGGATCGTCGTGACGGTCCCGCCAGTCGGCGCCCAGCCAGCGCTCGAACAGCGTCTCCATCGCCGGCGCGATCCAGGTGGGCACGTGGACTCCGTTGGTGTAGGCGCTAATGGGCCGCCGGTCCTCCGGCACGTCGGGCCAAAGCGAAGCCCACATCTGGCGGGTGACCTGCTGGTGGCGGCGGCTCACCGCGGTGATCGCGGCGGAACCGCGCATGGCCACCACCGTCATGTTGAACAGGTTGCCGTCGCCGTCGTGGCTGCCCAGCGCCAGGAAGGTATTGCGCCGCGCTCCCGCGGTCTGCCAGAAGAGCGCCAGTTGGTTGTCCAGCAGGTAGAACGGGAAGGCGTCGTGCCCGGCGGGAACCGGCGTGTGCGTGGTGAAGACGGTGGTCGATCGGACCCGATCCAGCGCGGCCAGGAAGCTCTCGCCACCCTCCACCAATTCACGGATGCGCTCCAGCACCACGAACGACGTGTGCCCTTCGTTGAGATGCCAAACGGCCGGTTGGTAGCCCAGCGCCCGCAGCGCCCGCACCCCGCCCACGCCCAGCACAATCTCCTGCCGCAGACGCGCCTCGTGCTCACTCACGTACAGCCGCGAGGAGAGCTCGCGGTCCCAGGTGGCGTTTTCGGGCACATCGGTATCCAGCAGGATCAGCGCGACGCGGCCCAACCGCACCCTCCACACCGCAACCTGCAAGTTGTTCATGCCCAGGGGGACTTGGATCCGGCAGGGACTGCCGTCCGGAGCGAGGGCGCGCTCCACCGCTACGTCGTCGTAATTCAGCCGCCGGTAATCCTCGATCTGCCGTCCTTCGGCCGAGACCCTCTGGTGGAAGTAGCCCATCGGATACATGAAGCCGACACCGACCAGCGGAATGCCCAGATCGCTGGCCTCCTTGCAGTGGTCGCCCGCCAGGACTCCCAGACCGCCGGCGTAGATGGGCAAGGATTGATGGATCGCGAACTCGGCGGAGAAATACGCGACCTGGGAACCGGAGAGCTCGGGAAAGCGGCTGGGCCACCAGGAGCCCGGGGCTGTGCGCGCCCCATCCATCCGTGCGATCGCGGCGTCATAGGCCGCCAGAAACGCGGGATCGTTCAGCGCGCGGCCCACCTGCTCCGGAGCGATCATGCGGAGCAGTTGCACCGGATTGTGCGCGGTCATCTTCCAGAGTGGATAGTCGAGGCTCCGAAACACCTCCCGGGCCTCGCAACTCCAGCTCCACGACAGATCGCAGGCTAGCTCCGGAAGGCGGCCAATCCGCTCCGGCAAAGCCAGGTTGCCCAATTCCGAAGACGAGCTCATGAGGTATTATATCCTCCCTCGCGCTTCGACTATGCACCGTAGACATCAGCCACCTGGCTGACGTCGATCCGCCGATTCCGCCCCATCCGGCGCGCCCGTTCGAAGTACTCCATGGAGTGGATGATGCGGACGCCGCTCCGGATGCGCCCGTGCCGGCTCCCTATCCCGGAGTTCGCAGCCAGTTGATCGTAGGCGCGCATGACATCGATGAGGGTCCTCACCCGCTCCCGGAACGCGCCGTGCGCCACCCCTGACGCAACTCGTCCAGTAGCGCGCCGTTGGGGCGGTGCAACTGGCTGTGCAGGGCGGCGTGGCCGGCGGCGTGCGTCGAGCAGCTCAGGCAGGAGGCGTAGGCGCGCACCACCGACTGCGGCGGCTCGGCGGAGTGTAGAATTGAGTCAAATGCTGACTCGGCTCTACATCGACAACTTCCGCTGCCTTGTCAACTTCGAGCTCAGGCCCGCGCGCAAGCAGTTGATCCTGGGCCGTAATGGATCCGGCAAGACCTCCTTCCTGGATGCTCTGTTGTTTCTGCGCCAGTTTGCCGTAGAAGGCCGCTCGTTTGAACATTTCTTGATACTCAGCCAACGAACGCGGTGGCTCGATCGGCCTGAGCAGACCTTCGAGATCGAGGCGGAGCTGAGCGGCGGGAGTTACGCCTACCGGCTGGTGATTGAGCCATTTGGAGACCCGCCGCGCCCCCGAGTCCAATCCGAGACCGTCCACTTCGACGGGAAGCCAATCTTCGAGTTCAAGACCGGCGAGGTACATCTCTACAACGACCAATTCGAGCACAAGGTCGCCTACGACTTCGATCCGAATCGTTCGGCCTTGGCCACGATCATGCAACGGAGGGACAACCAGACGCTGAGCCGTTTCAAGCAATGGTTAGGCACCCTGTATTGCTTCCGGATCAACCCGTTTGGGATGGCGGCTCGTGCGGACGGCGAGAATCTCTTTCCAAACGTCGATCTCTCAAACTTTGCGAGTTGGTACCGGCACTTGATTCAAGCGGATCCCAGGCAGAATGCCGACATGCTCGACAGCCTACGCGAATCGCTGGACGGCTTCAGTTTCCTTCAGCTAGAACCCGCTGGAGAGAATGTCCGCTTGCTGGCAGCGGAATTCGCTCAGGAAGACGGGAGGATCAGCAAGTTCTCTTTCAATGAGCTGTCGGATGGTCAGCGATGCCTGATTTGTCTGTACACGATTCTTCACTTCGTCCTGGCCAAGGGCAGCACGGTGATCCTCGACGAGCCCGACAACTTCCTATCGCTCCGTGAGATTCAGCCGTGGCTGATGGCGGTAGCGGATTCCGTCGAGGATGGGCACGGACAGATCATCGTGATTTCCCACCACCCGGAGTTCATCAATCAGTGGGCCCCCAAGAGCGGCGTGCAATTCGCTCGAGATGGACTTGGGCCTGTCCGCGTGGAGCAGTTCCGAGGAGATCCCGACAGTTGCCTATCTGCATCAGAGCTCGTAGCTCGCGGATGGGAGCGTGAGTAGGCCTTCGCAGGTCGTGGTCCTCGCCGAGGACCAGCGGCACCAAGGGTTGGTCCGCCGCTACCTGTCCCGGCTCGGCCACGAGCGGCACGAAATCCGGTTTGAGCCTTTGCCCAGCGCAAGAGGGTGTGGAGAGCAGTGGGTGCGNNTTTGGCCGCACGCACCGACGTCGAGGTGATCGTTCACCTGATCCCGAAGAGAAACGTCGAGACCTGGATTCTCTGCCTCAACGACCGGTCTGTGGATGAGATCACCGACTACAGCGGTGAAGGCGGCATCGACGGCTTGATCCCTCGCGCGGCTGTGACGTTCTTCGAGTGGAGCCGCCCGAACGCAACGCCACCCACGCATTGCGTTGACTCATTGTTGGCGGCGATCCCGGAGGTGCGGCGGCTCGATTGAAGCCGCCCTACGTCCGCAACTCGTCCAGCAGCGCGCCGTCGGGGCCCTACAGATGCGGTTGTTGTGTCCGGTGGCCACGATCAGGTTGGGCCGTTGGTGCCGAGTCCGATCAACCAAGCGCCGCGAAGAACCGCTTTTTGCCTACACGGGAGATGCGAATGATGCTCGCCAGAGTACCTTTCGGCAATACCTTGGAGCCGTGAACCGGGACCACGACGATGTTGGGATGCCCATCCTTCACCAACATGTGATGACTGCCCTCGATCCTGTCCAGTCGAAAGCCCAGTCTCCGAAGCGCTCGAACGGCATCCCTGCCGGAGACTGCCGGATCGGAGGACATCAGTGCATGCCGACCACGCGCCTAAGCTCGGCGAGCTTCGAGGCGGCGAGTGGGATGCTCTTTCGATTCGCTTCCATGGATTTGATGTAGCCGCGGATCATCTCGGCTGTGTTGTCGAGCGCGACGGATTCCGTTTCGCCGAAGCTGGACATCCGATGCAGTTCCTTGACATAGGTCACAAACGCCCCGGCCACCTCGTCATACTCCATATCGATCGTAACCACCTTGGTGGCAGCCAAGGGGTGGTCCGCATAGGCATACGGATCCGGCGCCTTCAGGAACTTCCTCGCAGCCTTCTCTTCGGCCGCCTTGCGCGAGCGGCCGTAGACCAGGATCTCCGGAGCCTCGACCACGGATGCCACGAATGAGCCGTCCTGTTGGGGAAGACAAACGATCTGAAACCGGCGCGCGGTCTTAGGCTCGGTCCTGAGCTTGAGTGGAAACTTCGGATGCAGGTGCGGGAACGGTGCGTGGTGGGCCAACCGATCTGGGACGGGATTCTTCAACCGTAGGCGCACCATCCCTTCTATAATACCCTCAGCCGAGAGCCTCGCCGGTTGTGGAGGTGGTGTCCCTCGCGCGCTGCCCCGGCGCGTTACCCCTGCCGCAACTCGTCCACCACCGCCCCGTCGGGGCCGTGCAACTGGATGTGCAGCGCCGCCTGCCCGGCGGCGTGCGTCGAGCAGCTCAGGCAGGGGTCGTAGGCGCGCACCACCGCCGAGACGCGGTTCAGCATGCCTTCCTTCAGGCGCGTTCCGTCGATGAAGCGCTTGCTGACTTGCTCGACCGCACGATTGATGGCCAGGTTGTTGTGGCCCGTGGCGATGATCAGGTTGGCCCAGCGGATGGCCCCTTGCTCGTCCACCTTGTAGTGGTGAATCAGGACGCCGCGCGGCGCCTCGGCCATGCCCACTCCTTCCAGCGCGTTCACTCCGGCGTGCGCCCGCACCCGCGTGTCCAGAATGGACTCATCGCCCAAAAGCGCGCCGATTCTCTCCAGCGCGTACAGCACTTCGATCAGCCGGGCGTAGTGGAAGTGGAACGAGCTGGCCACGATCATGCCGTAGCGTTTCCGGTACTCGGAGAGTTCCTGGTCCGCCTCCGGCGTGCCGCAGCGGTCGGCCACGTTCAGCCGCGCCAGCGGCCCCACGCGATAGGTCCCTTCGGGATACCCCACCGGCTTGTAATACGGGGCTTTCAGATAGGAGAACGGCAGCACCGCCTCGCCGATGTAGGTCTGGTAATCGGCCGCGCGCATCTGGTCGAGCACGATGTTGCCCTCGGCGTCCTTGAAGCGCAACTGGCCGTCGTAGAGCTGCAAGCCGCCGGCCGCATCCACCATTCCCGCGTACATGGTGGGGGCGGTCCCGAAGGCCGAGATCTCCTCGGCGAACTGATCCAGCACGCCCTTGAAGAACTTGATGGTGCGCCGCGCGATGGCCTGCGCCGCCGGGAGTTCCTTGAGGATGCGGTCGCGCACCGCGGCTTCGAGCGGGGCATTCACGCCGCCCGGCACGGTCCAGGAGGGATGCACGCGTTCCTTGGCGAGGCCTTCGATCACCTGCTGGCCGAACTTGCGCAGCGCGATGCCCTCGCGCACCAGCTCGGGATTCGCCTCCAGCAGCCCCAGCACGTTGCGCTTGGCAGGGTCGGAATCCATTCCCAGCAGCAGGTCGGGCGCCGAGAGATGGAAGAAGCTCAGCGCGTGCGACTGCACGAACTGGCCGCAATGCATCAGTTCCCGCAGGCGCGCCGCGGTCTCGGGAATGCGCACCGCCATGATGGCGTCGCAGGCCTTCACGGAGGCCAGCAGGTGGCTCACCGGGCAGATCCCGCAGATGCGCGCGGTGATCCCGGGCATCTCGTAGTAGGGCCGGCCCTCCACGAACTTCTCGAAGCCGCGGAATTGCGTGACGTGGAACTGCGTGCCGCTCACCTGCCCGTCTTCGTTCAGGTAAATGCTGATTTTGGCGTGCCCCTCGATGCGGGTCACTGGATCGATGGTGATTTTCTTCATGCGCGTGGCCTCACCCAAACTTGACCTTCGAGCCGAGGTCGGGCAGGCGCCCTTCGAGCAGCTCGCTGAGAACGAACAGGATCGCTTTGGCCGGCGGAGGGCACCCCGGCAGGTGCACGTCCACCTTCACTACCTCTTGCACCGGCAGAGCCCGCTTCAAAAGTTTGGGCACGCCGTCGGTGGGCACCCCCGGGTTCACGTCCGGCCCGTCGATGTAGCCGCGGTCCAGGATCTTCCTCACCGGAATCGCGTTGCGCATCGCGGGGACGTTGCTCGTGACCGCGCAATCCCCCAGCGCGACCACCAGCTTGCTGCGCTCCCGAACGATCTGGATCTTGGCCAAGTCCTCCGCGCTGGAGACCGCTCCCTCGACGAGGGTGACATCCACGCCCTCGGGGAACTTCTGCGCGTCCACCAGTGGCCCGTAGACCAGCTCGACGCGCTTGGCCACCGCTACGATCGCCTCGTCGATGTCCAGCAGCGACATGTGGCACCCGGAGCAGCCGTCCAGCCAGATGGTCGCCAGTTTGATCTTCTTCATGCCTCTACCCCGCGTCTCACGGCCAGCCGGGAGATGTTCTCGTTACTCTTGATCATTTCTTCGACCGCCCAGCCTTTCTCGGCCAGCGCCCCGGTGGGGCAGCTCTGCACGCATTTGCCGCAGCTCGTGCAGCTCTTGGAGTCGCCCCAGGGCTGGTTCATGTCGCTCACCAGCATGGAGCGGATGCCCCGCGAGCCGACGTCCCAGACGTGCGCTCCCTCCACCTCGGCGCACACCCGCACGCAGCGCGTGCACAGGATGCAGCGGTTGTGGTCCAGCACGAACTTGGCGTGCGAAACGTCCACCGGAAGCACCGGGTAGCTGTAGGGATAGCGGACGTG
Organism: Bryobacterales bacterium; assembly: GCA_003154855.1. Taxonomy (GTDB): domain Bacteria; phylum Acidobacteriota; class Terriglobia; order Bryobacterales; family Bryobacteraceae; genus Fen-330. Next base: position 30,914 of record PMEV01000053.1, read on the forward strand.
CGAGACACCCAGCCGCGTGGCCATCGACTGCAACTCGCAGTGCCCGTTGGAGACGCAGACCGAGCAGAAGTGGTTGCGCTCGGTCAGCAGCAGCTCGAGCACCATCCGCCGGTACCGCGCCAGCTTCTCCGAATTGGTGGTCACCGACATGCCGTCCTGCACCGCCGTGGTGCAAGCCGGCATCAGCCGGCCCACTCCCGAGACCTCGACCATGCATAGCCGGCAGGCCCCCGCCGCCGTCAGCCCCGCCAGATAGCACAGCGTGGGAATGTTCTTCCCTCCCCCGCGCGCCACCTCCAGGATGGTCTGCCCCTCCCGCGCCTCGACGTACTCGCCGTCGATCCGGATCGAAATCTTTTGCGCCAATGCCATGGTTTCCTTAGCCTCTTCAGTCCGTCACCTTGATGTCGCAGCGCAGGCAGCGGTTCGCCTCGTCCAGCGCCTCGACGGCGGTCAGGCCGACCGTCACTTCCTCGAAGTTCGTGACCCGCTCGCGCGGCGCCACCTGGCCGGGAGAGCGGCGCGCGCACTCGAACACCTGCGCCGAGGGCGTCTGATCGAACTGCCACTTCCGGCTCAACTTGGGAATCCGCTTGTCTTCCATGAGCCACTGATCGATGTTGCGGGCGGCCTTCTTGCCGTACCCCATCGCGTTCGAGACGTTCGTGGCGCCGCTGATCACGTCCCCGCCGGCGTAGAACTTGGGACGGCTGGTCGCCATCGTATAGCGGTCCACCTCGATGGTTCCGGATTCCTTCAGCGTGAGCCCCGAGGCGCGCGCCACGTCCAGATCCACCTTCTCGCCCACCGCCAGGATCACTGTGTCGCACTTGTACGCCTGAATCTCCTCGGTGCCCACGGGCTTGCGGCGGCCCGAAGCGTCGAACTCTCCCAGCTTGGTTCTGACCACCTCGATGGCCTTCACCGCGCCGTGGACACCCATGATGCGGTGCGGCGCGGACAGGAAAACGAAACTGGCGCCCTCGGCTTCGGCGGCCTCGACCTCCTCCCGGATGGCGGGCATATCCTTGCGCTCGCGCCGGTAGATCACGGTGACCTCGGAGCCCAGGCGCAGCGCCGTTCGGGCCGAGTCGATGGCCGCGTTGCCACCGCCGATGACCACCACCTTCTTGCCCAGGTGCACCGGCTCGTTCTTGGACACCGCCTCGAGGAACCCCAGCGCCGGCAACACGCCCTTCAGCTCGGTGCCGGGCATATTCACCCAGGCTTCCTTCCACGTGCCGATGGATAGGAACACCGCGTCGTACTGGCTGTCCAGCTCGTCGAGCGACAGATCGAAACCCACCGCCGTGTTGTAAACGAACTTCACTCCCACCCGCTCGATCAGCTCGATTTCGCGATCCAGCGTGCTCTTGGGCAACCGGTATTCGGGCAGCGCGTAGCGCAGCATGCCGCCGGGGCCGGGGTCGGATTCGTACACTGTCACATCGTGGCCCAGCAGGGTCATGTAGAAAGCGCAAGTCAGGCCGGCCGGGCCCGCGCCCACCACCGCCACCTTCTTCCCCGTGGGGGCCAGCTTCTTGGCCACGATGCGCTCGATCATGGCCGGATATTGCCCGGACTGGTAAATGGTGTCCGCGATGAACCGGTGCACGTCGCGGCTGTTCACCGCTTCGTCGATATTCATCCGCCGGCAGCGGTCGTCGCAGGGGTGCTGGCACACCCGGCCGGTGGAAGCCGGCAGCGGATTGTCCATCACCACGCTCTCGAAGGCTTCCTCGAGCCGGTCCTCTTTATACAGTTGCAGGAAGCGCGGAATGTTCATGTGCAGCGGGCAACTGTTCTCGCACGGCGAGAGCGCCAGGTTCTCGCAGACGCCCGCCCGGCAGCGCTTGGCCCGTATGTGGTCCTCGAACTCGTGGCGGAAATGGCGCATGGTGGTCAGCACGGGATTGGGCGCGGTCTGCCCCAAACCGCACAACGACATGTCGCGGATCATGCGGCCCAGCTCGTCCAGGCTTTCCAGGTCCGCCTCGGTCCCGTTGCCGTTGGTGAAGCCGTTGAGGATCTTCAGCGCCTTGTCGAGCCCCACGCGGCAGGGTACGCACTTGCCGCAGGATTCGGAATGGGTGAACTCGATGAAGTAGCGCGCCACGTCCACCATGCAGTTGTCTTCATCCATCACCACCATGCCGCCGGAACCCATGATGGATCCCAGCTTGGCCAGCGTCTCGTAGTCCACCGGCGTGTCGAACATCTCCTGCGGGATGCAGCCGCCGGAGGGTCCGCCGGTCTGCAGGGCCTTCACGTGGCGCCCGTTGGTGCCGCCCTCGCCGATGTCGTAGACGAAGGTCTTGATGGGGGTCCCCAGCGGCATCTCGACCAGTCCGGTGTTGGTCACCTTGCCGACCAGCGAAAACACCTTGGTGCCCGGGCTCTTGGCGCTGCCCGTCTCCAGGAACCAGGCCGGCCCCTTGGCCACGATGGGCGTGATGTTGTACCAGGTCTCGACGTTGTTGATGTTGGTGGGCTTCCCCTCCAGCCCTTTCTGCGCCGGGAACGGCGGGCGGGGCCGCGGCCGGCCGGAACGCCCTTCCAACGAACTGATCAGAGCCGTCTCCTCGCCGCAGACGAACGCGCCGGCGCCTTCCACCAGCGACAATCGGAAGTTAAACCCACGCCCCAGGATGTTCTCGCCCAAGAGGCCGTATTCCTGCGCTTGCTCGATGGCCCTCGTCAGCCGGTGTACCGCCAGCGGATATTCCGCGCGCACATACACGATCCCCTCGGCCGCCCCCGTGAGGTAGCCGCCGATGATCATTCCCTCCAGCAACGCGTGAGGATCGCTCTCGATCTCGTTGCGGTTCATGTAGGCGCCCGGATCGCCTTCGTCCGCGTTGCAGATGACGTACTTAGGCTGGTTCTTGGCCTTGCGCAGCGCTTCCCACTTCAGCCCGGTGGGATAGCCCGCGCCGCCGCGCCCGCGCAGCTTCGAGGACTTGATCTGCTCGATCACCACCTCCGGCGTCGAATCGATCAGCACCTTGTAGAGCGCCTGGTAGCCGCCCACCCCGACGTACTCCTCGATGTCGTCGGCGCTGATCAACCCGCAGTTGCGCAGCACGATCTTCTTCTGCCCGCGGAAGAACGGCACCTCGCGCCAGGAGGGAATCTCGGGATAGCCCGTCCCATATTTCACCTGGCCGGTCAGGTGGTCCCAGTCCTCGATCTTGCACAGCGCCAGATCCTGCGAGATCCGCCCCTGATTCAGGTCGTCGAGGATGCCCGGGACGTTGTCCGGCTGCACGCGCCGCAGGATCACCAGCGNNACCAGCGGCTTGCCCGGCAGCCAGATATTCACCAGCGGCTCCTCGGCGCAGAAGCCGAAGCAGCCCAGCCGCGCCAGTTGCACGTCCAGGCCGCGCTGGTCGATCTCGTCGGCGAAGGCGTGATAGACGCCCTCGGCGCCGTTGCCCGTGCCGCAGGTCCCCATGCCCACTCCGATGCGCGGCTTGTAGGGCAGGAGCTTGGCCAGCCCAGCTTCCTTTACCGCATTGAATGTGCCGATGTCCTGGATACGCATCAGTTTCCGTTTTCCTTCTCGAGAACGTCGATCTCGTTGCGCAGCGCCCGCTCATTCATGTGCCCGTAGATGGCGTGGTTGATCTCGACCACCGGCGCCAGGGCGCATTGCCCGAAACAGGCCACCGTGCGGATGGTGTATTTGCGGTCCGGCGTGGTGAGCGAGAGTTTGTCGGCCTCGGGCTCCTCGCCGTGCTCGTTGAGACCCATCTCCAGCTTCAGCCGTTCCAGCAGGCCGCGCGAGCCGCGCGTGTGGCAGGCCGTCCCCCGGCACACGCAGATGGTGTTTTCGCCCTGCGGCTCCAGGTTGAACAGCGCAAAGAACGTCACCACGCTATGGAGTTGCGCCAGAGGAATGCCGGTTTTGGCCGCGATGTACTCCAACACCTCACCCGAGAGGTACTTGGTGGGATGATGCTCCTGCACTTTCTCGAGAATGGTCAGCAGCGCTCCCGGCCGGCCGCTGTGTTCCGCAATCAGGCGGTCGACGAAGTCCTGCTCCTGCGTTGTGAGCTGAGACTGAGATTTCATGCGCGATTCCTTTCCTGGGTTGAGCCTGCGGGTGTTGGCACTGCACCACGCGCCTGGCGGCGCCGGAGTTTCAACCTCGATACTCTGATTGATGCCCTAAACATTAGGATACACCACCGGCGGCAAGTCTGGCCATCGGGCCGGAGCCGTAGTACCACCCCGGTTCCCCAGCCGAGCCCTAGTTGTACTACCTTATGACTGTGCAGACATTGAAAGATAAGGGAGTTCTGGTCACCGGGGCCGGGCGCGGGATCGGCAAGCGTTTGGCTCTGGGCTTCGCCGCCGCCGGAGCGCGAGTGGGCCTCGTGGCGCGCAGCAAGGCCGAACTCGATCTGACCTGCCTGGAGATCGAACACGCGGGCGGGGTGTCGCTGCGCCTCCGCGCCGACGTTACCGATTTCGAGCAGATCTCGGCGGCCGTGGATCGCATGGGCGCGCACTTCGGCGGTGTCCACGTGCTGGTGGCTTCCGCCGCCATCCAGGGGCCGATCGGGCCGCTGGCCCAGAACCCGCCCAACCTGTGGGCCGAAGCGATTCAGACCAACCTGGTAGGCGTTATGTACAGTTGCCGGGCGGTGCTCGCGCAAATGATCGAGCGGCGCAGCGGGAAGATCATCGCTCTGAGCGGGGATGGCGCCACTTCGCCCCGGCCTAATTTCTCCGCCTATGCCTCCGCCAAGGCCGCGCTCGCGCGGATGGTCGAGACGCTGGCCGAGGAGGTGCGCGACGATAACGTGCAGGTCAACTGCATGGCGCCCGGCGGCGCCTACACGCACATGACCGACCAGATCCTGCATGCCGGCGAGCGGGCGGGCTGGAAAGCCCAGGAGGAAGCGCTCGAGATGCGGGTGAGCGGCGGCATCCCCCCCGAGAAGCAGCTCCAGTTGGCGATGTTCCTGGCCTCCGAGCGCTCCAATCACGTCAGCGGGAAACTGATTCACGTCAATGACGACTGGAAGCGCCTGGAGACCTCCAACGTCAACGCGGAGCTTTACACTCTGCGGCGAGTGCAGAAGGTTTAGGGGCCGCGCGGCCCCCACCCGGCGCGACGCGGGGCCGGGAGGGAATTAGTTCGACATCCGAATCAATCTTTACATCCAGCCTGGTTCGTGCCACAATCGATGTTCCATGCGTCCCCAACAGTGGGAAACCTTCAAAGCGGCTATGCGCGGCCAGCACCCGGCGCCGACCGCGGTTTCGCTCATCGCCGACAGCCCCTGGATCCCCGGCTACCTCGGAATCGGCCATCTCGACTACATGTTCGACCCCGAGGTCTGGTTCCAGTCTAACTGCAAGATAATGGAGGAGTTTCCAGAGGTGATCTTCTTCCCATCCTGGTGGCTGGAATACGGGATGGCGATCGAACCTTCGGCTGCGGGCAGCCGCATTCAGTTCCATTCCGGCCAGACCCCCTCGCAGGTTCCCCTTCTGTTCCATCTCGAAGACGTTGAACGGTGGCCTCCCATCGATCCGGCCGCGGACGGGCTCATGGCCCTGGCTTTGCACGGTTACCAGCAGCGCAAGCAACGCATCTTCGACGCCGGCTACACCATCCCGGTCGCCACCGCGCGGGGGCCGCTGTGCATGGCCAGCTTCCTCCGGGGGATCAGCGAGTTAATGCTCGACCTTTCCGAGAACCCGGAGGGCGTTCACAAATTGCTCAGCTTCTGCACCGACGCGATTATCCGCTGGCTCCAGGCGCAGGCGGAGGCGATCGGTCCAAGCGTGGAAGGCATCTTCCTGCTCGACGATATCCCGGGCATGATTTCCCGCCGCAGCTACCTCGAGTTCGCGCATCCCTATCTCAAGCGGATCTGCGAGGCGTTTCCCGCGGATTGGGTGAAGGTTTACCACAACGACGCCAACGTGCGGCCTTTCCTCTCGGATCTCGCCACCGTGGGATTCGACGTGCTGAACTGGACCCACCGGATCGACGTTGGCGACGCCCTGAAGGCCACCGGCGGCCGGTTGTGCCTGATGGGCAACGTCGCGCCGCTGGATCTAGGCGTGCGCGGCACACCCGCCCAAGTGGAGCAGGCCGCGCGACAGGTGATCGAGCGGGCGAGCGGCGGACGCCTCATTCTCTCCTTCGGCGGCGGGCTTAGCCCCGGAACCCCGAAGGAGAACATCCTGGCCCTGGTCCAGGCCGCGGCCATGTAGCGCCGGCGGTCTTGTCGCCGCTGTCTTCCCCAGCCGGCCTCTTTCAGCTCTCCTTAAAGGATGACCCTCGGAGGCTCCCAGACACACCTCTTGTGGTATCGTGTGGATTCATGTATCGCCCTGAGATACTTGATGAAAAGCCCGCGCGCGCCTGACGCCTCAATTCAGACCAGACCGTCTCCTTCGCGACGAACGCTGCGGGGCCTCGATTGGCTCAATTTTCTCCTCGCCGACGTGCAGTCGGGGGTGGGGCCGTTCCTCGCGATTTACCTGGCTGGCTACAAGTGGAACGAAGAGCGCGTCGGGCTCGCGCTGACGGTTGGCGGGATCGCGGGGATTCTCACGCAGACGCCGGCTGGCGCGCTGGTCGATTTCCTCCGCTCGAAGCGGGCTCTGGTCGGTTTTGCCGTGGCCGCACTGGCCGCGGGAGCGCTGCTGATCGCTCTCGTTCCGTCGTTCTGGCCCGTCATGGCCGCCCAAGTCTTGATCGGGGGCACCTCCAGCGTCTTCCTTCCCGCTATCTGCGCGATGTCGCTCGGGATCGTCGGGCGTGCCGCGTTCGACATCCGGCAAGGTCGCAATCAGACCTTCAATTCTTCCGGTAACGTGATTGCCGCCGTGTCGATGGGCCTCCTCGGCTACCTCGTTTCCAACCGGAGNNACCGATCAGGCCCGCCGAGATCGACTATGAGGTCGCCCGTGGCGCGAATTGGGGCGAGAAACGGGGCAAAGCGGAAAGCGTGCGGGTGCTCTTCCGGGATCGCCCGCTGGTCCTGTTCCTGGTCTGCGCCGTGATGTTCCATTTTGCGAATGCGGCGATGCTGCCGTTGCTCGGCGAGATGCTGGCAAAGGGCCGAGGGCGGAGCTCGATGCTCTTCATGTCGG
>PMEV01000305.1 GCA_003154855.1 Bryobacterales bacterium
GGCGTATGATTGTGCATCTGCGTGCTGGCGATGAGGGGGAGCGGCGGCAGATCGCCCTCCAGCAGGCCAGCGTCCTGGACGATGAGGCCGTCGATGCCGATGTCGTGGAGTTGCCAGGCCAGGCGGCGAGCGGAGGGGAGCTCGTCGTCGCGCAGCAAGGTATTGAGCGTGGCATAGACGCGGGCCCAGTATTTGTGGGCGTGCCGCACCAGGGCCGCGATCGTTGCGAGGCTATTGCCCGCCGCCTCCCGCGCCCCGAAGCGCGGCGCGCCGATGTAGACCGCGTCGGCGCCGCAATCGATGGCNNGCAGCAGGCCGCGCGAGAGCAAATCCGGCAGGATGTGGTTGACCAGGCTGGGGGCGAGGCACGCCCAATCGTCGAGCTCCCCGAACCAGACCAGCGCGGCGATCTCGGACGAGGCTACGGGCGCGCCTAGGAGTTCCCCACGATACAGTTCGATGCAGACGGTTTTGGCGGGGTCGCCGGCGGCCTGGTCTGTGTATGTGCCGACGAATTCGAGGCCCGTCGCGGCCACATCTCCGAGTTCCTCGCGCAGCTCGCGGGCCAGGCACTGGAGCGGCGATTCGCCCGGCTCGAAGCAGCCTCCCGGCAGGATCAGCAATGCAGTCGAATGCTGCTTCCGGCACAGCAGCAGACGCCCCTCGTGAAGGGCGAGCAGCCCGACTTTGTGATAGTCGGCCAACGGGGAACCGCTCACCGGCCTCTGTTCGGATGGGCTACCCATGGCCACTCGGGCAGGTGCTGAGCGACGAAGTCCGGGGGCAACGAAGAGCCGCCCGCCGCGATCCACTGCTCGAGCACGTTGGAAGCGGCGTCGCCGGCGAAGTCGGGCGCCCAACCCAGGACTTCTCCCCCCGCTCCATTGCGCACCCGGTAAAGGCCCAGGATCAGGCCCTGGCAAATCGCCAGCGCCTCTTTCTTCAGCCCCAGAGCCAGGTGGCGCTTCAGCTCGCTCGCCTGCGGTTCGATCACCTCCTCAAGCAACTCCCAGGCGGCCTCCGAGGGTTCCGTGTAACCCCACGAGTGCCTGCCAGCGCGCCCGTTCAGGTCGTCGTAATCCAGTTGCCGAAGGCTATCCTCAACCTCCTCCGCGATTGACAGAAACGACACCTCGCCGAGGACGTCTCGCGCGATGGCCTCGGCCTCCGAACGAAGCTCCGGATGAGCCACCAGGATCTCCTTGAGAACCGCCGCGGCCTCCGAGCATTCCAGATTCTCCAGCAGGTCCGGCTGCCTGGCCGGCTCGGGAGCGGCGTTTTTTTGCGGCTTCGAAGCCGATCTCTTCGCCATGCGGGTATTCTACCGCGCGACGGTCAGGAAAGCGTTGGCGGGCGTGGCATTGCCGTTGATACTCACCGCTACAGGCTGGTCTCCGTCGGCCACGTCGGGCACGGTGACGGCAAACTGGTAGACGCCGGCGTCGGTGGGAGTGAGCACCGCGCTGCCGGACAGATAGAGGGCAGTGACGCCGCCAATCTGGACCGCAGGGTCGCTCGCGAGACTGGCCAGCGGAGATAAGGGGGCCAGTTGTCCCGGCGGAACCGATGGGTTGGTGGGGCCAAACCCCGTGCCCCAGAAGACCACGGTCTGGCCCGGCTTGGCCGGAGTGAAGGTCTGGCCCGGGTACAGGCCGGGCTTGCCGATCAGGTTGAAATCGGGATCGGTCGCCACGGCGTATTGGTTTTGCCACAGGAACAGCGCCGGAGAGTAGCTCTGGGCCTGCGCCCCATAGAGTTCGCTTCTTTGGCCGTTGTTGAGCACCGAGACCATGACCGATCCCTGGGGAACCTGGGGCGCCTGCGCGTTGATCTGGGTCGGAGAGATGTAGGAGATGAAGGCGGGCTGGCCGTTGATAGTCAGCGAGACTCCGTCCAGTTGGGTGGGCAGATTGCCGTTCACGAAGTCGGAGGCCTGCCAGCTCCGCGTGGAGTTGGCGAGATTCTGGCCCCAGATGGTGACCCAGGAACCCGGAGCAAAGCCCGGCAGGTAGCTGGCGCTGTTGGTGATGCCACCGGCCGTCACCGTGGGAACCGCGGTGGTGGCGCGCTGGTAGACGCGCACGTAGTCCACCAGCATCTGCTGCGGAAACTGCGTGGTGGCATCGGGAGCGCCGGGCCAGGAGGTGGGGCCGCCCACCGCCACGTTCAGCAAGACGAAGAACGGATGATCGAAGACCCAAGTGGCGCCAGTGGGGAGATTGGCGGGCGTAACGGTCTCATAAAGCTGGTCATCCACGTAGAAGCGGACCACCCCGGTTTCCCATTCGATAGCGTACAGGTGAAAATCGTCGGCGAAGCGCTGGCCCGCCGAGAGCGAGTAGGGCGCGCTCATCCCGGTCCCGCCGGTGTAGTTCGGACCGTGCACGCTGCCGTGGACGATGTTAGGCTCCTTGCCGATGTTCTCCATGATGTCGACCTCGCCGCATGCGGGCCAGCTCACAGTGGCGATGTTCTCCCCCAGCAGCCAGAACGCCGGCCAGAGGCCCTGTCCATAGGGAATCTTGATGCGCGCCTCGAAACGGCCGTAGGCCTGGTAGAACTTGTTCTGGGTGAGAATTCGGCCGGAGGTGTACTGGGAGCCCAGGTAAGGCTCCTGGATGGCCTCGACGACCAGGTTGCCGTTCTGTAGGTAAACGTTGTTGGTGCGGCTGGTGTAATACTCGAGTTCCCCGTTCCCCCAGCCGCCACCGCCGGTATCGTAGCCCCACTTGGTTTGATCCAGGGTGGCGCCGTTGAATTCATCGCTCCAGGAGAGCGTCCAGCCGCTTTGCGCGGCGGCGGACGCGGCCCCGGCCAGGGCCAGGGCAAACGCAAGCCACAGCCTTTTCGACATAAGCCTATGATAACCCTAGCGGCGACTTCCGCCGGTTCGTGCTGTGATCGCGCCGAGGCGGTGGCTACTTCACGAAAGCCGCGGCTCCGCGGTACCCCGCGAAGAATGATTCCGTACCAGCTTGGGTAAATATGAACTCGGGA
>PMEV01000214.1 GCA_003154855.1 Bryobacterales bacterium
CCGGGGAATCAATCGCCAGCTCGCCAGGAAAGGCTCCTTCAGTGCATGTTCGGCACCCAACACTACAGCGGAGATACTCATTGCACCGGCTTCACGGAACTGTTGCTGCGGGCATACTTGGCAACAGAGGGTTTCAACGTTTTGGATCTCGCGGTCAAGGACGGCTGGCTGTTTGAGGTGAACGCGCAAAAGTGCCGGGCTGCAAAGTCCGCTGAGTTGTTTCGGCGCCTCAGGGCAATCGAAGCTCTTGCCGATGCCCGCGATTTCGTCATGCAGTGCTATGTGACAATACTCGGCCGCCAGGCGGACGAGGGAGGCCTCCAATGGCACGTTGCACAACTAGAGGCCGGAGCCGTTGACCGCAGAACTGCGGTCAATTTACTCCTGGACTCGGAAGAGCGAAAATCCCTGGAGCCGCTCTGACGGATCTTCCCCCTGCTCAGGGAGCCCGCAGTTTGATCTAACCCGACTTTCGCAGTTGACGACGGTTCCCCGCGATTTTGGGGTGGTTTCGCCGCGCAACTCCTTGCGCATCAATCGCGGCCTCTCGCTACCGCGTATAGGGCGGACCTGCCCTCTTCTCACCGGGCGAAGACTCTGGCATTCTGCCGATAGCGATGCATCTCAAGACGCACCGGCGGAACAAAGACGGCAGGGAGGTGACGGCGGCTGGGCGGTTGATCAAGCCTGCGCGCTATTCCTGGCGGCTGCTGGCAAAGGGCCACCTGAGGCGGCGGTTGCCCGAGAGCGTGGTGCGTTGGACAGCAACACTGGGGGCGCCGATCGGATAGGGCGCCGCGGCGGAGAAGCAAAGAGCTCGAAGGAAGGCGGGGGGCGGAGAGGTGCATGAGAAACCGCTTCAAATGAGGCATTCCCGGGTTCTCCGTGGCCGGAGGAGGCCGCGCTGGCCCCGCGTGGGCCGCCTGGAGTCGCCCGGCATGGAAGGCATGCGCCGAATGGCCCCTTGGAGGTGGCCGGGTGTACACTGGATTATTGCCAGGGCGCCAGAACGAAAGTTCTGGGTCAAACGAAGGAACTTGAGGACGCTCACGAATGGACGATGAATTGTACGCGCAACCGCTGCACGTGAAATCTCTGCAGGATTGCAACTTTTACCACACGATGGACGTGCCGGGCTATGGCACGGTCGCTGGCGCGTGGGACCTGCGGGGCAAGGAGGCGGATTACCTCGGAAACGTAGCCTTGAAAGGCAGGAGAGTTCTGGAGATCGGGCCTGCTAGCGGCTGTCTCTCTTTCTTCATGGAGAGCTGTGGGGCCGAAGTCGTCTCTGTCGAAGGTTCCGAAACCTACCAGTGGGAGTACTTCTGGGATATTCCAAATTCCGCGCCGGCCGACCTGAAGGAGAAGACCGGCTTGTTGGATCGAATGGGCCGAGCAAACCTGTTTAACTCCTACTGGCTCTGCCACCGGGCGCTTTCCTCAAACGCCAGAGTCCACTACGGCAGTGGTTATTCACTCCCGGCCGGTCTCGGAGAGTTCGACATATCCGTCCTCGCCTGCGTACTCTTGCACAACAAGCATCNNCCAGATGCGGATATTCAGCAGGGCCCGCTTTTTGTTCCACAAGACAACAGCGCCTGCTGGAATACGTGGTGGCTGTTCCCCCCGGCGTTTGCGGTGCGCGTCTTGAGGACCATGGGCTTCACTGGCGCCCGTGTATACTTTCATAAGCAACTGTTCTATGGCGAGCCTACTGAGCTTTTCACGTTGGTGGCACACCGCACTAACGCGAAGGGCCTTTTGTTCGGGCAGTTGGAGCAGGCGCCCCTGCCCGCCGGTGTGCTTCGGGTCAAGATTGACTGTGCGACCGATCGCCTCTGCGCGGCGGCAGGAAGCGTCGCTCGCCTCCCCTTGCGTTTCGTGAATCTAGGGGAGACGTNNTGGTTGTTCAGGATGGGAGGAGAACCCTGCTGCCCTGGTGCATCCAACCCGGGGAGGAATGTGAATTGCTTTTGACCGTCGATGTGCCTAGTCAGCCCGGCGAGTATCTGCTGGAGATCACTATGGTACAAGAACGCGTCACTTGGTTTGACGGACGGGTTCCTGGACTTCCTCGCGTGATCGAGGTCTCGGTCCGTCCTGTGAGTAGCGCCCCTCTGTAAGATCGGACGATTCAAAAGCTCGACCAAGAAGCGCATCATATAGGGCTCCGAGCGATATCCGGCGAGGGGCTCCGCCCTTGAAATCTCGATGACGAGCGGCCGTTTCCGCACCTGGGAGTGGATGGCGTTGACGTACTCCCCGAGGATGCCAAGAAAGAACAGATTCGCGCCGGCGAAGAAGAACTGGGCGACGATCAACGTGGGCAAACCGGGGCTGGCGCGGCGCCACGACATACAGCGGCGGGACGCTCTACTCTCTCGGGAACAGCCAAGCGTACGGAAACAGTGGCGGCGATGCTTGGAGCTCCGTCCCGCTCTCGAGACAGTGGCTCCCCGGCGGTCGCACCGTCCCCTCGCCCCTCAAGGCGGGACCGGCGCGGGCGGGCAGATCGATATTTCGCGGACGCGGTATAATGCTTCGATGCTCTTGAGTTTACCGTCGGGTTCGCGGGCATGATTCGGCTCTTTGGCGGAATTGTGGCGCTGTCTTTTCGACGGTGGCCATCGGGCCCAGGGGCCTAAGAGCGGAGGGAATCCGAGCCTATGTTCCGTCCACGAGCGCGAGTTCTCGTGTACCGGCGCACGACGAATATCGGCGATGCGATTCAGACTGTCGCCATGGCGCGCCTTCTCGGAGGAACGTGCGCAGGCGTATACCGGGATTCCCCGATACCCGATCTGTATCTTGATGTTCCCTTTGTGGTGAGCGGCTGGTTGGGTTGGGGATCCCCGGTTGATGGAGGCAACTGCATTTTCGCGGGCGTCCATCTCGGACATCGCGAGCCGGATTACGTGCGGTGGATTCGGGAGTCCGGGCGCCCTGTCGGGACGCGAGACGAGTACACGAAAAGGCTGCTCGCCTGTAACAACGTCTCGTCGGAGGCGATCGGCTGTGCTACGCTGACATTCCCCCGCTACACGGGGCCGCGCCGCGGTCGTCTCAGCGTAGATGTCGAGCCGGTGGAAGGGACGCAGCTTGAAACCAGTGTGATCCCCAACCTTTCCTGGGCCGACCAGTGGGGACTGGCTCTGCACCGGCTCGACCAGCTTCGCAAAGCCGAGATCGTGTACACACGGCGGCTCCACGCGATCCTGCCGTGTTTGGCCTTCGGAACCCCGGTTGTCTTTCCCTTCCGGGAGTTTCGGGACCTGTTCGACAAGACCCGGCTTAGCCTTCTGCATGACATTGGATTCCTTTTCGACAAGCCGGTCGAAATGGACGTCGGGCCCATCGCGGAACGATTTGTCAGGTTCCTCGAAACGGCATTGGAGGCCCCGCTGCGGCCGGTCGAGGCGCCTTGCATGCCGGTTCCCGTCATGGCGCCTGCGATTGAGGGCGCACCGAGCCCCGCCGCGAGGCCGGTTGAGCCGTCGCGGGATGCCGCGCGGCAGCCCAGTTTGACTGCGCGGCCCAGAGTTAGCACTCTGGTAGTGACGCGGGACGGTGCGAGCCGGCTCCCAGCGTGCCTGGCCTCGATTCAAGAGAGTGGTTTCGCGGAGGATGTCGTCGTGTGCGTCGACAGCCGCACGACCGACGAGTCCGTCGCGGTGGCTCGGTCGTTTACGCAGCACGTGCACCTGGTCCGGGGCGGCCATATCGAGATGGTGGAGTCGCGGCTGGCCTCGTTATGCCCGGGGGATTTTGTGCTTCGCGTCGACGACGACGAGCGACTCGGCGGCGACTGGGACAAGAAGTACTTCGAATTCTTAGTCAGATGCAACGACATTACTCACTTCTGGACGCCTTGCCGATGGGTCGTTCCTCCAGGGGACCAGTTCATCGCAAGTCCCCCCTGGTTCCCCGACCTGCACATGCGGCTCTACTTGAACAATCCTCTGATCATCTCGTGTCCGAACCGGATTCACGAATGTCTGAGAGTGGAGGGCCGGCCCCTCGTCTTGTACGACCGTTGGATTGAGCATCTTAACCTGGTTCTCAGTCCGCGAGCGGAGCGAGAAGCTAAGTGCCGGCGGTACTTGAGCCTGCGCCCGGACCACGATCTCTCGCTCTACTATCTGTATGAGGACCAGAGCGTGGAACTGATGCCCTTGACTACATCGCCGCTGACCGCCGCAGAAATCATGTCCAAGGATCTGAAGCCGTTCCGCCCGTTGGTGATTTACCAGCCCGGTTCAGATCTTTTGTTCCGATCGGACGGGAATGCGCATGGCTACCTGCTCGACGGCTGGAACTCGCCGGAGTCCTGGGGCGCCTGGACCCTAGATCACGAGGCCGGGCTCTGCCTGCCTCTCGAAGAGTCCATGGGGAGAGGAGCGACCCTGACCGCCGTAGTACAGCCATTCGTCAACGCGAAACATCCCGTCTCCAGCGTGCAGGTGCTCTATTTCGGACAACGGATCGCCGAATGGACATTTGAGAGTTCGGCCCAGGTGGAGAAGCAGATCGTTCTTTCGCCGGACCTCGTCTCCAGCGATCGCAGTCCATCCTTCGTGATTCGTGTATTGAATCCCGCCTCACCCATCGAACTGGGTGATTCCACCGATCCGCGTCGGCTCGGTTTGGGTTTCGTCAGTTTGCGACTGACCCCAACCTAAATGTGTGCCCCTGCCGCCCCCCCAAAATTCCCCCCTGTCCCCCCGACACTCCAAGGGGATTTCAGCCGATAGTAAGCCAATGGCTGCCGCTACCCTGTGGCCCAGGGTTGTATTTGTTGGCTTATGCGCCGCCGTCTGCCCGGCGCGAGGCGGCCCGCGGATCGAGGCGGCCTATCGCGCGCTGCCTCTGACCTTCGAGCGCAATGTGGGCCAAACGGCCCCGGAGGTGGATTTCCTGGCCCGCGGGCCGGGTTCTGCCGTCTTGCTGACGGCCCGGGGCGCGGTGGTGCGGCTGCCGGGCGCGGCCGTCCGCATCGACCTGCTGGGGGCGGATGGCCGGGTGCGGCCGCGGGGGCTTGCGGCCCTGGCCGCCACCAGTCGCTATTTCAAGGGAATCCAGGCACTTAGCGCGCCATCGTTCGCCCGAGTGGAGTACCCGCAGGTGTACCCGGGCGTCGACTTGGCCTATTACGGCAAACAAAGGGAGCTGGAATTCGATTTCATGCTCGCCCCGGGCGCCGATCCCGGCCGGATCCGGCTGGCTTTCGAGGGCGCGCAGGAGGCGCTGCTGGAGGCGGACGGACGGCTTCGCCTGCGAACCGCGAGTGGAGACCTGTGGCTGGGCCGGCCCAGGGTCTACCAGAAGCGCNNGGGCTTCCGGCTGGGGGCGTACGATCCCCAACTGCCGGTGGTGATCGACCCGGTCTTGAGCTACTCCACCTACCTGGGTGGGTCGGCGTTCGACAGTATTACGGGGATCGCGGTGGACAGCGCGGGCTCCGCCTACGTCGCCGGGTGGACCGAATCCGTGGATTTCCCGACTGCCCAAGCGGCTCAGAGCGTCAACGGCGGCAGCACGGATGCGTTCGTGGCCAAGCTGAGTCCGGCGGGCGACAGCCTGGTCTACTCCACCTACCTGGGGGGCTCGGGCGACGACCGCGCGTTCGGCATCGCGGTGGACGCGAGCGGGGCCGCCATCGTCACCGGGTGGACCTACTCGGCCGATTTCCCCACGGTGGCGGCGGCGCAATCGGTTCCCGGCGGCTGGCGGGACGCCTTTGTCGCCAAACTGAGTCCCTCGGGGGCCGCGCTGGTGTTCAGCACGTATCTGGGGGGCAGCGGTTCGGATTCGGGCAATGGCGTGGCGGTGGATGCACAGGGCGGCATTTACGTGGCCGGCGAGACCGATTCGACCGACTTCCCGGTGCTGAACGGTTTCGCGTCAGCCAATCGAGGTTTGAGCGACGCTTTTGTGGCTAAGTACAGCTCGGCGGGCGTGCCGGTCTATGCGACCTACCTGGGAGGCAACGGCCAGGACCGCGCCACTGCGATCGCGGTAGACGGTGCGGGACAGGCCTATGTCACGGGCGCCACGGAATCGTCGAACTTCCCGACCCTGAGCGCTTTCCAGGCGCACTCCGGCGGCTTGCAGAACGCTTTTGTCGCCAAACTGAACGCCTCCGGCAACGGACTCGTCTACAGCACCTACCTGGGGGGCGCCGGCAGCTCGGTGCTCTTTCCGGAGAGTGGGCTGGGGATCGCGGTGGATTCCGCGGGCAACGCCTATGTGACCGGCGTCGCCAGTTCCGCGGATTTTCCGGAGCGGAACCCGTTGCAGGCCTGCGTGGCCACCGGCCACACGGATGCTTTCGTCACCAAGCTGAATGCCTGGGGCAACGGCCTGCTGTACAGCACCTGCCTGGGCGGCGGAGGCTACGACTACGGCACAGCGATCGCCGTGGACTCGGCCGGCAACGCCACAGTTGCCGGCTACACGACTTCCGGCGACTTTCCGGTCTCGAACCCAGTCCAGGCGTCGAATGCCGGGCTCTACGACGCCTTTGTGGCGACGCTGACGCCCGCGGGCAACGCGCTGGCGTTCGGCACGTACCTCGGGGGGCAGGGCTCGGACAGCGCGCAGGCGGTGGCCTTGGACGCGGAGGGCAACATCTATGTAGCCGGCCAGACGCTGTCCAACGACTTCCCGACGGCTCGCGCGATCCAGACCCAGAACGGTGGAAGCTACGGCGGATTCGTGGCCAAGCTCCGAACCCAGGCGTGCTCCTTCCAGGCGACTCCCGCGGGGCCAATCGCAATCCCCGCGGTGGGCGCTTCGGGCAACGTCGGCGTAGCCACCGACGCAGATTGCCAGTGGACCGCCTCCAGCGACTCGTCCTGGATCAGAGTGACGAGCGGCGCGAGCGGGTCCGGCGCCAGCGCGGCGGCGTACACGGTGGATGCCAACACCGGCCCCACGCTGCGAACCGGCACTCTTACCATTGCCGGGCAGACCTTCACGGTGACCCAGGCCGGGACCAATCCTCCCGGCTGCGT
>PMEV01000101.1 GCA_003154855.1 Bryobacterales bacterium
CCTTGGATTGGAATATGCTGTTGCACGCCCACGAAAAGTCGCCATCGCCGACCGGTGCCGTACGTTGGCCGGCAACGGCGCTCTTGAGATGCACGATCACTCTCGAGGATGTACTCAGATTCGTGCTAGATCGGTCTTGGCGACCTTACCTTGGCGCCTGTGCGAGGATCGAGCCGGGGCCGCGCGCGGCTATCTGGGCGGCTGGATGGGCGCGGCCTGGCTGCCTAGCCCGGCGTAGTCTTCCTTCACCTTGATCACCTTGTTGCCGTTGAAGGTGACGAAGGTAATTTTGCCGGGCGCCTGGCCGTAGACCCAGTCCTCGGTTTCTTCGCCGTCTTTGACCTCGCGCACCTTGCGCACCGGCCGGCCCATCGCCAGCAGCACCTGGTCGCGATCCATTCCCACGATGGCGCGCTTGTCCTTCACCGCCTGCTGGACTTCCGGCGGCAGGCTCTCGAGCGTGGTCTCGGCCGCCGATTGCTTTTCGAAGTCCAGAACCGGCTTGAGCATTGTCTTGACTTCGCTGGCCTTGAGGGCGGGCACCGGGCCGTGAAAAAGCAGCGCGATCGAAGTGCCCCCCGGAGCGTTCGACTGGCCCCTCGAGATCGGCGCGGTCTGGTTGCCGCCCACCCCGATCTGGATGCGGTCGCGCCACCTGGTCTTGCCGCTGTTAAACCCNNCCGAGCTCCTTGCCGGCGGCGTCCCAGGCCTGCTTGTCGTAGTGGCCGTCGCTGGGGAATTCCAGGGCCTTCCTGGAGCGCGGGAGCGGGGCTTTGACCGTGGCGTACTCGGCGGTCAGCCCGCGAACCAGCTCGATGCGCTGGGGCTCGGTGAGCTTGTCGGCGCCCAGCAGCGGGCAGCCGAGGATAGCCAACGCCAGCGGCACGCATCCGCGCATGGGGACTACTCCTCCTCCCACCGCTCGCGCAGCAGGAAAGGTCTTTGGCGCCGAACCGGGGCCTTCACCGCCAGCCACAGGAACAGCAGCACCACCACCAAGCTAGTCGAGAGGCTGCCCTCGGGCCCGTAGTCGCCTCCGCTCCACAGCGGCCCTGCCTGAGAGTGCATCGCGTAGCCCGTCAAATTCATTGTAAACCCGCTCAAATTGGTTCCCAGCAGGGGCAGCGTCCAGTTCCAGCCGACGTGCAGGCCAATGGGCAGCCACAGGTCTCCGCTGCGGTAAAAGGCGTAGCCCAGCAGCACGCCCCAAAGCGCCGTGTTCGCCAGGCCCAGCGGGGTGACGTTGGGATTGCCGGCATGCAGGAACGCAAACAGCACGCTCACCGGGAGAATCGTTGCGAAGGGACCCACGGCGCCGATCAGAACCTGGAAACCGTAGCCACGGAACATCATCTCTTCGCCCATGGCCCCGAACAGCAGCAGGACCAGCAGCACCAGGATGGCCCCCCAATCTACCTGGCGGCCGGGCACCTTAACGAGCTCGGCAACGCCTTCCAGAATCGGCCCCAGCACCACGATGAGAGCAGCTACCATGCCGCCCACCATTCCCAAAAGCAGGTGGCGAAGCGAGGCCGCGCTCCAGCCCAGTCCGATCTCGACCAGCGACCGGTCCTCGTAGATCTTCATGACCACCTGGTTGGCCACCGCGCCGGCGGCGAAGGCGCCCAGCATGGCCGCGATAGGATTGCCAAAGGCCCAATACAGAGCCGTCCCAAACAGCACCACGCCGGCAAACACCAGGAATACGTAGACTGCGACGCGGAGGGCGGTCTGGAGCGCTTTCTCGGGGAGCCGGAGATTCATTTGACCGTCACTCTCACCCCTCGGGGCGCGAGGCGCGCGGGAAGCAGGGCCGCCCCCTCCCGCTGGATGGCTTGCGCTACGCTTTCTCTGGCGCCGCGCTCGGCCAGGAAGAAGACGCAGCCACCGCCACCGGCTCCGCAGACCTTGGCCCCGGTGGCCCCCGCTTTGTGGGCCGCGGCCACCAGCCGGTCGATCAGCGGCGTGGTAATCCCCGGAGCGTTCTTGCGGCGGTGCGACCACTCCTCGCGCAGCAGCCGCCCCACTTCGATCCAGTCGCTCTTCGCGAGCGCGCCTCGCATGGCCTGCGCTATGGACGCGATTACCTCGAAGTTCCGGTACACCTTGCGGTCGCCGTCGATGTGCGCTTTGAGGACCTCCCAATTGTTGATGCCGGAGTTGCGCGGCAGGCCGGTGTAGGCCAGTACGATGCGCTCGTTGAAGTCCGTCGGGTCCACGGGGATCGGGTGGCGCAGTATGCCCGCTACGCCCAATTCGATGGCGCTCACGCCGCCGTACATGGCCGGGTAGTAGTCCTGGGAGCCGGTGGGCACCCGGATGATCTGCGCTTCGACGTTCTGGGCGATCTCGCGCAACCGCTCGAGCCGGTAGCCGGCTCCGGTCAGGCGGTTGAGCGCGCTGGCGGTGGCGATGATCAGCGCCGAAGAGCCGGCAATCCCCGCCCCGGCCGGGGCCTCGGAATCGGTTTGCAGATGGAAGCCCTCCCGCGGCGCGAAGAACCGGACCAAGTTCGCCGCCAGGGGGAGCTTGCAGCGCGGCGAGGCGGCCAGCGCAGACAGGGAATCGAACGACTCCTCGATCCCCAAGTCCTTCGATCTCAATAAGATCCTGCGATCCGCGCGGGGTTCGAGCAGGCAGCGCGCGTAGCGGTCGATGGCGAAATTCACCGTCACGGCGTGGGCATGGTAGAGGTACAGGGGCCAGATATCGAGGGTTCCGCCGGCCAGGTCCACCCGGCACGGCGCTTGGACGGCGATCCGCATGGCGAAACGTCCACTATAGCCCGAATCGCCCGCGCCGCGATATGGTTCGAATTGCGAGCTTCCTGGTAAACTGACCTGCAGGGACACTACAAGAGACCCTGGAGATGTTTAGCTGGAATAGGGCGGGAATACCGTAAGCGTATGCGTAAGAAGATAATTCGCCGCCCGCGCGACTGAACTTTTCGCGCCGCCCGCCGATGGAAATAGCATGAAGGAAAGGCGCACTGAAGCGCGGCTGCTCTGCGCAGACCTGCTGGATATCCACTGGACGGACAAGTCCGGGCGGAGCCATACCGCCCTGGCGAACTTGGAGGATATCTCGATTGCCGGCGCCTGCCTGCAAGTGGACGTGCCCGTGCCCGAAGAGACCCTGTTGCTGATCGACCACCCCAAGGCCGATCTGGCGGGCCGTGTCCGCTACTGCGTGTTTCGCGAGACCGGCTACTTTCTGGGCGTGCAGTTCGAGCCCGGCTTCCGATGGACCCTGCGGAACTTCCGCCCGAAGCACCTGCTGGATCCGCGGCGTCTGGTAGCGCTCAGCGTGAAGAGGTCGAACAAGAAGCGGACCGCCGCGCCGGGGCCAGAACCACCGGCGGCGCCTCCGGCGTAATCAATAGGCGCACAGCCAGCGCGCCTTTTCGAGCACTTTCCCGGCGTTGGGCAGGAAGGCCTCTTCGAGCGGCGTACTGAAGGGAACCGGGGTGTCCGGCGCGGCGATGCGCACGATGGGCGCGTCCAGGCTGTCGAAAGCCCGCTCGGCAATGCGCGCCGCCAGTTCCGCCCCGACGCCGCCGGTGAGGGTATCCTCGTGCAGCAGGATCGCCCGGGAGGTCTTGCGCACACTGGAGAGCACCGTCTCCTCGTCGATGGGGAGCACCGTGCGCAGATCAATTATCTCGGCGGAGACGCCCTCCCGCTCGAGAGTCTCGGCGGCCTCCTGGGCCACCCAGACCATGGAGCCGTAGGTGATGATCGAGAGGTCCGTGCCCTCGCGGAAAACGCGGGCTTTGCCGATTTCCACCGTATACTCGCCGTCCGGAATATCCTCCCGAATCCGGCGATAGAGCCCCTTGTGCTCGAGGAAGATCACCGGATCGTTATCCCGAATGGAGGACTTGATCAGCCCCTTGGCGTCGTAGGCGGTCGCCGGGGTCACCACTTTCAGCCCCGGCACGTGGGCGAACCAGGCCTCCGGGTTCTGCGAGTGGAACGGCCCGCCGTGNNACCACCTGGTCGAAGGCGCAGGAGATGAAATCGGCGAATTGCATCTCGGCTACCGGGCGCAGCCCCATCAGGCCGGCCCCGATGGCCGCCCCGATAATGCCCGATTCGGAGACCGGCGTATCGATCACCCGGCGCTCGCCGAAGGCCTCGATCATTCCCTTGGTCACCTTAAAGGCACCCCCGTAGACGCCGATGTCCTCGCCGATGAGGAAGACGTTCGGGTCGCGCTCCATTTCCTCCCAGATGCCCTGGCGGATGGCTTCCAAATAGGTCATTGTGGCCATGGCTCAGATCTCCTCGTAGACGCCCTTGAGCAGGTCGGAAGGGTCGGGGAAGGGGCTTTGCTCGGCCCAGGCCTGGGCCTCGTCGACTTCCTCGAGGATGCGGGCGTGAGTGGATTCGATCTCGTCGGGCGTGGCGAACCCCTTAGCCAGCATGAGGCGCTCCAGTTGCTGGATGGGGTCCTTCTGGGCCCATTCCTCCAATAGGTGCTTAGGAACGTAGTCGGCCGGATCGTGCGCGGCGTGCCCGGTCATGCGGAAGGTCTTGCACTCGACCATGTACGGACCCAGGCCCGCGAGCACGTGCGCTCTGGCCCGCCCTACGGCGCGATAGACCGCGAAGACGTCGTTGCCCTCGACGATCTCGGAGGGGATGCCGTAGGCCGGCCCGCGGTCGGCCACGTTGGCGCAGGCCATCTGCTTCTCGATGGGAGTGGAATAGGCGTAGGCGTTGTTGTTGCAGATCAGCACTAGCGGGAGCTTCTGCACGGCCGCCAAGTTGACGCCCTCGTGCCAGTCGCCGCGGCTGGTGGAGCCGTCGCCGAAGATCACGTACGCGCAATTGCGGCTGCCCTGGTATTTCAGCGCCAGCGCCGCGCCCGCCGCCACCGGAAGCGAGGTCGCGAGCGAGCTGATGATGGCTACGATGCGCTTGCGCATGTCGCCCATGTGCATGTTGCCGTCTTTGCCGTGGGTGACGCCGCCCACGCGCCCCATGTACTGGGCCAGGATCTCGCGCGGATGGAATCCCCGGATGAAGAACAAAGCCATGTCCCGGTGACAGGGAAACAGGACGTCCTGGGGGTCCGCGGTCAGGCCAGCGCCTACACTGATCGCTTCTTGCCCGCGACCGGTGTATACGCCGCCCACGATTTTGCCCTGCCGGTAGAGCTTTCGGAAGATCCGATCCTCGACCTCCCGCATCAACGACATGAAATACAAAGCTTTTTGGGCCAGCCCGGCGTCGGGGTCCGGCTTCTCCGCCGACAACCGGCTGACCCGGGGCAACGCCAGAGAATTCACGGCTGCCATGGCAACCTCCGGGTTAGATGAGTACCAAAGCCTGTAGTATACGCCATCCCGGGCGCGGCGCGACGGCGAAGGCGGGTGGGAAAGGCAAGGCCGCCGGTCAGTACGTGGAATTGCCGCAGGGGGGTGACGCCGGCGTGCTCCTGGCGCCCAGGTCGAACTACTCGACTTGGGTGTGAATCAGGGTGAGGTCGGCCGTAGCCCGTTCGTTTTCCGCCACGGTGATCTTTTGGGCTTTGTCCTGGTAAACTTCCGGGCCGATGGGATCCGCATTAAATCCCTCCGGCGCGACGTCGCAGGCGTAGACCGTGTAGTCGCCGGGCGCGAGTCCGCGCACGCTGAACCGTCCGCTGCGGTCGGTTTGCGCGAGCTTGCCCGGATCATGCCCGCCCAATTCCACAACAACTAGCGCCCCGGCGGTGGGTTTGCCGTCGTCCGTGACCACGCCTTCCACGCGCCCGCCGCCGGCAGCCAGGACCAATTCGAGCGCCCCCGGCGCTTCTCCAACGGTGATCGGCTTGCTGATTGCATCCACGCCAGCGTACTTCACCGCCTTCAAGTAGACATCGCCAGCTAAAGGACCGATGGTTACCCGATAGTCGCCTTCGAGCATGTTGTGGATCTTGAAGGAACCCTCGGCGTCCACCTGGGATGCGCTCGGGCCGCCGAACGCCGCCCCCCGCACAGGCGTCACCCTGACTATCAAGCTGGTCAGGTTCGAGCCGGGCGGGGATTGGCCGTCGAACCGCACCCTGCCTTTCAGTTCGGCGGCCGGCTTGAGTGTCAACTCGAGGCCGTCAATGTTGGCGGCGCCTGCCTCGAGCGGCATGATCCCCCAGAAAGGGTTCCCTTCCCGATTCCACATCGCGGCGAGCGTGTAGGCGCCGGGTAACACACCGCGAATCTCGAACGCGCCTTTGGAATCAACGTGCGTGGGCGGCTGGGGACCCATGCTGAAGGTGGCCGCGCCCCATTCGCCGCGCGGCGCCACGAACACAACGACTTCCCAGGGCCGCGCGGGAACAGGGTTAACGCGGCCACGAACACGGACGCTGCGCACGGGCGTGAGCCGGAAATCGACGCCCCGGCGTTCCTCGCCGGCGTGAAGTTGGATGGCGCCGGCCTGGCTGGGTTCCGCCACGCCGGGATAAAACACCGGCGCGTAGCCCTCGTCTGGCACGGACATCATGCCGCCCAACGCCATGGACCCACGACCGGGCTCGCCGATCAAACCCGCCCCCACCGAGTGCGCCGCACTGAGGTAGTATCGCCCCGCCTCCAGCCCAAACATCCGGTAGGCGCCCTGATCGTCGGTCGAGACGGAGCCTCCCATGGGCGCGAGTTGGCGTTCAGCCTGCCCACCGACATACCGGAACGGCTGGATCTTCACGTTCGGCAGTGGCTCGCCCAGTTCGTCCACCACCCGCCCGGCGATGATGGCGGCCGGCGAAAGCGCCAGAGTGAGGTCCTGCAAGGTCTGTTTGGGAGCCAGCGCCACGCGCGGAGGGATCTTCCCGGCGCTAGAAACCTGGCGCACGAAACCGTTTCGGGCGGCCAGCGCCTGGTACTCGCCCGGCGGGAGGCCGCTCAGTTTGAACCTGCCCGAGGCATCCGTCGTCGTGGCGTACGGCTCCGCCTGAGGACCGTCCATTCTTGTCAACCGGACGTGCGCTCCCCCGACGGGATCCTTGGTTTTGGCGTTCACCACCGTCCCCTCGACGTTGCACTGGTCCTCGAGTTTCGCTTCCGGCAGGGGCGGACCCACGGACGCGCCCTCCGGCACGGGGAGGTCCTGCGCCGCCAGCGACGCCAGCAGAGACAAGCTCGATAGCCAGACGCCAATTCTCATCCGAGACTCCTTCGGGGTTTAGAGTGTTCGCACGGCGCGCAGGTTCCGGCGGGCGGAAGACAACGATGGGCGGATGCGCTCTATCGAATCGGGCGAACCCGCCCAGGCCGGCCTACTGCTGGTATAGATATCCGGACGTGAGCGAACCACCGACCCAACCGCCATATGGGAGGGTCGGGTCGTACGCGTAGACGTAGGAATTCGTTTGGTAGAATCCCGCGCCGCAAGGTTTTGCAAAGTACGTGGCGTCCAAAGACTGGTAATAGAGCGGCGACCTGGAGTAAATCATGCCGACGCTCTGACACGGCCAAAAATACGAGCCGTTCCAGTAGTTCAAGTCCTCACGGAGAGCCGTCTGCCCGGCAGGTTCGGTTTTGTAAGGCCACGGAGAGTTCCCGGCGCAGCTAGTGTATGTGACGAGCAGGGTGTACGCCGCGATAGTGGCGCGGTCGGCGCCGCCAGTAGAGGCGTGCAAGGTGAGAGCCGAATAGCCCCATACGCACATGGTGTTGACGCTATCGTAGAAGATCGTGCTCTTATTGACGGAAGAGTCCGCGTAAATCGGCGAAACCGTCATGAGAACGGCAGCCAACACCGCGAGAACGAGAATGGCGCGTTGAAGCGCGAAACTCGTGCGCGGTGCAGTTCGCAAGCCTAGATTCCTGGCCTGTGGATTCATTGTTCCGATACCTTTCCTTAACTGTCGCTGGACCCATAGCCATCGGCGCCGTGCCGACTAAAGGCCGCGATAGGCGGCCAGGGCCGCGGAATCGCTCACTCTTGTTTATCGCTCACCGGGCGTTGACGGCGGCGCCACGGTTCGAAGCGCGGAAGCACAACAATCGGGTTTCTCGAACCCTTCTTGCGTCTTCGTATAGTTTACTCGGAAGAGGCGGCCCACTGTCAAGCGGCATCCAGGAGTTTCGTCATTTTTCGGGCCTTGGGAGCATTCGGTGGGCCAGCGGTCCATATCGCGGGAGTGCGGCTCTCCGTTCGATTGGCTCCCGACCAAGCGCCTGACCGGGCGGCTAGGTGAAGATCCGGGAGGATTACGCGCGAGATTGCGGGGAAAGTCCTTCCTATTTAGATCCACGCGATTCCGCTTTCCCATTCCGGTCTCCGCCGCCCTTCCGCAAGACTGGGGGATGGCAGAGTTTCGGCTGCGAGGGCTATTCTGAAGGGGTGCGCTGGCTTTGGGTGCTGGTAGCGTCGGTTGGGTGGGGACAGACGTTCGAGGCCACCCCGGCCGCGGTTCGGCAAGGGGAAACCGTACGGGTCAGGAGTGCGGGTCAGGCCACGGCGGCGCGGATGATGGGACGGACGGTGCCGTTGTACCCGCAAACCGAGGGCGGGCGGCTGGGACTGATGCCGGTGGCGGCCGGCACACAGCCGGGCAGCTACCCACTGGAGTTCCTGGCGGAGGGCGGCACGGTGCTGCGGGCCTCGACCATCACTGTGCGGGATGCGCGGTTTCGCACGCAGAACGTGGTGCTGGAAAAGGCGATCCTGGATTTGCAGCCGGCTCCCGGCGAAATGGAGACCGTCGCGGCGTTCCAGAAAGCGGTCAGCGAGACGCGCCGCTGGGTGGAGCCGCTCGCTCGCCCGGTTCCGGGCTGCATGGTTTCGCCTTACGGCGTGCGGCGGCTGCACAACGGGAAGCCGACCGGGGAGTATCACCGGGGAATCGACCAGCGTGCGGCGGCCGGGCAGCCGGTGCGCGCGGTGGCGGCCGGCGAAGTCAAGATCGTCCGGAAGTTCAACCTACACGGCGGCACGGTGGCTATCGACCATGGACAGGGGCTGGAGTCGATCTACCTGCACCTTTCGCGATTCGCCACCACCGAGGGCGCGCTGGTGAAGAAAGGCGACGTGATCGGCTACGCGGGCTCGACCGGGCGCTCGACCGCCCCGCACCTGCACTGGTCGCTCTACGTCCACGGCGTGCCCGTCAATCCCGTGCAGTGGGTCCCGCTGAAGCCGTGCGTGCAGGCGAAACGGCCGGCGTCACTCGTACCTTAGGGCGTCGGAGGGATCGAGGCGGGAGGCCCGCAGGGCGGGGGCGAGGCCGCTCAGCACGCCCACCAGGGTCAGGATGCTCATGGCTACGGCGACCGTGGCCAGCGAGAGCGCCAGGTGGATGTCGCCCTTTCCCGAGGTGTCCTTGAAGAGCGGGCCGAGCATGGGGAGGGTCCCCGAGACGGCCACGATCAGCGCCGCCACGCCGATGCCGATGGCGCCGC
>PMEV01000392.1 GCA_003154855.1 Bryobacterales bacterium
TCTCCCCGGATCGGCCCCTCACAAGTGGCCGCCAATTGGGCGGTTGCGGTACGAAGACGGCGGGCCCTCGCGTGCACCCGATCCTGAGCAACAGAACCTGAACACCCGCCCGGCTTGAAAGCGTAATCAATTGCACATACAATGGCTGTGGGCTTGGGGTACGCAAGCGAAAGGAAGACATGAGATGAATACGCCGAAACTGGACAGCGAAGCCATCAAGGATCTCGAACAGTCGAAGAACGACATTCTCCGCCGGGTCGCCGAGAAGTTGAGGGGCCAAGTGGAGGAGGGCCTTTGCGCGGGCCACTCTTCACATTCATCGGGTGCCTCTAGCCGGACGCACAGTTCGACGACGACGGGCCACTAGCAAGTGCTGGCGTGCGCGATGTCCGGGGGNNACGGGAGAACCGAGTTGCGTGGCCGCGCCCGGGAGCATCCCTGTTCTGGCGACCTCTCGAAGACGAGGGGTCTGTCTGGGGCTTCGTTTCCGGAAGCGAGAGCGACGAGCGGGGCCAATCTCGGATCGACTGGTTCGCCTCTGGCATGACGAGGAGACCGTCGTTTCCGTCTTCGCGTCTCTGCGATTCGAGGCAGAATCGACTGGCGCGGTAACCCCTCAGATGCTCGACCTGGATGACCCCTCGGCAGAGTTCTGCCTCACGTCTGGCTTAAAGCTTCTCGGTGATTCGCTGTCTCTGCCGGTTCTCCTGGGGCTGCACCTGGCCCGGACGTGTACTCACTGGCCCGCGGGCGTATACGCTTCCGNNGCCGTCGCCGGTGCCCGCTCCAAGCTTCGGCTCCTTGAGGGCCTCGGTTATCGCCATTTGTTCCTTCCGCAAAAGAACTACCGGGAGCTTAGGCTCGCAGGATTCGACCTGCTGCGGACCACCGCCTTGCCAACAAGTGTGCCGGCTTGCCTTCAGATCTGGGATGCCTTCGTTCAGGGGACGACATGAACGAACGCACCAGAGTTCCAATCGGCTGCGCCTTTTTCATTACGACCCGGTGCAATCATCGCTGCGGACATTGCTACCTCGAGTGCGATCCTCAACTGGGCACGGACATGCCAGACGAGATGTTGAATGATCTGATCGAGAAGGCGTGGCGCGCAGGGTTGCTTCGCAATGTGACGCTCGTAGGCGGTGAGCCGTTCCTGAGCGTCAAGCGTCTGCTCGACCTAGTGCGGCGCCTTGTCACCGGCTACGGCGTTCTGGAAATTTTCATCCCCACCAACGGACGCTGGGTACTTGNNCGACCGCTGGCGGGAGATCGCCGCCGAACTTGCCGGGTATGGTCAATGGGTCCCGTACGAGCTCCGAATCGCCTTCTCACAGAACCAGTGGAACCTGGAGCAACTCGGTCCCCAGGCAGACGATGTTCGCCGAAGATGGAGTGAACTCGAAAACGCCTACCCCCAGGTCTTTCGACGACGCACCCTTGTAGAGGACGAGATGCTCTCCCTGGGAAGGGCGCGCACCCATGGTCTGGCTAGGCCGGGAACCTCAGTGGGAGCCCATTGCTCCTTCGATGACTGGGTGGATCCGGTTCGCTCGCTTGGTTTCTACACCGACTTCCTGAGCTTCTGGCCAGACGGGACCTATCGCTGCTGCTTTGCCGGAGGGCCCGTAGTGGGGAAGTGGAACGAAGACGNNCCCTTCCCGCTGCTACGTGCAGCCGCTGCGTGGAGTGGGCCACGAAACCAGAAGGCCAGCACAATGGATGACTTCACGCCCACCCCACTCGCGAGCTTTCTCATCAAAGTGCATAGCCGCTGCAATCTCATGTGCGACTACTGCTACGAGTACAACTCCGGGAACACCTCGTGGAAGCGAAAACCACGAGAGATGAGCTGGGAGGTCTACGAACAGACGCTCTTTCGTGTCCGCGAGCATTCGCTGAAGCACAATATCCAGCGGCAGTTCTTCAGTTTCCATGGCGGCGAGCCGCTGCTTAGAGGCGTGGACTTCTTCCGCCGGGCCGTGGACAGGGCGAGAGCCGTACTACGGCCTGAGATCGAAATCGGCTTCGGAACGCAGACCAACGGGACGCTTCTGACTGCGGACTTTGCGCTTGCGTTTGCAGACCTCCGCATAGGTGTTGGCGTTAGCCTCGATGGTCCGCGCCACGTCCACGATCGTTACCGTGTTTATTCCAACGGCGATCCCTCATTCGATATTGCCATGCGCGGGATCAGTCACCTTCTCACCGACCCTGGGCGACGGGCATTTGGCGGCATACTCGCTGTCATCAATGTTGCCGAGGATCCGGTGGGGATTTTTGAGTTTCTCGCCAGCTTGGATCCACCACAANNTCTCGAACCTCACGGCACGTGGGACC
The DNA here is from genome assembly GCA_003154855.1 of Bryobacterales bacterium. Classification (GTDB taxonomy): domain Bacteria; phylum Acidobacteriota; class Terriglobia; order Bryobacterales; family Bryobacteraceae; genus Fen-330. The sequence goes on from PMEV01000392.1 coordinate 2,338, forward strand.
GGCTGCCTAACGGCAAACAAACTGCCGACGATACCTCATACGGGGATTGGCTCATCATGCTTTTCGATCACTGGTTCAGCGGTCATCACTCCGGCATTCCAATCCGCAAGTTCGAGGAGATTATCGAGCACCTCTACGGTGGACGAGGGGATGTCGAATCCTTTGGCCTTGAACCCGTGAATCTCGTAACCATAGCCACGGACGGCGCCGTTGAAGCGGTGGATTGTGTGAAGGCCGCCTGCCCGGACGCAGAGGTGCTTGGGCTGAACGTCTTCGATCATTCCTTCGACGATGTCCTTGAGCACCCGTCGATCCGCGCCCGCCAAATTGGCGAGCGCGCGCTTGCCGACAAATGCCTGCAATGCGAGCACAAGCTGGTCTGCGGCGGCGGCTACTTCCCGCACCGTTACACTCGCGCAAGCGGTTTCCGGAACCCCACCGTCTTNNTTGTCGCGTCGGGGAGGCTGTCCATGGATGAGGCAGCGCGGCGCGCCTTCTTCGACGAGATCGTAGACCGGTTTCCAGCAATCAAGACTCGCGAGTTCCTCCTCGCAGCCGGAGGCCGCAAGACGGCGCGCACGGAGGTGCCGGAGCGCGAACTCCATGCCTTTGTCGCTCTGATGGAAAGACACGGCCTGTATGTAGCGATCCATGAGCGGAAGTACGTACATGCTCCGGACATCGCGAAAGGAGGCTGGTCGAACCAATATGGAATCGAGTTGCACCTGGAATCGCCGCATGACGGCTACCTCATGGTGTACATCGCAGCAAGCGCCGAGGATGCCCTAAGAGCCATGCGTGCCGAGCACTCTCGACGTGACGACGAATTCGGGGACCTTCTTGGCATTCCAGCCTGCTGCAGAAAGAGCTACATCGAGAGAATCGAAGCTGCTTCCTCGAAGCAAAACGACTACCTGCCGCTCATTCTCGACGGAACGCCTGGATCGCAGCCATTTCCATATCTAAACAACATCGGTGCTCAGTACTTCGACTACTGCCTGCTGAGTTTCTACCCATGCAGCTTCACGTGCCAGGAAGCCGCAAGAGTCGCATGGGACGCCTACGAGTACCTGGCGACATTCTCCAGCGAGTGGGCGAAGAAGTTCCTCGTGCGTCAGCGCTCGACAATCCTGTATACAGAATATGAGGGCATCTACCTCATCGAACAGGAAGCTCTTCGAGACGGCTGGCTTTACTACCACCCTGAGTATGTCAAGGGCACAATCAACGGCCTGATCTTTCAGCTCCTCGGTGTNNAGATCGCAGGTCCTCATCGGGCCGTCATCGCGCATGGCTCTCGAGTCATCCAGGAACTCCGGATGCCGGACCTCTGCGTTATGGTGTTCGACTGATGAGTGTCGCATCCGCAACCGTGGTCGAACTGCTCGATCTTTTCTATGCCGACTGGATCAAGTGCGCCGAGCTTCTCGAACTTCTGGCGCACCTGGAGGGAGTCAAGCGCGTGGTGCGTCTGGTTGCCGATCCAGCGCGGCGCGACGCTCTGTTTTCCTTTCTTTCGAGAGCAGCCCTCCAGTACCGCGTAAGCGAATTCGGACTTCGGACTGAGTTCTCAACAAGCCTGGGAGACACTTTCCAGCGAATCACCCCTCTGCGTGACCCTCACGGCGACTGCGTGCTTTTCGTCGGGAGTCCCGATGCGACNNACTGGGAGGCGCCGATGCGCTCTCCTGCGCCGAGGCATACGAGTATCCAGCCTGCTGCGCCGCCTCATATGTTTCTCTTCAGGAAGGCACACTGTGGGTGTTGCCCTTTCTGCGGGGAATAGAGCCTGCGGCTTTCTTCGCGTGGCGGACGAACAAGCTCGCGTGTCTGTACCCTCCACACCTGACAATCATCCCCGATTTCTTCCCCTGCTCCATTCGCTGCTCCTCGGCGTCTGGACTTGCGTCGCAGTACGAGCAGCTGCT
>PMEV01000412.1 GCA_003154855.1 Bryobacterales bacterium
AGAAGGGCGTCTTCGAGGCGGACTAACTGCCGGCGCCCTGAAGGGCGGGTGAACGCCGCGCACCAAGCCTCTTGGATCAGCACCGGGAGTTGGTCGAACCCGCCCGATCCTGCCAAATCCCTCCCTGTCGCAGGTCCCACCGCCTGCCCTGCTGCTTGGATAAGACGCTGCGGGGGCCTTGAGAACTGTGGAGGAGAACCAGCGCCGTTTCAAGCAGATCCAGTTGCCGGACGACACCAGGTCGCATGCGGATACGGTCTATTGAGAACGGGGCGCTTCCCTTGGCTGGTATCATGAGAGAGAGGCATCCAGTGCGTCCCGACCGACCGCAGGAAAGGGCTGATTCAGACGCGTTAGTCGAGCGAATGCTCGCCCTGGACGAACATGCGTTCCGAGAATTCGCTGAGATCTTCGGCAACCGCTTGAGGTTCTTGTTTATGCGCCACTTCCTCCCCGTCTTAGCGGCGGAGGATTTGGCAGTATCGTGCATCGCCAACATTGCTCTCAAGTTGCCATCGTACCGGCCGGGACAGGGAAACTTCGCGCAGTGGGTGTGGACGATAGCGGAGAATGAACTTGCGGACTATTACCGGCGCGCTCGACGAGACCTTCCTCCCGCGGAGGGCATGGCAGCGAACAGAGAGAAGGAACCCGGCGATTCGCCTGAAGAGGCTACAACCGCTGCCGTCCGGGAGGCACTTGAGCAACTCGACGCCCGGGATCAAGAAGTCATTATGCTGAGAGCGGCCGGCGAGAGCACCTTCGACGAAATCGGAAAGATCCTAGGTCTCAGTCCCGGTGCGGTGGCGGCACGACATCACCGGGCGCTCAAACGGCTGGAAACAATCCTCGAAGATGATAGGCGAATAAACATGACAACCAAGGGGTGCGGACAGCATGAATCGCGGACGTCGTGACAATCCGCCTGGGACGCGAGCGTGGATAACAGAAGCGCTCGGGCGAATACGACTGGCTGGACGGTGGGAGGGCACTTCTCTCGAGCCAAGTCCGGAATTCCAGCATCGATGTCGCGAAGCTGCCTCGCGCGTGTTGCACGCTTGGGCGACTGCCGACGCAGATCGGCCGATTCGAGGTGTCTTCTCGCCGCCACGTCGAGGTGCAGTGTTGTTCTCGGAACAGATCGAGTTCCGAACTGACGAATTGCCCCGCTTGAAACCTCTGATCGATACCTATCGAAGCGCGAGAAACCGTTCCGATGAATGACAATTGGTACGAGGTGGTCGACGCACCCCCGCTCACGCAGGGCGACCTCGTATTCGATTGCCCGGTTGTGGGCTGGAAATCGACCCCCACAGTCTTCGGTGGACCGAACGGCGAGTTCCTTCGAGCCGCCACTGAAGTCGTCGAAGCGGACCTCGTGGTTATGACACAAGCGTGTGACCTCGTGCATCGGAAGGTGACCAACGTAATTGTCTGTCCGCACTTTTCGTTGGCGGAGTATCACGCGCTTTGGGAGCAGGAAATGCAGAAGCGGAACCAGCGGTCGACCGCCAAGGCTTGGGATGGCCATTGCAGGGACATCCGTGACGGGTTTCTCTGGAATCTCTCAATCATCAACGAGTACCAAGGCGAGCCGCACCAAATGAGCCACAGAGTCGTCGATTTTCATGACGTCTATACGATCCCGCTCGCGTTTCTGGAGGCAATTCTAACCGAACGGAGACGATCTTGGCTGCGGCTGAGACCGCCATATCGAGAGCATCTGTCTCAGGCATTTGCACGGTTCTTCATGCGGGTAGGTCTGCCGGTGCCTGTCTCGAACCTGCCGACGCTGTAGCTGAGACGGAGATCTCGAGGCGTGGAATGGTGGCGCTGACGGCTGCTTCGTTCAACTCCGGCGCCGGCGCTCTGTTTTACGGAGACTCCAACCCAGGCGTCGCCCGAGCATGACCAGCCTCACTGCTTTCAACACGCCGGGAAACCGAAATGTCGCATACGGATGAAGCGTCGGGGCAGGACCTACATCAGGCGGCGCCGCAAGGACTCGTGTAGGCGAGAAGTCACCCGCCGCTTTTTCCTCTGGTCAAGGCCTTCTGGAACCTGGCGAACTGGGAGTTCGCCGCCCGCAACCTGGGCTAGCGGCATGCCACCCCAGCCGGTCCGCATCTTCGTGACGGGCGGCACCTTCGACAAGGAGTACAACGAGCGCAACGGGACCCTGTTCTTCCAGGACACGCATGTCCCCGAGATGCTCCGGCTGGGGCGCTGCCTGCTCGACACAGCGATCCAAACCCTGCTGATGATCGACAGCCTGGAGATGAGCGAGGCGGACCGGCGCCTGATCGCCGAGCACTGTAGGATAGCCCCGGAAACCAGGATCGTCATCACCCACGGTACCGACACCATGGTCCAGACCGCCGCCCACCTGGGCCGGGAAATCCAAGGCAAGACCATCGTGCTGACCGGCGCCATGGTGCCTTACAAGTTCGGCAGCTCGGACGGTTTGTTCAATATGGGCAGCGCCCTGGCTTTCGTCCAGACGCTGCCCCCGGGCGTCTATATCGCTATGAACGGCCAGGTTTTCCGTTGGGACCGCGTCCGGAAGAACAAGGAGAAGGGCGTCTTCGAGGCGGATTAGTACTGCCGGCACCCCTTTTTTCGCACCCTTCCCGCCCCCAGGTGAATCCAACCAAGGGAGGGGTAAGAGAAGGGGGCACGGTATGAGAGCACTAGGGGATCGAGTTGGATCACTGTGGTGCCATATGACGCACCCGGCGCCGATGTGGCCCGTCAACGGCTATTACATCTGCCCAACCTGCCTGAGGGCGCATCCCGTGCCTTGGGAGCATGCCCCGGCGCTGGCGCGGCGGCATGCCAAAGCGGTACGCCTCACCTCGAATCGGGTCCAGGCTGTGGTCGATTCCCCACGAGCCCTGGCTGCCGCGGCCTCCCGGTAAGACTCGGCAATTCGAGAGCATAATAGTCGCAGGCGCCCATGCCTGCGAACCTC
>PMEV01000471.1 GCA_003154855.1 Bryobacterales bacterium
TCTAACCATCTGAGCTACACCGGCGCAACTGGGGTCTCTTCCAGCCTATTCGGTTCCGCGAGAGCTTGTCAAACGCACCCTCCGCCATACCATTAACTTTCGTTAATGGTTCAGTATTGACAGAAACCAGTTCCAGGTGCATAGTGGATGTGGAAGCCTCAGGCGGCGGTTTAACCTGGGTTTCTGGGCTCCAGAAGGATGGAGTGCCGACTCACGGCCTTTGCTCGTAGTTCGAGGAGGTCGTAGCTTACAGGAGGAAGTCTATATAGAACGTCCACATGTCGGGCGGCTACCTGCTTCCTCCGCTGACTGGCTGTAGACTTTAGACGCCTGCCGGTGCTCGAACGCGCCGGCGCGCCGCGGTACATTGCACCGCGAATCGGGTCACTATACAGCCAGCGCCGCGAGCGGAGTCGGTCTGTGCAGAGGCACAAACTGGANNTCCGGCTATCGCGCCAGCGGGGAGCCGGCGGTCGCCCTTTCTCTTATTCCTGCCCATGCGAGCGCTCAGTGAATGCCGTTGAATTTGAAGGAGTTTCCAAAAGCTACGCCATCTACGATTCACCCGGCGACCGCTTGAAGGAACTCGTTACCTTCAATCGGCATCCCTTCCATCGCGACTTCTGGGCCTTGCGCGACCTGGATCTCCCCATCCACAAGGGCGAGACCTTCTGCATCATCGGAGAGANNTGGGCGCCGGATTCAACCCCGAGTTTACTGGCCGCGACAACGTCTATCTGAACGGGGCCATTCTGGGCTTTTCCTCCCGGGAAATGGACTCCAAGTACCAGGCCATAGAGCAGTTCGCGGAGATCGGCGATTTCATCAACCGGCCGGTGAAGACCTATTCCAGTGGGATGGTGGTCCGCTTGGCCTTCGCGGTCGCCATCCACGTGGACCCCGAGATTCTCCTGGTCGACGAAGCCCTCTCGGTCGGCGACATCTACTTCCGCCNNNGCGCTGTGGCTCGAGCGGGGCCGCATCAAGGAAATCGGCGAGACCGACCGCGTGGTCGCCAAGTATCTGGCGGCCATGACCGAGAAGGACTCGACCTATCTGACGCACCAAAGCCGCCCCGCCCTGGAGCGAGCCGCCGGCGCCATGGCGCCCGAGATCGTCGACCACATCCCCAACATCGACCATCGCNNGGTTCGCATCAGCGTGCGCGCCGGCGAGCAGATTCCGCTCCCCATTGTCGGCTTCATGTTGCGCAACCATCTCGGCATCGATTTCTCCGGCACGAACACTTCCCGCGAGGGCTCCGACCTTCCCCCCATGGCCCCCGGAGACGTCTACACCGTGGATTTCCACCTCGACCTGCCCCAGCTCTATCCGTCCTTCTTCTCCTTTTCNNATGTGCGACTGGATCGACAACGCCCTCACCATGCAAATGGGACACAGCGACGGCCAGATCTACGGCTACCTCCACCTCCCTTGCAAGGTGGAACTCAACAGCCGCCTAGGCGCGCCCCCGGAGGCCACCGTTGCTTGAGTTCACGGGCGAGCGCGTAATCCCCGGACAGGCGGGCGTCGACCTCTGGAACGAGCACTTGGCCCGCTACGCTTTTGCCGCCCGTTTCGCCTCCGGCCGGCGCGTTCTGGATGCCGGATGCGGCACGGGCTACGGCTCGGCCGAACTGTATCCCGCCGCGCGCAGCATCGTCGGCGTGGACGCTTCCCTCGACGCCGTCCGTTACGCTCGCGACCACTACTCCACACGCAATCTCCGGTTCCTCGCCGCCTCCTGCGCGGCCCTCCCGCTCCCCGACGCCTCCCAGGACCTGGTGGTCGCCTTCGAAGTCATCGAACACCTGGTGGAATGGCAGCGCTTCCTAGCCGAAGCCCGGCGCGTGCTGGCCCCCGCCGGCCAGTTCATCGTCTCCACGCCCAACCAGGAATACTACGCCGAATCCCGCGGCCTGACCGGTCCCAATCCCTATCACGTCCACGAATTCGATTTTGACGAATTCTCCGCCCGCCTCCGCGACCTGTTCCCCTCGGTCACGCTCTTTCTGCAGAACCACGTGGATGGCATCGTCTTCCAACCGCTCACGGGCGATCCGCCGCTGGCCCCCCAGGTGCGCGCCGCCGATCACGAGGCCGACCCGCGCCAGGCGCACTTCTTCGTCGCCGTCTGTTCCCTCGATCCGCAGCCCGATCCGCCTCCCTTCCTCTATCTCCCCGGCGCCGGAAACGTGCTGCGCGAGCGCGAGCTGCACATCGCACGCCTGGAAGCGGAACTGGCCACCAAGGACCGCTGGCTCGGAGATCTGCGCACCGAGAAGCAGGGCTTGGTCGATATGTTCCGCGCGCAGACCGCTGAACTCGACCGTAGCAACCTCTGGGCCGCGGAGCTCGACCAGAAGCTCGCCGCCGCGCAAGACCGCATCGTTCAGCTCCAGCGGGAGCTAGCCGAGACCATATCGGGCTATGTGGCCTCCATCGCCGCCTACGAGGCCCAGGTCGNNCAAGGGCCGCGAATTGCTGGACTGCATCCAGTCGCTCGATAAGGCCGAGGCCACGGTCATCGAGCGCACCGAGTGGGCCATGCGCCTGAACATCGAGGTTCAGCGCCTCACTGCGCTTCTGGAGATGGTCCGGGCCTCGCGCTGGATCAAGCTGGGCCGCCAGGTCGGTCTCGGTCCGGAGCTGCCCAACAGTTGACATGCCGAAGCTGAAGCGATTCCTGCGCAGCCTACCCCTGCTCGTGCTCTCGCCGTTCCTGCTTCTGGCCGCGGCCCTGGCCATGGCTGCCGCCGACCTTCTCTGGCTCCTCTTCGGTCGCCGGCGCCGCCCTTCCGACACCGCTCCCCACTGCGCCGCGGCCAGCGTCGTCATCCCCAACTGGAACGGCCGCGAGCTGATCGAGAAGTACCTCCCCTCGGTCCTGGCCGCATTGGACGGCAATCCGGATAACGAGATCGTCGTCGTCGATAACGGCTCCACGGATGGCAGCGCCGAATTCCTCCGCCAGCGGTTCCCCCAGATCCGCCTTCTGGCGCTGCCGCGCAATCTCGGCTTCGGCGGCGGCTCGAACGCCGGCTTCCGCGCCGCCCGCAACGACATTGTCGTCCTGCTGAACAGCGATATGCGCGTCGATCCCGGCTTCCTCCAACCCTTGCTCGACGGTTTCGACGATGAGCGCGTCTTCGCCGTCGGCTGTCAGATCTTCTTCAGCGATCCCGCGCGCAAGCGCGAGGAAACCGGCCTCACTCAATGCTGGTGGCGCGATGGGGGTCTGCGGGTTCGCCACCGCCTCGACGACGCCGTCACCGGCCTCTTCCCGTGCGCCTACGGCGGCGGCGGCTCCTGCGCCTTCGACCGGCGCAAGTTCCTCGAAGTCGGCGGCTTCGATTCCCTCCTGGCCCCCTTCTACCTCGAGGATACCGATGTCGGCTACCTGGCCTGGAAGCGCGGCTGGCGGGTGCTCTATCAGCCGCGCAGCGTTGTCTATCACGAACACCGCGGAACCATAGGAAAGCACTTCCGCGAGGATGAGATCCAGGCGGCTTACTCGAAGAACTTCATCCTTTTCTGCTGGAAGAACATTCACGA
>PMEV01000325.1 GCA_003154855.1 Bryobacterales bacterium
GAAGATCTTGCCGTCGCCGATGGCGCCCGAGCGGGCGGCGGCGATGAGAGTGTTGACGACCTCGTCCTTGCGATCCGCCGGAATCACCATTTCCAGCTTGACCTTGGGAAGCAGGTCGACGTTGTACTCCCGGCCGCGGTAGACCTCTTTGTGGCCCTGCTGGCGGCCATGGCCGCGCACTTCCAGAACCGTCAGGCCATCGATGTGGATAGCTTTGAGGGCGTCGCGAACGGCTTCCAGCTTGAAGGGCTGGATGATGGCTTCGATTTTGTACATGGGGCTACTCCTCGAAATTGTACCCTTCTTCGCCGTGCAATGCGAGGTCCATGCCGCTGGACTCGTCGCGCTCGGCAACCCGCAGGGGGACCATGAGCTCGGTAACCTTCAGCGCGACGAGCGTTCCCACCACCGCCATGGCGATGCCCACGGCCGCGCCCAGAAGCTGATGGGGGACCTGCATCCAGTGGCCGTCGATGAGGCCCAGCGGTGCCGGCTGGCCGCTGGCCAGTTTCAGCGCGCTGTTGACGGCCCGGGTGGCGAAGATGCCGGTGAGCGTGCAACCCACCAGCCCGCCCACGCCGTGGACCCCGAAAACGTCCAGCGAATCGTCGTAGCCGAAGCGCTCTTTCACCTTCGTGACCATGAAGAAGCAGACCGCTCCGGCGATCAGGCCGATGAGAATGGCGGGGAACGGCTGGACGAAACCGGCGCCCTGCGTGACGGTGGCCAGGCCGGCCACGGCGCCCGAAATGGCGCCCAACGCGCTGGGCTTACCCTTGCGGGCGATTTCGGCCAGCATCCAGGANNGCATTGAAGCCGAACCAGCCTACCCACAGCAGACAGGCTCCGATAAAGCTCAGTACCAGGCTGTGCGGCATCATGGACTGGCTGGGATAGCCCTTCCGTTTGCCTATGTAGATGGCGGTCACCAGGGCGGAGAACCCGGAGGTGATGTGGACCACCGTGCCGCCGGCGAAATCGAAGACCGGGCAGCGGCCGCCCAGGTAGGCATTCAGGAAACCGCCGTTGCCCCACACCATGTGCGCCACCGGGAAATACACCAGGAAGGCCCATAGCGTCGAGAACAGCACCATGGCGGAGAAGCGCACCCGCTCCGCGAACGCGCCGGCGATGAGGGCCGGCGTGATGATGGCGAACATGAGCTGGTACACCATGAAGGTCTGGTGGGGAATGGTGGGCGCATAGGTGGCGTTCGGCTCGGCCCCCACGCCCTGCAGGAAGAGATAGCGCAGACCGCCGATGAACGGGTTGCCCTCGGAGAAGACGAGGCTGTAGCCGCAGACGGCCCACACCAGGGTGATGACGGCCATCATGGCGAAGCTCTGCNNTTGTCGCCGGCCGACTGGGAGGATTTCACGGCCTCCTTCAGCGCGGCCAGTTGCGATTCGACTCCTTCCGGCGCCCTGGCCAGAAGAGAAGACGAAAGTAAAAACAGTCCAGCGATGATGCGATATGACAACGTGGTCACCTCGGCGTGGAGTACTGGCTACTTGCCCGCAACGGAGCGGGCAACTCAACACAATAGAGGATGCAGGCCCGGCCGCGCCACAAAAAATTTGCATCGGGNNCGATAGAAAAACTCTATGGAGCTGGGCGTAGGGGGGCAATCGGCATCCATACAGCAGTCTCCTTGCAGCCTGGCACACCGCCCGGCAGCGCAGGAGGTATTCTCTTATTAACGGAGGCGCGAATGAGAATTCTCTGCATGCTTCTTACGCTGGCGATAGCTCCGGGGAGCTACGCCCAGTTGATCGGGTCGCGCGCGNNGGCCGGCTCGATCGCGCGCGGGTCCATCTTTTCCATCTTTGGGACCGGCTTAGGACCGGTTTCGGGCCAACAGGTAACTGCGTTTCCGCTGTCCAATACGCTGGGCGGCGTTTCCGTTACGGTGACGCAAGGCGCGAACACGGTCAACGCCATCCCGCTCTTCGTCGGCGCGGGCCAAGTCAACGCCATCATGCCCTCCAATGCGCCGCTGGGCAAGGTCTCTGTTTCGGTCACCTTCAACAGCGTGAAAGGACCGCCCTCGCCCGCCACGGTGGTGAACGCGAGCTTCGGCATCTTCACCATTAATGCCGCCGGCTTTGGGCCGGGCGCGATTGACAACTTCGTCTCCGGTTCGCAGCAGCCTTTGAACTTGCCCGGGGTGGCGGCCAAGCCCAACCAGTACTTGATCCTCTACGGAACCGGACTAGGCCCCGTCACATTCCCCGACAACGTCGCGCCCACGGCGGGCAATCTTCCCACCCAGACGGAGGTCTTCGTCGGCGGGCAGCCGGCGACCATCGGCTACAGCGGCCGCAGCACTTCCGCGGGGGAGGACCAAATCAACTTCCAGATTCCCCAGAACGCTCCGCTGGGATGCTGGGTGCCGGTCCAGATCCGCACCGAAGGCGTCACGGTGAGCAACTCGAGCACCATCGCCATCTCGGCGGACGGGTCGCCCTGCAAGGAGAGCGGCAACGCACTCGCGGCGCCTTTTCTCGCTGGCAAGAAGCTCGGGGTCCTCGCGGCTCTGCGCACTCCGGTGACCGAAGACGTCGGGCTGCCGGCGGTGGCCACGGTGACCACCGACAGCCTGATGATCACCTTCCAGCAGGAAAGCGCCGCGGGGCTTCCGCCGTTCAACCCCTACTTCTCGCTGCCGCCGGCCGGAACCTGCACGGCCTATACGCCGCAGGGCGACATGTTCGATGGCGACCCCTTCCCGCTCAGCGGCACCACGGGAAAGTTCCTGGACGCCGGCAGCTCTCTCACCCTCACCGGCTCCTTGGGCAGCCGGACAGCCAAGCGGGCGACCGGCAATGTGCGGAACTTCCAGCCGCTCGGCTATACCTATGACGGATCCCTGGTACCCTCGTCGCTGTTCCTCAAGCCGGGCAGTTTCTCGATCGCCGGCCCCGGCGGAGCGGACGTGGGGGCCATTTCGGCGAGTTTCACCTTTCCCACGCCGCTCACCTGGAGCGACGGCGGCCAGACCGTCCGCGTCACTCGCAGCCAGGGTCTCACCGTAAATTACCTCGGCGTGCCCACGGGCCAGACGGTGGTCATCTACGGAGGCGGCGTGGACCTGCCGTCGAACGCTACGGGCGAGTTCGTGTGCGTGGCGCCGGCGGGGTCCTCCAGCTTCACCGTGCCGGCCACCGCGCTGGCCAACGTTCCCGCCACGCGCGCCAACCTGCTGCGATCCAAGGGAGTGGTGTACGTCGGCGCTCTGCCGCTCTCGAGCCC
>PMEV01000467.1 GCA_003154855.1 Bryobacterales bacterium
AGCGACACGAACACGGGCGTCAGTTTGTCCAGGTAGGCCCGGCCGCCGATGATCGTGCCGATTCGCAGAAGCCGATCCCGGTTGCCTTGATTCTCAATCGTGATCCGTAGAGCGCGCTCGCCGGTTGGACTGGTCCCGTCGAGGGAGAGTGCCATCCTCAATCCGGCCACCGGCTCTCCCCAATGCGAGTAGTCGGCCGCAAAGGAACCGGCGGAGAGACACAGGAAAGCTAGGGAGTAGCGGATCGCGGCCCCGACCCTGTTAGTGGGAATCGCTCGCGCCGCAGATCCCGCGATCGGTCCAGCCAGCTCGCTCACGGAACGATAAGGCCTCTTTCGAATTGCGGTGGGTGCCATGTTTACCTGATGCCTATCCGCCATGCTCCAGTGTAGTGCGTCGGGCGCCGGATCGCTTCCCGCCGGCTCTCGTCTGTCGAGCCTGGTTAGCCGGGAGTTCCATTTTGCCATGCCGGCCCGTTGCCGGTCATGCCGGCGGAGGGCCGGGTGGTGGTGCGGGTGAGTTGAAACCGCCGTCCAGGCGCTCCAGCAACTCCTTGACGCGCCGGCGGCTCACCTCAAGCGTCGCTCCGTTGTTCAGCACGACCTCGGCGGTTCCGCCGATCAGTGGGCGGACTTCGGTAATCGAATCGAGCTTCACAACCACCGCGCGGGAGAGGCGAAAGAAAAGCGCCGCATCCAGGCGCTCCTCGAGATCGCCGAGAGTGGGTTCGAGGACATAGGCACGCTCCTGGGTGTGCAGTTTGGTAAGCCCGGTTTCGGAGGAGAAATAGAGGACGTCGCGCTGCGGGATCACCTTGTAGCGTCCGCCGCAGCGGACCAGCAGGCGCGCGCTCGCTCCCGGCACCACCCGCGTCAGGCGATCCACATCGGCATCGGCATCGCGCGGCGGTCTCTGGCGGATGCGTTCGATGGCCTGCGCCAGCCGGTGAAGGCTGGCCGGTTTCAGAAGGTAGTCGATGGCGTGCAGCTCGAAAGCTTTTACGGCATAGGTGTCAAAAGCCGTGCAGAAGACGATCTTGGGACGCGGCCGAGGCAGGCACGCGGCCACCTCGAGGCCGCCGATGCCCGGCATTTGGATATCGAGAAGCAGCAGGTCGGGCTGCAGTTCGAGGGTCTTCTGAATGGCCTCTTCGCCGTCGGCGGCTTCACCGACGACCTCCACATCGTTGATCGAGCCGAGCATCTGGCGGAGCCGCTCGCGCGCGATGTCTTCGTCGTCCACGAGCAGCGTGCGAATCATGGCGCCACCTCGAGGGGCTGCGTGGTCCGCGGCATCTCGATGGCGACCACAGTCGAAGCGGGCGTTCCATCGCGCGCGACAGAGAGGCGGGCGGCGTCGCCGAAGTATCCCCGCAACCGCTCCCGTATGTTGCGCAGACCGTGGCCCTCTCCAGGTTGGTGGAAGACTCCGGCCGCGGATTCCTCGAAGCCCGGCCCGTTGTCGCGGACCTCGATCCGGAGACGGTTTCGGGCCGCCTCGACATTGACCTCGATCCGGCCCGGGACGCGAATGGCGCCGACACCGTGCTTGACGGCGTTCTCGACCAGAGTCTGCACAATCATGGCCGGAATCCGCACCCCTTCCGCTTCGTCGCCGGCGCGGATGGTAAACTCCAGCCGATCGCCGAAGCGCGTGCGCTCGATATCGAGGTAAGCGCGGACGGCCTCGAGTTCCTCGTCCAAAGGCACCCATTCCCGTTCGGAGCGGCGGAGGGTATAGCGAAACACCTCCGCCAACTGCTCGATGGTCCGCTCGGCGCGATCGGGGCGGCGGGGAATCAGTCCGGCGATGGTGTTCAAGGCGTTGAACATGAAGTGCGGATTGATCTGTGCACGCAGCGCCCGGAGCTCGGAGCGCTGGGCTTCGAGCAGCAGGTTCCTTTCCCGCCCTTCGCGCTGGGCCCGCTCCTCGCGCAAGCGCAGGTTGTCGAGCAGGAAGGAATAGGTCTCCGCCAAAGAGGAGAGCAGGGCGACGTCTTCGCTGAGGAAGCGCGGACCGCGGACCCGCGGCAGGATCGAGATCAAACCAATCTGCCGGCCATGCTGGCCGATGGGCGCCTGCATGCCCGCTCCGGCGTTTCCGGGCGGTGGAAGCGGTGCGGGACCGAGCAGGATCTGCGCCTGGGAGTGGAATACCTCTCCCAGCAGTTGCTCCGCGCGGCCGGCCAACTCGCTTTCGCCGACAGCGCTCTGCAATTGGGTGAGGAAGTACTGGGCGGCCTGAGCCGGAAGGTAGCGGCGCCCCAGGAATAGCCGGTCGAGCCAGGCCGAGAGCTCTCGCTGACCCCAAGGCGCCAGGAGCACGATGGGCAATACCAGAAGCGCCCAGGCCAGGACGGCGGTCCGAGTGCCCCACCAGAGCCGCAGTAGCAAGGGCGCCAGCAGGAGGAAGTACGCCGCCAGAAGGATCAGCGAGCAGAACGTAAACGCTCCCTTCTTGATGAGGACATCGAAGAAGGTGGGCCGCTCGACATAGTAAGTGACGACGAATGCGAAGCACAGCGGCAGCATCTGGGCAAGCAGGGCGCTCCAGTCCCGCAACGGCGGGAAGAGGTAAATGCACGCCCAGGCGCAGGAGAGAAGCAGCAACAAGCGCCGCTGACTCCGCCAGAGCCGATCGGCGACAGGGCGGCGGGACGCCCAGAGGACCAAACCGCTGCCGGCCGCCGCCGCCACCATGAGCGCCCGGTAGGCCAGCAGCGTTGGTTTGTCGCCCAGGTAATCCTGGTGTGGGCGGCCCAGCGCGCCGAGCGCCAACACCACGAACCAAATCCCCAGTGCGTAGACGGCGAAAAGAACGGCCAGCCACATCCGGCGGGCGGGCAGACCTTCCCTCTCGTTGCGATAGAAGAAATGGTAGAGCAAAGAAGGAAGCAGAGCATTGGCGGCGATCTGGGGGTACACGAGAAACGTCAGGTCGTGGTAAGCGAGCC
>PMEV01000073.1 GCA_003154855.1 Bryobacterales bacterium
TTCCAGATGGCCGGGGGGGGGGCGGGGCGGAGTGGACCGCAGTACTCGCACGCGGTCTGTGGCGAGGCAACCCATGGGCGGCAGGACCGTCGGCGCTAGGGGCGGCAAGAAAGTGGGCCGGGCGGCGGGGCCATTGGCGCCGGTGAGCCGGGTGTGCGATGGTTGGCGATTTCCAGTAGACGAGTGGAGGCCGGGTGAAGTCGAAGTAGGCAGAGCGCCTACTCCGGGATCGTGCCGATGGTCCGCAGCCAAGTCTCCACTAAGCGAGGCCAACGCGTAATCGGAAACCTGGTGGGACGCAGCCCGAAGGCATGGCCGCCTTGCGCATACAGATGCATCTCGACGGGAACGCCGGCGTTCTTGAGCGCAATGTAGTAAACCAGCGAGTGGTTTATGTTGTCCACGGGATCGTTCTCGGCCTGCAGCAAGAAGGTAGGAGGGGTCCGGCGGGTAACGGGGACATCCGGATTCAGCTCGAATTTCTTATCGTCGATCCAGAGATGCCCCGGATAAAGGGCCACCGCGAAATCCGGGCGGCAGCTTTCTTTGTCGGCCGCATCGACAGGCGGATACAAACGTTTGTCAAAGTGCGTGCTGATCGCCGCCGAGAGGTGGCCGCCGGCCGAGAATCCAAGCACGCCGATCTTGTGCGGATCGATATGGTACTCCGCGGCGTGGAAGCGGACCAGCCCCACGGTCCTCTGCGCATCTTGGAGGGCCATGGGGGCTTTCGGATTCATGTGGCACTTACATCGCTCATCCCAGTGCGGCCCCGAGTAGGGAACGCGGTACTTCAGGAGCACACACGCGATGCCCTTGGAGGTCAGCCAGTCGCAGACCTCGACGCCTTCGAGATCGATAGCCAGGATCTGATAGCCCCCGCCAGGAAAGACAACGACCGCGGCGCCTGTATTGTTTCCCTTTGGCGGGTAGAGGGTCATGGTGGGCCGCGAGACGTTGCCGATGTCTCCCGATTGCGCCGTTTCGGTGTTGGCCGGCGGGCCAAACTGGGCGTCGGGTGGAGTGCCTGGCCATAGCGGCACTTGCGTGTGGCCGGGCGATGGCTGCCAGCCAGGGTTCTGGGCGAGCAGACCGCTCGACGCAAACACAAGACAGAGAGCAAAGATAGAAGGCTTCATCGCAATCCCACAGAGGCAGTATACAGCAGGACGGACTCCGGGCTGGAGCTCGATCCGCGACATCCGAAGCAGACACCTCGATTTGCCGGATCAGTGCATCTCAGAACCATGCTGCTGCAACGCCTCTACCGCTGGCGTATGAATTCGGAGAGCTCTCGGACGGCGTTCACAACAGCGGCCAGCAGCCGCGCCCGGCCCCCACACTGGTTCGAAGAACTCGTTTAGAATGAAATGAATAGAGGGTACCGCGGAGACCCAACCGCCGCCTCTGCACTTTGCCCTTGCCTCCGACCCTAGTGTTTGCTAACATATCTTAGTGTCTGCTAACCTAGCAGGCGCTAGTGTAGTGCGTCAAGCAGACTGACGGTTATTCGTCACCACGTGGCGTGGGCTTCAGCCTGCCGTGTCGGCACTCGTGCCGACACCACTCGTGCCGACACCCTGGCGTCGAGATGAGTCTCGACGCGGCACGCAGGAGTGCGTGCGCCACAGAAAGCTGCCTGGGCGGGATGCTTCATACATGCCCTTACTTGCGCCGCACTACACTAGCAGGAGGCCGCCACCTTGCAGCGAATGAATTCCGAAGATCGCCGTGCCGCCATCATGGAGGCCGCCATCAGGCTCTTCTCGGAGCGCGGCTTTCGTGGAACCACCACCCGCGCTTTGGCCGACGCCGTGGGCGTCTCCGAGCCCATCCTCTACGAGCACTTCAAGTCCAAGCGCGACCTGTTCGAGGCCATCATCGACGTTAAGTCGCGCGAAGGCGTGGCGCGGGCCACGGCCTTACTCAAGCCGCTGGCCGAGGCGGGCCAGGACCGCGACTTACTCATCGCGCTCAGCGAGTTCGTTTGCCAGTGCCACACCGAGGATCAAGCTTACGGCCGGCTGCTGCTCCTGGCCGCGCTCGAAGGTCCCGAGCTGGGCGACATCTTCTATGAACGCCAGCGCGAGGCACATGAGATGCTGGCCGTTTACTTTGCCGACCGCATTCGCGCCGGTGTCTTTCGGGAGGTCGATCCCACCGTCGCCGCCCGCGTCTTCCTGGGCATGTCGACCGAGCTGGGCATGAACCGGATGCTGTACCGGGGCGCCGCCGCGTTGGGCAGTGTCCATGAAGTTGTCGAACAAATGGTCGATGTATTCCTGAAGGGAGTCTCCAAATGAGACCTATTGCACTTTTCATACTTGCTCTGACTCCGCTCATTCCCGGCTGCGGGCGGCGCGGCCAAACCCAGGTCGAGGCTGCGTCGAAGGCCAAGACGGACACGGTCGCGGTCCGCGTCGCCACGGCCGAAACACGCCATCTTGGAACGGCCGTCTCGGTCACCGGCTCGCTGCAGCCCGATGAAACGGTGTCGGTGAGCTCGGAGGTGGCGGGGCGCCTCGCCGAGGTGCGCTACGACTTCGGCCAGAGCGTGCACCGGGGCGACATCATCGCCGAGCTCGATAAGCGCGAGCTGGTCATCCAGTGCGAGCGCGCCCGCGCCGCGCTGGCCCAAGCGCTGGCCGCCATCGGCCTGGACCCTCAGCAGCAGGACGCGACGCCCGATTCGACGCCCGCCATCCGCCAGGCCAAAGCGCAGATGGAAGACGCGCGATTCAAGTTCGACATGGCGGCCAAGCTGTACAAGACCGGCGACGTCTCGGAGGAACGCTACATCGAGATCGAAAAGGGACTCCACGCGCGCGAGGCGGGCTACGAGGCCACCCGCGACATGCTGCGCACCCAGCTCGCCGCCGTGCAGGCGCTCCGCGCCGACGTGCGCTTCGCCGAGAAGCGCCTGGGCGACGCGACGGTGCGCGCCCCCTTCGACGGACAGATCTCCGCGCGCCTGGTCTCTGCCGGCCAGTACATGCGGGAGAACACGCCCATCGTCACGCTGGTCAAGTCCTGGCCGCTGCGGCTGCGCGCCGACATTCCCGAATTCGCGGCCACCGAAGTGCGCACCGGCGGTACGCTGGTCTTCACCACGGATGCCGTTCCCGGCGCTCAGTTCCACGCCCGCGTCACCGAGCTGAACCCCACGCTGGATGCCCACTCGCGCTCGCTTTCCGTGGAGGCGCGCCTGGCGGAGCGCGACGAACGTCTTCGGCCCGGCATGTTCGTCCAGGTTCAGCTCGCGCTGGCAGGCGACAACGCCGCGGTGGTGGTTCCCAAAGAGGCGCTCTACCAGCTCGCCGGCCTCACCAAGGTCTTCACCGTGAAGAGCGGGCGGGTGGCCGAGAACAAGGTTACGCCCGGCGTCGAGGTGGAGGGCTGGATCGAGATCCCGGGTGGCGCCATACACGCCGGCGACCAGGTTGCCGTCAGCAAGCTGCCCGTGCTGATAGACGGCCTATCGGTCCGCGCCGAGGCGGGGAGGTAGGCCATGCAGAAACTGGCACAAATCTGCATTCAGAGGCCGGTCTTCGCCACCATGCTCATCCTGGCGCTGGTGGTGCTCGGCGTCAGCGCCTATATGAAGCTGGGCGTGGACTTGTACCCCAAGGTCGACATTCCGGTTGTCACCATCACCACCACCCTGCGCGGCGCGTCGCCCGAAGAGGTGGAGACCCAGGTCACCAAACGCATCGAGGAAGCGGTGAACACCACCAGCGGCATCGACGAGCTGCGGTCCCTCTCCGCCGAAGGCGTCTCGATCGTGTGGGTCACCTTCGTGCTTGAGAAGGACCCCGACATCGGCGCCCAGGAGATGCGCGATAAGGTGGCCGGCGTCACGCGCGATCTGCCCAAGGACGTGGACCCTCCGGTCATCGAAAAGATCTCCACCGACGCCTCGCCCGTCATCAGCGTGGTCGTTTCCTCGCGGCGCGACCTGCGCGAGACCACCAAGATCGTCGACGACCAGGTGAAGAAGAACATCGAGTCCATCGACGGCGTTGGCCAGGTCCGCTTCATCGGCGACCGCGTGCGCCAGATTCAGGTCTGGCTCGACGGCGGGAAGCTGTATTCCTACAACCTGAACATCGACCAGGTCCGCGGCGCGCTGGCCGCGCAGAACGTCGAGATCCCCGGAGGGCGCGTGGACCAGGGCGCGCGCGAGCTAAGCCTGCGCACGCTCGGCCGCATCGAGCGCCCGGCCGATTTCGCCGACATCATCGTCGCCTCTGTGAACGGCTCGCCGGTGCGCATTCGCGACATCGGCAAGGTGGAGGATGGCGTCGAGGAGCCGCGTTCGCTGGCGCGTCTGGACGGCGATCCCGCGGTGGTGCTCGAAGTCCGCAAGCAGTCGGGCACCAACACCCTGGATGTGGTTCACGCCGTCAAGGCCCGCATCGCCCAGCTTCAACCTTTGCTGCCGCCCGATTTCAAGATCACTTATGCCGGCGACCAGTCCACTTTCATCGAAGAGTCTTTCAAGGCCGTGCAGGAGCACCTGTTGCTGGGCGGCCTGTGCGCCGGCTTTGTGGTGCTGCTGTTCATGCGGAGCTGGCGCACCACGCTGATCGCCGCCGTGGCCATTCCCATCTCGATCGTTTCCACTTACTCGCTCATGAACCTGATGGGCTTCACGCTGAATCAGATCACGATGCTGGCGCTGGTGCTGGTGGTGGGCATCGTGATCGACGACGCGATCGTGGTGCTCGAGAACATCTTCCGCAACGCGGAGGAGAAGCACTTGCCCCCCTTCGAGGCCGCCGTCCAGGGCACCAAGGAAATCGGCCTGGCGGTCATGGCCACCACCTTCAGCCTGGTGATCATCTTCCTGCCGGTGGCCATGATGACCGGCATCGTGGGCCGGTTCATGTCCAGCTTCGGCTATACCGCGGCCTTCGCCGTGCTGGTCTCGCTGCTGGTGAGCTTTACCCTGACGCCCATGCTCAGCTCGCGCTTCCTGAAGATGGGCGACGGAAAGGCGGGCGCGTCCACCAAGGACACGGTGCTGTTCCGCGCGCTGTCCGGGCCTTATCGCCGGATGCTGCGCTGGTCGATGTCGCACCGCTGGGTCATCGTGGTGTGTGCGGTGGTGGTGGCATTCTCGACCATCCCCATGTTCCTGCATATGGGCAAGGACTTCCTGCCCGTGGACGACCAGAGCGAGTTCGAGATTGCCGTGCGCATGCCGGTGGGTTCCTCGCTGGATGGCAGCTCCGCCATGATGCGGGAGATCGAGGCGGACGTTCATACGCTGCCCGGCATTTGCAACGTGCTCACCACCCTGGGCGCCGATAGCCGGCGCCAGGTGGACCGCGGCTCGCTGTTGGTCGAACTGGCGCCGGTCCAGGAGCGCAGCCATTCCCAGTTCGAGATCATGCTCCAGGCCCGCGAGCGGCTGCGGAAGTACCGGGACCTGACCGTCGCGGTCCAGCCGCCCGCCATGTTCGCCGGCGCCGGCCCCAACAAGGACCTTCAATTCTTCGTTCAAGGCCCCGACTTCGGGCACCTGGAGCGCTACACGGCGGCCATCCGGGCGGAACTGGGCCGCACGCCGGGCGTCCGGGATATCGAGAGTTCCTACGAACCCGGCAAGCCCGAGCTGCGCGTTCACATCAACCGCGCCAAAGCGGCCGATCTCGGCGTGAACGTCGCTTCCATCGCCACCGCGCTGCGCACGCTGGTGGGCGGCGACCCGCAGGCCACCACCTACCGCGAAGGCGACGACCGCTACGACGTGCAGCTTCGCGTGGAGAAGCAGTTCCGCGACTCGGCGCGCGCGTTCGAGCGCCTCTACGTTCCCTCCGCGGCGCTGGGCAACGTCCCGGTCTCCAACGTGGTCACGGTCGAGGAGGGAACCGGGCCCACCCAGATCGACCGCGTGAACCGCCAGCGCCAGATTACGCTTACGGCCAACTTCGCCCAAGGCCAATCGCTCAGCAACGTCATCGCGGTGCTCGACCGCACCACCGCGGCGCTCAACATGCCGCCCGAGTACCGCTTCGGCCTGCTGGGGCGCAGCAAGGAATTCGGGCGCGCGGCGATGGGCTTCGTAGTCGCGTTCCTGCTCTCCATTATCTTTATGTATATGGTGCTGGCCGCGCAGTTCGAGAGCTTCATCGATCCGGTCACCATCCTCATCAGCCTGCCGCTCGCGGTCCCCTTCGCGCTGCTGACTCTGTTCGTGGCCGGCGAGAACTTCCAGATCATCTACACGTCCCTGGGGATTCTGATGCTGTTCGGCATCGTCAAGAAGAACGCCATCCTGCAGATCGATCACATCAAGGCGCTGCGCTTCAAGGAAGGCCGGCCGCGCGCGGAGGCCATCCTGCGGGGCTGCGAAGACCGGCTGCGGCCCATCCTTATGACCACCGCCTCGCTGGTCGCCGGCATGTTGCCCATGGCTCTGGGCGGGGGCGCCGGCGCCTCTTCGCGCCGCAGTGTCGCCATCGTGGTCATTGGAGGCCAGACCTTGTGCCTGCTGCTGACGTTGCTGGTCACCCCGGTGACGTATTCTCTGTTCGACGACCTCGGCCATCTCAAACTGTCGGCCCGGGCCGGCGCGTTCCTGCGCGGNNNCCTCGATATCGAGATCGAGAAGACCAACCGCGAAAGCGCCTCCCAGGCGTTTAAGGGAGCGCATGGCTATTTCGACACGACCCTGCATTGGTCGCCTTCGATTCTCTCCGCGAAGATCCCCACCGGTTCCATCCTCATGGGCGCCGATGGCGTTCTCTCCGAACACGTTCACACNNCAACTTCACGCAGCCGCTGCTCCGCAATCGCGCCATCGATCCCTATCGCGCCGAATTGAAGATCCGCCGCAAGCGGCTGGATCTTTCCGAGACCGATTTCGTGCTGCGAAACATCGACGCGATCACGCGCGTCGAGCAGGCCTACTGGGACCTGGCCGCCGCGCGTCAGGCGGTCGATGTGCTCTCCGACACGGTCGAGTTGGCCCGCCGGCAACTGGCCATGACCAAACGCATGGTGGCCGCCGGCACGCAGGCCCAGATCGAGATCTCGGCTGCCGAGGCCGAGTTCGAGCGCCGGCTGGATACCTACTACTCGGGCGTCGGTCGGGTCACCGAGGCGGAGAACGGCCTCAAGCTCCTGCTGACCTCATCGCGCGAGGATTCCCTGTGGGGCGACGAGATCGTGCCCGTGGACATTGAGACCCCGGAGCCGCCCGAAGCGGGCGACTTGCGGGAAGCGGTCGGCGCCGCGCTGAAACAGCGCCCTGAGATGCGCATGATCGGTACCCAGAGGGATGTGGCGGCGGTTCAGACCAAGCTCAGCGCCGACCAGGTCAAGCCGCAACTGAACCTCGTCGCCGGATACGCCAACACGGGCCTGGCCGGCGCCGTGGCCGCGACCGACCCGCTTTCCGAGCTCTTCGGGGCCATGACCAACCAGATCAATGAATTGTCGGCCCCCGCCGGGCTCCCGCCCATCGCATTGAACTTCGGCGCTCTTCCGCCGAGCCTCACGGGCGGCTATGGGAAGTCGCTTTCGAACCTGTTCAGCGGCAGCTACCCGACGGTGCAGGTGGGCCTGACTCTGGACCTGACCCCGCGCAACCGAGCCGCGCACGCCAACCTGGCCCAGAGCGCGATTCTGGAGCGCCGGCTCAAGCTCGAGCAGGCGCGTCTTGAGCTGGGCATCGAAGCGCAGGTGCGGAACGCCATGCAGGCGCTGGCCACGTCGCGGCAGCGCATCGTGGCCGCCGAGGCCAGCGCGCGGGCCGCCAAGGAGAAACTCGACAGCGAAACGCGCATGTACCAGTCCGGCGAGTCGACCAACTTCCTGGTGCTCACCCGGCAGAACGAGTACGCCGATTCGCGCCAGCGCGACGTCCTGGCGCGCCTGGACGCCAACAAGGCCATCGCGCGCCTGCGCCA
>PMEV01000071.1:0-8897 GCA_003154855.1 Bryobacterales bacterium
GCCATCGGGCCGATACGCATTGGCGAGCTGGCGATCGGAAAGTGGCGGATGCTGGAGCCGGAGGAAGTGCGGCGGCTGGGGGGCTGAAGTTCAACTGCGTGCGGCGGCGCGGGAGAACGGCTCCTTGCGCTTGGCGTCGAGATTGAGGACGCGCAGAATCTCCGAGTAGAACTCGAGCGCCACCGCCGAGCCGGGTTGCTCGGGATGGAGGGCCTTTTCCAAAATGGCCAGTGAAAGCTCGAGCAGCTTGTGCGCATCGGCGAAGCGCGCCTGCTCGCGGCAGGTCTTGGCGAGCGCAGCCAGTTGCGCGGGAATCTCGCGGTGCCTGCGGCCCAGCGCCTTCTCGAGCGCCGCCAGGGCGCCGGTGAACAGCAGTTCCGCTTCGGGAGACCCGTCCGGGCCGCTGTAGATCTGGGCCAAACGCTTAAGGTGGCCGGCCAGGCTGGGCTGCTCCTGGCCCGGGAGACTGCGGCCGGGATCTTCTTGCCGCAGCGCAAATTGGGCCGCCGCGCGGCGTCCCAACGCGAGGTAGACCTCGCCGAGGCGGTCCAGAGTCAGGGTGACGTCCTGGTGGAGTCTGGCCAGCGACCGTTCGGCCAGGGCCAGCGCCCGCTCGTATTCCAGGGCAGCGGCGTCGTGGTTGTCCTGTAACTCATAGGCCCCCGCCAGGTTGAAATGCACGGCGGCCAGCTCGGGGTGCTCCGGCCCCAGCGCCTGCTCGTAAATGGCGGCGGCGCTCTTGAGAGCGCTCTCCGCCGCGGCGCCGTCGCCCAGGCGGCAATGCAGCAGGCCCAGTGCATTCAGGCTCCTGGCCAGGCGCGGATCGTGCAGGCCGAACTCGCCCGCTTCCTTCACCGCACGCGCCAGGTATTTCAGGGAAGCGTCCGTCTCGCCCAGGCAACCGAACCCCTCGGCTAAGTGCATGCAAGACTGCCAGCAAACCTCCGGCGAGCCGCTGGGCAACTGGGAGAGTAGAGCGACAGAGGGCTGCTCCGCCCGTGGTTCCGGCGGCCGGCTCGACAATGGTGCGCGTCGCATGCTCTCGTCTCCCTCAGACGCCGGAGCCTGTCATCGGCTGCGGCAGCCTGGGGCGTAAGTGCTTCAGTATAGAGATTCGCGCGCGCGCTCACAACAGCAAAGGCACGAAAACTACCGATCTAGACCTCTTACAAGTACTAGGGGTACTGTAGCTCCTATGGCTTCTACCCGCGAAAGGCCACTGNNGGGCCAGGGCGGTCGCGGGGGGCCGCAACTGGTCTGCGGAATCTCAAAGGAGCGAGTGGCGCCGGCCAATGGGCAGGGGGACCGCGGAGCCTGCCCAAAGGAACCAATCCTGAGCTGGAGTTGTCCCAGGGCGGTCTGCGGGTTGGCGGTGGTCTCTACGGTAAAGGTGAACAGGCCGGTTTTGGTCGGTGTGCCGCTCAGGACGCCGTCCGAACCGAGGCTAAGCCCGGATGGAAGCGCGCCTGCGGCAACGTTCCAATTCCCGTAGGGCGGCCAGGCCGTGGCCCCGCATCCGCCCCAGGAGCAGGGCCCACCGCCCCCCATCAGGGTTTGCGTGTAGGGCGCGCCGACCGTTCCGCCTGGCAGGGGCGCAGGCGTTCCGCTGCCCGGAGCGGACGCGGCCACGTAAGGCACGCCCAGCGTTCCGGGGCGAGCGGCCACCGGTGCGAACACGGCCAAATCCATGGCGTGCCACGGCAGCTCCGCCGAGGCGGTGGTCTGGTCGAAGAAAATCAACCCATCGAAGTCCTGGACCAGGCGCGAGGTTCCGGAGAATTCCGCGAATCCGTCCTCTTCGACCGCACCGATCTCCCTGAACTCGAGCCCGCCCAGCAGCCACGAGGAACCGGGATCGCTTGCGTTCGCCAACCGGAGATCGAGGATCTGCTGTGGCGTTCCGGTTTTATGGAAGAAGTACTCCGCGCTCCCCGGAAAGGAATCCAGGGCTGGATAGGCCGCGAGACCACCGGTACCGATGCCCACCGCCCGGTACGTTCCCAAATGGAAGGCCTGCCCGAACGCAACGTAGTCCGGTCCGAAGTACTGCGCCAGCGCGCCGCCCATCGCCGCCGGCTCCTTATTGATGTGGAGGTTGTGCGCCCACAGGACGATCCGTGCGCCCGGCGGCGCGTGCGCGGCGATCCACTCGATGTTGGCGGCCATCGAGGCGTCCCGGAAGGTAGTGTCGCTCGTGGCGCCCAACTGCACCGCCTGCTCCACAATCCTGGCATTCTGAATCGCCCAGTCCACCTCGGTCGAGGACATCCGCTGCAAGTACTGGGCGCGATTTGCCTGAAGCTGGTCCAGGACGCTTTGGGCCGCCGCCTGCGCGGCCTGGAACTGCGCCTGGTCGGACGCGGTGGCGATGGGGAAGGGGCCCAGCGCGTTGACCAGGCTGTAGCTCGAATTGACCGTGGGCAGCAGGCCTGGATCGGCTTGCCGCACAAAGCGGAGCACGTAATCCATGGCCACGCCCGGGGTCTGCATGTCGAAGCCCAGGAACTGGATGGTTCCCTTCCCGGAGGCGTTGTACTGGCGCATCCACTCCACCATGTCCAGCACTTCCTGCGTGTTCCAGGTCCAGAAGTACATCCCATTAAGCAATTCCTTGGGATCGCCGCGGCCGGTCAGCACGTAGTCGTTCAACAAGTAGGCTTCGGGCATGTTGGCTTCGATGGCGAAGATCGTGAACCCCATTTCCTGAGCCAGGAACGAGACCAGCCGAGACTTCATCCGAAAGAACTCCGAGGTGCCATGCGTGCCCTCGCCCAGGCCGACGATGTGGGCGTTCCCGACGATCCTCTTCAGCGGCTCCAGCTCCGTGAAGTCGGCGTTGGGGTCCAGAGTGGTGAACGGAATGGCGTTAGCCTGGATCCATTGAATCTGCGCTGCCGTCGGGTTGGGAAAGTACGGCTGCCCGTCCAGGTCGATGCTCAGAGCGTCGAACCACGCCGTGCCGGCGCCGCTCATGTTGACGTTGAGGCTCACCTCGACGCTTCCGGCGGGCACAGCCAGGGAGAAACTGTAGTTCGTCCAGCCGGTTGTACCCAAGGGGGCCGACGATCCCAAGTTCCCGAACACCAGCGTGTTCCCTTGGGAATCCAGCGCGTCGGCCCGCAGGTCCGCATGACCGCTCACCCCCTGGGTTCGGATCCACCCTGTCACGTGGATGGTCTTCCCGATGGCCGGGCCTGCGGTCAAATACTCGGTGGCGCCTCCGTCCTGGGTCCTATCGTTGGTGAGCGAGGTAATCCGCAGGCTCCGCACTCCGTCCACCATGGTGCTGGTGTCGGCCGAGTATTGAACGCCGCTGCCGTCCAGATACCAACCTGTTGGAGCACCGTTCGACCAGTCTTCGAAGCTCAGGTTCAGGTACGATTGCGCGGATAGCGGTGCGGACGAGATCACCAGAAGCAGAATCGCCCACCCCACGGAGACTGGAACTGCCAAAAAAGGACGCGGGTGCTTAGCGGAGCATAACATCTGAGACTCTCCTGGTTCTGTTCCCGTGGACGGCGCCGGCGCCATCCAGGTTACAAAAAAGAACTCACGGCCGCCGATGAGCCGTGACCGGGCTACGGCTCCTTGGCCACGGCCGGATAGGTTGGTCACCGGGATTCCGGCCAGAGTGTCCCGATGAGCTCCGCTGTGACCCTTCTTCCTAGCGACATGGCAAAGACCTTCCTGGCGGCGAGTGGATCGCCCTTGCCTATGCCAGCTTGCTCAGTTTAGCTGAATCCCTACTGCAATCGGGGTTTCGGTGCGGGCCGGTTCGACATCTCGATCAGCCTCATGATGGCTTCCAATTCGGCGGGCGCTTCGCCGACCAGGTCGAGTTCCAGGGTTTTGATCGGGTTCTTGGGATTCGGGAAGGCCAGGATGAGCGTCGAGGAGTTCTCCGCACTGCGCAGCGAGCAGCGAACCTGCGCCAGGGGAACGGTCATCGGTCCCAGGTTGCACTTGCCGAGCGGCGTGTAGCGAATCGCGGTCGCGTTGACGCCGAGTTCCGCCGGGTGCTCCGGATGGAGAGTCACGCCGCCGTGGAAATGCTTGGTGCGGAATGTGAACTCCGCTCCAGACGCCAGGGCCCGGGCCGCGACAACCGGAAAAGAGTCGAATTGCCTGGTCTGGGCATAGCCGAGAGCCAGGTCCTTGAGTGCCTCGGCATCGGCGCCGTCGCGCTGCCAATAGAACGCCCCCAGCGCGGTCACCGTGGTGTACTCGGACCTCAAGTAGGCACGCTGGATCTCGTCGCCGAGCGCCTTGAGCTGGACCGGGTCCCACTCGAGCTTTACGGGGACTTCGAGCGTCTTCCCTCCCTCGATGGCCACCACGCTCGAGAACGCCGTCCGGAAAGGAGCGGTCACCCCGATCTGCCGCGGGCCTACGGGCACGGAGAGTTTTTCCACCCGTGTCACATAGCGCCCCACGCCGGCGACGTCGATCTGCGCGTCCGGCAGTCCCGTGTCGAGCGTCAGGTACCCGACCTTCCATTCCAGCGGCGCCTCCACCACCAGCGGCTGGTTTAGCGTCAGACGAATCGGTTTGCCGAAAGAAGTTCGGTCCTTCTGCGCGACCCGGAGTTGGTAGTCGCCGGGCTGCACCGCGAGCACGAGCTCGCCGCCCTCTCCGACGGTGGCCACCGCTAATTCGTTCAGGAAGACGTCGGCGCCGGGAGAGGTGCGGATCGCCAGACGGACCTTGGGCAGCAGGTGTTCCAGCGCGGCAACGGTTTGGGGACCGGCGCCGAGCTTGGTCAGCCGGTTGATCAGCGGCCAATCGACCGGGCTGGCCAGGCCCCGGCTCAGGAGTTCCTGGCTGACGGAGCTATCCGGGCTTCCCTTCCGAACCAGCGCTTCGAGTTGGCTTACGGTCAGGACCTTCGAGGCGGCCTTGGACTGGGCCGCCACCTCCGCTGCGCCCAGCAGCGCAACCACGAAGACGGCCACGGCGATCCGCAACCTGCGGACCAGTAACGCTCGCGTGTGCATCGAGCATCATCATATACCGCCCGCCATGCCAGTGGGAAGCGCCGGCCGCGGCCAGGGCGCGGCATGGCTTTGCTTTACACCGCTTCGGGCGGCGCGGGGCGCACCTGAATCTGGACGGTCTTCACGCCCAGGTAGGGGTGGCGGGCCGTGAGGCGAATCGTGCCGGCGGCCTCCTTGGTCTTCACCCAGACGGCGCCCACGCCTCCCGTCAAGGCGAACGGATTTTCGCCGACGATCTCGCCCGGGCCCTCGATCGCGAGCGAAACGGCGCCGGTCGAGAACGGGCGCGGACTGCCGTATTCATCGGTCGCGCGCAACACGACTCGGGTGGCGTCGCTACCGTCGCCCACCAGTTCGGCATCGTCCGGCTCGACGAACAACTGCACGTCCGCGCCCTTTCCGGAGAAAGTTCTGGTGATGGCCAGCTTGCCGCCCAGGTAGCCCTCGATCTTCAGGTCGCCCCAGTCGCCGGCCCAGCAGTCGGTCAGGTCGACCAGGAACGGTGGGTGCGCCAGGTTGCCGTAGTCCTTGCGGTCCGGATCGACCTCCCTCTTGATCTGGCCGCCGATGTAAACGATCAGGTGGTCGCAGTTCGAGCAGACCGGGACCAGGCCGGGCCCGCCTCCTCCGGATTTGTCGCCCTGCGACCAAATGAAGCCCGGTTCGAGCACGATCTCCTCCCGGGGGTCGCACTGCGATTTGTAGAGCGCCGCGGCCGGCTTGGGGATGCGGAAGATATCGCTGACGCCGTGATAGCAGATGCGGTCGCCGGAGCCGAAACCCTTGTGAGTGGCGTAATCGAACGCGCACCAGCCGATGCCTCCGGCGTAGCGCTCGTCCGAGGCTAGCTGGTTGTGCACCCGCGCGTGCCGCAGCACATGCTCGGCGACGCGCTCGACGTTGTCGATCTGTTTGGTCGGGAACATGTGGCCGACGAACTCGGTGTTCAGGTACAGCGGATGGTTCGGCGGGCGCAGCGGGAAGCCGAAATCGTTCATCGTGAAGACGTCTTCCAGCAGCTCGGAATCGTATTTGTACCGTATGCCACCGGTCTGGCGGGAGGGGTCCAGCCGGTGCGCCAGATCGTTGGTGCGGGTGTAGAAATCGTGGTTGTCGTCCGATTCGTTGATGCGCACCCCCCACAGCGCGATGGACGGATGATTCCAGTCGCGCCGGATCATCTCCCCGACGTTCCGCACGGCGACATCTTGCCAGGCCTTGTCTCCCACGTGCTGCCAGCCGGGGATCTCCTCGAGCACCAGCAGGCCGGCTTCGTCGCAGGCATCCAGGAAATGCGGCGACTGCGGATAGTGCGAGGTGCGCACGAGGTTGCACTTCAGGTCGTTCTTAAGAATGAAGGCGTCGCGCCGCTGCACCCGGGCGGGCATGGCGCCGCCCACGTACGGGAAGGTCTGGTGGCGGTTCAGCCCGCGCAATTTCAGGTGCTGCCCGTTGAGGAAGAAACCCTTTTCGGTGAAGCGGGCCTCGCGGAACCCGATCCGCACCGGGATCTCGTCCTCGAGGCCGCTGCCCGCGAGCCGCACCACCACCTGGTAAAGCTTGGGCCGCTGGAGGTCCCAGAGCTCGATTTCGCCGAGCCCCTCGAGCACCAGATCGTGATAATCGGCGCCGCCCGAGCCGATGGGCTCTCTGACGGAGCTAAGGACGCGGCCGCCATCGCGCAGCTCGGCGGAAAGGGTGAGCGGGGCGCGCTCTCCGGCCAGGCCATTCAGGTAGCAGCGCACCTCGACGCGCCGTCCCGCGCNNTAGATGCCGCCGAAGGTCAGGTAGTCCATGCTGCCGCCGAAGGGCGGGATGTCGGCGCGCTCGGTCGAATCCACCTCGACCGCCAGCACGTTATCGCCGGACCAGTTGAGGGCCGGCGTCAGCTCGAACGAAAACGGCGTATATCCGCCCCGATACTCGCCCAGCCGCTTGCCGTTGAGGCTGACGGTGGCGGCGGTCATGACGCCCGCGAAGTCCACGAACACGCGCTGGCTCGCGAGAGCAGCCGGTAAACGGAAGTGGCGCCGGTAGATCGAGACGAACTCATAGCTTCGGTCGTCGAAGCTGTGCCAGGGCAGAATGCGGTTGGTGTGCGGGAGGGTCACCCGCTGGAAGCTGCGATCGTCGAAATCCGGAGCGGAGGCGCCCCCCACGGTCTGGCCGCCGTACAGCCATTTCCGGTTCAAGGGGAAGACCTGCCGCTTCGAGACCGGCGCCGGTGCAGCCGCCAGCGCAGCCAGACCCGCGCCGCCGGCCATCAGGAAGTCGCGACGATTAAGCATTTATACAGCTTGCCACAAACCGAAGCGCTTAGCGCGGCCGGGATGTGACGTTCTGAAAGTTGGGCTGGCGTTGCACCCGCGGCGCGCCATATAATACGGCAGACCACAGTCGGAGGATTGCATGTCCAAACCGTACTCGTTCAGCAAGGTTGACATCGACGTGGATGCCGGCAGCCAGCCTTCCCGGGAAGTGCCGGAGCCGGAGACCCCGTTCCGCATTCTGATCCTGGGCGACTTCAGCGGACGGGCGAACCGCGGTATCTGCGAGCCCACGCTCGTCGGGCGCCGCCCCATTCCGGTGGACCGCGACAACTTCGAGGAGGTGCTCGAGAGGCTGCTGCCGGAACTGCGGCTGACGCCCCAGGTCTCGCTGCGATTCCGCGAGCTGGAGGACTTCCATCCCGACCGCATTTTCGAGCGGGTGGAGTTGTTCAAGGCGCTGCGCGAGACGCGCGAGAAGCTGAGCGACCGCTCGACATTCGCGGCCGCCGCCGCGGCTCTGCAACCCCCGGAACCCGCCGCGCCGCCCGNNTGGTGCCGGGCGCCGATCCGCGGCAGGCGGAGTACATCGCCCAAGTGGATGCGGCCACCAGCGAGGCCATGCGCGGCCTGCTGCAACGGCCGGAGTTCCAGGAACTGGAGGCGGCCTGGCGCGGTCTGTTCTTCCTGGTGCGGCGTCTGGAAACCGACGTCGAGCTGAAGCTATACCTGCTGGACGTCTCGAAGGACGAACTGGCGGCCGGCCTGGGGCAGGCGGAGAACTTGCGCAAGACGGGCTTCTACCGCCTGCTGGTCGAGCACACGGTGGAGACGCCCGGCGGGCAGCCCTGGGCGGTGGTGGGAGCGAATTACACCTTCGACGACAGCGTCGAGGACGTCATGCTGCTGGGAAGCCTGGGCGGCATCGCCGCGGCCGCGGGCGCTCCGATTCTGGCCGCGGCCGACCCGCGCGTGCTGGGCGCGGAGTCTCTCGCGAAAACGCCGCTGCCGGAGAACTGGCGCCCCATCGAGAGCCAGCGCGCGCAAGCCTGGGAGATCCTGCGCAACTTCCCGGAGGCGCGCTATCTGGGACTGGCGCTGCCCCGGTTCCTGCTGCGGCTGCCCTACGGCAAGGAAACCGAGGCGGCCGAGCAGTTCGCTTTCGAGGAGTTCGAGGGCGCTCCCGTACACGAGCATTATCTGTGGGGGAATCCGGCGCTGGCCTGCGTGTGCCTGCTGGCGCAGGCCTTCGCGGAGTACGGTTGGGAGATGAGGCCCGGCGCGATTCGGGAAATCGACGGGCTGCCGGCCCACCTGTACCGCGAGGACGGCGAACCGCAGCTCAAGCCGTGCGCGGAGGCGCTGCTCACCGAGGGCGCCGCCAACGCCATGCTGGACCGCGGTCTTATGCCGCTGGTCTCGCTCAAAGACCGGGACGCGGTGCGCCTCGTGCGCTTCCAGAGCCTGGCCGATCCGCCCGCGCCGCTCGCCGGACGCTGGGCGGGGTAGAGCCCTGCCGACGGCATAGGCGTTAAGGTAAGCTTGCCAATCTCGCCCGAATCTGAGTGCGTGAGTCGGAGCGACCCTGCTTTCCCGGGGCGCCGTGTCCGGACAACTAGTGTAGTGCGGCATGCAG
>PMEV01000071.1:8923-17212 GCA_003154855.1 Bryobacterales bacterium
TTGCGCCGCACTACACTAGCGGCAGAAGTCCGAGATGGCGACTTATCCGTCAACTTGGGCGTTTTGATGGGCGTTTGGCGGGAGTGGTCTCCCAGAACCCGGGCCGAGTCTAGCCGGCACGCCGCTTCCCTGGTCTGGCGTGATTCAGCTCGCTGCCCGGCAGTTCAAAACGGCGCGATGCGAGAATGTCTTCATGAGCGCTCGGAACAGGAAGAAACCCTGTGCATATTGTGGGCGGGAAAAGAAGCTCACGGCAGATCACGTTCCGCCGAAGCTCTTACTTGAACGACCTCTCCCGCCAAATCTGCATCCATCCGATCGGGTGCAAACTCATCTTGCGCTCGTAGGAATAGCTCAAAGAACTCTCTGCTTTTGGCGGCATCGCCAGCCAACTCGTAGATCGAGGCAAGCTGAGATAGGCAGATTGGCAGATTGTGAAAGGCGTAAGCCTTCATCTGCGCCTTGATAGCCTTGTCCAGCGCAGCAGCGATCTTCGTATCAGAGGCGCAATCCTGAATTCCACGTATAAGCTCTTCTACGTATTCCGTCGGTCCTTGAGCCGACATTGCGTTCATAACTTTTGGAGGGACGAACATCCACGTTCCTTCCGGTGCGTGTGCATTTGCGATGGCGGCGTACCGATCTAGGGTACGGTTCATCGCTTCGTTCTCCTCGGCAGTGAACTCGACCTTGATCTCCACCACGCCTTCCGGGGCGGAGTTGGCTTTCGGCGTGAATCTGTCAAGAAAGCTCACCGGGATCTCCGTATTGCGGCGGGTGCAGACATAGCCTCTTGGCGGGTGCCTTGCCCGCCCCCCTACCTCTCGTATCCCGCCAGCTCCGCGCAGGTCGAGAACTGCCCGCCGGGCTTGCCGGCGATGCGCAGGCCCACCGCTTTCACGGGCGACTTCAGCCGGACGGAAAACGCCTCACCGTCGCGCATGCCGGGCGGCTGGATGGCGGACGCATTGGGATACTCGTCGAGCGTGGCGACGGTTTCCCAGTTGGCGGTCCGCGTGCGTTTGATCTGGATTTGCGGCTTGCCTTCCGAGGTGTCGAACCAGCCGCCGTTCGCGAACAGCTTGCCATGGCGGTACACCACGCGCGCGATGCTGGCCGCCTGGTCCATCTCCACCGCATACCAATCCTGTGGGGCCGGTTTGGCGCCCAAAGTATTGCGGTAGGTATCCGAGCGTTCGTCGCAGATCGAGCCGTGCTGCGTGCCTGGGCGCGACCAGGACTCCCTCCCGAACGCGGTCGCCGCCACCTGCCCCAGCGGGATGCGGTCCGGCCGGGCCAGCCACACGCGGTAGTTCAGGGCGTCGGCGAACGGAACCAGCACCAGCGGCTGCGTCTTGCCGGCGACCACCCCGTCGATCATGTAGGCCTGCGGCCAATTCGCGCCCGCCTTGGTCTCGATCAATCCCAGAGTGGCGGGGTTCGCCGATCTCGGCGCGGCGCGGTGCGGATACTGAACCAGCGGGTTCAGCGAGGCCTCCAGCGCCAGCACCTGCGGGCCGCGCACGATCGCCACAAAGTCGCCGTAACTCGACCCACCCGGCGCCACGCGCACCGGGAGATCCATTTGGATCTGGACCATCTCCCCGGGCAGCCAATTGCGATCGAGCTTAACAAACTGCCCCGGCTTGCCCTCCGTAACCTCGCCCTTCACCGTGGCCGTGTACCTGGTGCACCAGGAGGGGACGCGCAGGTAGAGTGGAAACCGCGCCACGCGCGGCGTACGGACGGAGATGGTCACCGCGCCGTCGGCCGGAAACTTGGTCTCGCTGCGCAGCACAACGTCCAGGCCGTTCGGCAGCGGGATGGTTGCCTCGCCGGGAGCGTAGAGCAGCACCGCGGGCCCGTCGTCGCGGAGTCCCCACAGCAGTTGCGGAATCATCGCCACGCCGCGCGGCCCGCTCGAGAGGCAACAACTGATCGTCGCGCTCGGCCTTTTCCTCCCCACCAGCGGAGTGAAGTAGCAGAAGTTCCCGTTCTTCGCATCCTGCGCGCCCAGCAAATGGTTGAACAGGGTGCGCTCGATCTCGTCGGCGTACTGCGCCTCGCCGGTGAGCCGCAACAACTGCCAGTTGAGCTGCAGCCAGGTCACCGTCGCGCAGGTTTCGCCCACGTTCGCGCTTTCCTCGCCCGGCAGATCGCCGCTGTCCTGGAAATACTCGTCGGAGCTGGTCGTTCCGGTGAGGTACAAGCGCCTGGTCGCGATGTCTCGCCAGGCCGCCAACGCCGGCTTGAGGAACGTCTCGTCACCCGTGAGCCGGTACAGGTCCACCAGGCCCACCAGGTTCGACATCATCTCGTACGCCTTGGCGTCGGCGGTCTGGAACACGTTTCCGGTGGCCGTGAGCGAGGCGACGAGCTTGGGGCCGCCGGGCCGGTCGTAGGAACGCACGATGTAGCGGGCGAAGTCCAGGTAGCGCTCGTCGCCGTTATACCGATACAGCATCAAGATCGGCTCGAGCACGCTGGTCGCCGCCATGCCCACGTGCGTACCGGACTTGAGAATGTCGCGCTGGCCCGGGCCGTCGCCGAAGGTGAGCTCCAGCAGGTCGCCGATCTTGCGCGCAGCCTCGAGCGACGGCCCATCTCCCGTCGCCGCGTAGTAGCGCAGCAGGCCGATCAGGTCGTACTTGTGTACCCACACGTCCCAGCTCGTCCAGCGCTGGCTATCCAGGTAGGTGCCCAGGTATCCATCCGGGAGTTGGGTGGCGATGAGCGACTGCGCCATGCGGTCCAGCATGGGCTTGAGCCGATAGTCGCCCGTATACAGCCAAGTGTTCGTGGCGGCGTCCAGGAACTTGCCCGCATGCTCCCCGATCCACGGCTGCTCTCCGGGCCGCCTCTGGAATCCCGCCAGCAGCGCCGCCTCGTTGACGTGCAGCAGGCGCCCTTCCAGGTTCACCCGCATCCTCTCGCCGAGCAGCCCCCGGATCTTCTGGCGATCGTAAGGGGCCGGAGTGAACCGGTCCTTGACTTTGTCTGCAACCACCGCTTTCGGCGCGCTCGCCAGCCCAGGGCCGGGCGCCGCGAGTGCCGCTGCCACGAGCAGGCACCCGGTGCCGATCGCAACTCTGCCCATCAGCTCCAGCTTAGCAGCCCAGCCTGCCGTGGGGTCAGGCCGCCGCTTGCGACCCTCTGCCCGATACCTTTAGAGTTGTCGTAGGCAACCGAATCGCTGGAGCCCCAGCCATGACCATTCCCGCGAAGTACGAGAACGGCGTCTTCAGGCCCCTTGGAATCGTGCAGATGAAAGAGGGTACGGTCGTTGAAGTGCTCGTTCCCGCAGGGCAGGAACCTGCAGGCAGGCGGCGCTCCATCAGGGATCTTCCCTTCTACGGCATGTGGAAAGACCGCACCGATATCGGCGATGGCGTCGATTACGTAAACCAGCTCAGGGAGAATCCGCGCGGGTAGTGGGGCGTGGGAGGCGATCGAAGACTATATTGAAATCAAAGAGAGGGCGGAGAAGAAATCGGGCGCCGTAGCAGGCCTATGAAGCAAAGGGGAGCGTGCGGACCTCCCCACGATGAATGGCCAGAACCGCCGAACGGGGAACCTCCTCAGCAATAAGTGGGGCACCAAAGATGACGAGGGCACTGCAATACCTAGGACCGTTGATAGGTCTCCTAGCTTTCTTATGGCTTTCGATAGGCTCTCTGTTCCCACGGAGGAGTCCTCGGGATTGGCAACAGAAGGCCCAGATGTTGTTGGGATTATCTGGTATGTCATTCTGTGGATTGTTCCTCTATCGGGTAGCTTGTGGCGAAGGACTCCGATCTTCCGTGCTCGCTCATGAATTGTACCTGGCCAGGGTGTTCCTCGGCGGGATGTCACTTGGCATTTTCGTGACTCTGTGTCTGGAAGGCCGGTTTAGTCTGTTTAAGAAACGGGTTGGGAAAGGTGGNNAAGGTGGACAGCCCGAGCCGCCCCAGCGGTAGGATCTGGAGGTCGGGTTGCGGGAGGGACGACCCTTGCGGGCTGTGGGTCGCCACAATCGAATATGGATGGCATCCCCGATCGATACCGATGTGATGATCGATGTATCCCTCGGGAATGCGGGCGCCGCCAGCTACCTTGATTCTCTGATCGATACCGCGATTTCTATCGTCACCGCCCAAGAACCGATTGTCGGCGCAAGGGACAAGCGGGATCTTGCCGGTATCGGCTCTCTCGTATCGGCGTATCCCGTGATCCACATGGACACGGCCATCGGCCGGCTCGGGACACGAATGCCCGGCTCTTCTGGCCTGTCGTGGGGTCAGCCCTTACGGGCTGCCGCCGGGCTTCGGCCCGGCGTTCGCGCACCCGCCTCGCGTCCCTGTAGTATGCTGGACTCCATAGTCCGACGCCGGAGGAATCGATGGTCGCTGCATCGCAACTACGCGCTGGAATGGCGGTGCGCTTCGAGGGCCAGGCCTACCGGGTGCTGGCCGCCGAGCACCACCTGGGGCAAGGCAAAATGGGCGGCGCCACGCACGCGCGGCTGAGGAATCTGATCACCGGCGCGCTCTGGGAGCACAGTTTCCGCTCCGATCTGAAGCTCGAAGAACTCAGCGTCGAGAAGCAGCCCATGGATTACCTGTACGACGATGGCGGCGACTGCACCTTCATGAACCCCGGCTCCTTCGAGCAGCTCGCCATCCCCAGTTCGACCATCGGGCCGCAAGCCGCGCTCCTGCAGCCCGAGATGCGCGTGACCGTGGAATTCGTGGAGGGCCGCCCGGTCAGCGTGGCCTTCCCCGACGTCCTCGAGGTGCGCGTCGCCGAGACCGCGCCGCCCAGCCACCAGCAGGTGGACAGCGTCTGGAAGTCCGCGCGCCTCGATAGCGGGGTCGAGATCATGGTGCCGCAATTCATCAAGAACGGCGACCTGATCCGCCTCGATGTAAACGCCATGAAGTACATGGACCGGGCCAAGGCCACCAAAAGCTAACCCTATGACAACTCCGCAACCGCATATACAGCTTCTGAGATCCTCCGACTACCGCGAGAGCTACGCCAACAGCGTGCAGATGCGCGCCAACCTCTGGGATTTCTTTCTCTCGTTCGGGACCATCGACCAGACTGCGCCCGACGCCGTCTCGATCCGGAATTTCCAGGGGATTTACATCAGCCCGCAGCAGGCCAAGGCGCTCTTCAACATCCTCCAACAGAACTTAGGCCAGTACGAGGCCGCCTTCGGCGAGATCCGCCTGGAGCCGAAAAACCAGGCCGGCAGCATCCAGTAGCGGCGCGCCGGCCCGGAACTAGCCCACTCTGCTCCACTCCCGAATCGAGGCGATCTCCTCTTTCGGGATGTGCAGGAATTCCAGGAACTCCTGGTGTTCTTCGGGCGCCGAGCGCTCGAACTCGACGTGCCAGCGTCTCATGTCCGCCTCGCTGAAGCCGGCGGCCTGCATGATGGAAACCCATTTCTCTTTGGTGTTCATGTCCGTCCTTTCGCAGAACTCATAGTTTCGTAGGAGCTTCAGGATGGCCCTTTGATGGCCGCGCAGCGTCTCGACTGCGGCATTCAATTCCGCGAGGCGCCGTTTCAGTACCGAAGACGCATCGTCCTCCGGGCGGTCCATCAGCGCGCGAATGTCCTCGAGCTTCAGCCCCGCATCGCGGTACACGCAAATCTGGCGCAAGCGCCGCAGATCCTGCTCGCCATACCGGCGGTAACCGGCGGCGCTCCGCGACACGGGCTTCAGCAGCCCGATGGATTCGTAGTAAAGCAGCGTGCCGCGGCTCAAACCGCAGGCACGGGCGAGTTTGGAAACGGTCAACATCGGCCAGCTCTCACTTTGAACTATGCAGCGATAGACAGGTCAACGGGAAAATGGAAGAATCTCCGGGAGCGGCACGCCCTCGGCGCGGAACCTGGCCAGCAGGCGCAGGCGGAGCTCCGACTGGACGCGCCCCAGCGTGCCGCGGTCCGCGATCTGGAGCACCAGCTTGCATTGCAGGTGCGCGGGCAGCACGCCCGGGTCGAACAGGAACAACGGCGCCGGCTCGGCCAGCACGCCGTCCACGCCCGCGGCCTCTTCGAGCGCGATGCGCCGCACCTGCTCCGCGTCCGCCTGGTGCGACACCAGGATCTGCACTTCGCCGGAGGTCCGGTGGTCCGGCAGGCTGAAATTCAGGAGTATCCCGGAGGTGATCTTGGTGTTCGGCACCACCACGATGTCGTTGCTGCCGGTGCGCAGGCGCGTGGTTCGCCAGCCGATGTCGGTGACCACGCCCTCCTGCCCGCCCTCCAGCCGGATCACGTCGCCCACGAAAATCGGCCGCTCGATCAGGATGTGTATCCCCGCGAAGAGATTCGCGAGCGTGTCCTGCAATGCCAGGGCGACCGCAATGCCGCCCACGCCCAAGGCGGCCAGCAGCGGCCCGATCTCCCGGTTGAAATGCCGGAGCAGCCACACCGCGCCCAGCGCCAGCACCAGCACCCGGATCAGCGCCCGCGCCAGGCCCGCCCCCGCGAGCGGCATGCCCTGGCGCAGGCCGTATTCGCTCCACATACGGACCGCGACCGAGGACGCCACCAGCGTCAGGCTGATAATGATGAACGCTCCCACCCACAGGCTGGTTCGCGCGACGTACTTGCTGGGAATCTCGGCGTTCTCGAGCGCCACGGCCAGCGCCGCGGCTAGCGACCAGAGAAAGGATGGAAAGCGGATCGTGGCGGAGAACGATCCCGAGAGCGCCTTGCTCTGCTGGAGCGCCCGCAGCAGCAGGTAGCGCAACACCAGCGCCACGGCGAAGACGGCCCCGAAGAACGCCGCCGGCTCAACCCACCAGGCCATACGCATTCCCCGATTATAGGTACTTCGCCAGATCCACCGCCATGAACTCGGCGCGCCGGAACCGTTCTTTCATCCGGTAGGGCACGGTGCAGTCGAAGATGGTCTTGCAGGAGACGCCGTCGGCCGCGAGTGCCGGATTGAACTCGGGCGATTGCGAGGGATCCAGGCGATGGCAGCGCACGCCCGGAAGGAACACCGTGCTCACGTCGCCCTGATAGCGCGTGGTCATGGCCCACAGCACGTCGTTGCTGTCGAAGATGTTCACGTCCTCGTCCACCAGGATGACGTGCTTGAGTTCCGGGAAGGCCGCCAAGGCGGTGAGGGCGGCCTGGCGCTGGCGGCCTTCGTCGGCGATGGAACGCTTCTGGAACTGCAGGATCGCGAGCAGCTTGCCGCCGCCGGACGAATGCGCGTAGACGTTGAGCAGCCGCCCCGGCAGGCTGCTCTCGACCAGCCGCAAGATGCCGGCTTCGGCGGGGATTCCCACCAGGTTGGTGTGCTCCTCGGCGGGTCCGACGGTGGTTTGCAGGATGGGCTTGAGGCGGTGCGTGATGGCGGTCAGGCGGATCACCGGAAGCTCGGCCTGCGCTTTGCCGGGATACCCCAGGAACTCCGGCATCGAGTAGCCGGTGTTGGTCTGTGCGTCCTCGCGGGTGCGCTCGCCGGGCAGGATTTCGCCTTCCAGCACGATCTCGGCGTGCGCGATGGCTTGCCCGGCGATGGACACGCAATCCACCAGCTCGACGGGGCGGCCGCGGAAGCCCCCGGCGATGGAGAGCTCGTCGCATCCCAGCGGAGTGGCCGGCGGCTCGAAGCAGGCGGCCAGGTAGACGGCGGGGTCGAGCCCCATGTTGATCGAGACCGGCAGCGCGCGGCCCATCTTCTCCGCCTTCATGCGGAACTGGTCGATGTGCCGGCCGGGGACGAAGTAGACGCTCAGCCGGTCCGGACCCTGCACGCACAGCCGGTGGATGGTGACGTCGCTCTCGCCGGTTTCGGGGTCCTGGGCGCGCAGCAGGCCCATGTTGAAGTACGGCCCCGCGTCGAGCACGGTGTGTGTGGGCGCGGGGATCAGGCGGCGCACGTCGAAAGGAGGCCGGATCACCACTTCCTGGCACGCGGCCCGCGTTACCGTGACCGGCGGGCAGGGGTGATTCAGGGCCTCCAGCAAATCGAAGGGCAGCCGTTCGATGGTGCTGTTCATGAGCAGCGCCGTGCGCTCGCGGCTGGCCAGGATGCCGACGGCCACCGGCATGTCGTAGCCCTTGACGTTCTCGAACAGCATGGCGGGGCCGGTGCGGGTCGGCGGAGCNNGAGCGCAGATCGCAAACGTTGTTCGGCATGCCTACTTGATAGCACAGACGGCGATTGCGCGTGCCGCCGAAATCGGGTAGATTAGGGGCGGAGGAATGGCCGAGCGGTTGAAGGCGGCGGTCTTGAAAACCGTTAGGGTCGGAAGGCCCTCGGGGGTTCGAATCCCTCT
>PMEV01000022.1 GCA_003154855.1 Bryobacterales bacterium
CGGTGCACCACAGTGGTGCACGTGAGATGCTATGGGGAGAATGCCCAGCGGAACCAGACCGGCATCCCGGCGGCGAGGCCGGCGCGCCATCCGGCAGAGTGTGACGATTCCCGCGTCGCTTGCCGCCGATGTGCGCCGCGTCGCCAAGGAGCGGCGCCTGACCCTGAGCCGGGCGCTGGTGACGCTTGCCGAGCGCGGGGTACAGGCTGAAGCGGACGCCAGGAAGAACCTCCAGGCAGCCTACCGGCGCTTCATGAGCGAGACAGAGGCGGCCCGCAAGGATCAAGCGGGCCGCGATCTGGTCCGGGCGATCTTCGGGAAAGACGCCATTGCCCAAGATCCAGTTCTCTGATCTGCCGCGCGGAGTCTGGCAACACTTGCTCGGGCGGGTCGAGCAACGCCAGGTCTCGCTTCAACCGTACTCGTGAGGGGCATGGAGCCGTACGGCGAAGAGATCGAGTGAGGTCCGGGCCGGGGAGGCCTGCCCATTTTGCCGAGCCTGCCCCAGCCGCCCGCCCGCGGCTTTCCGGTATAATCGTTCTTCACCGGAGAATCCCCAACATGGACGAAAAGGAACGGGCGCGCGCGCTGGGCATCACGCTGGGCCAGATCGAGAAGCAGTTCGGCAAGGGTTCCATCATGCGCCTGGGCGCCAAGGAAGCCCTGGTGCAAATCGCGGTGATCCCCAGCGGGTCGATTTCGCTCGACTACGCGCTGGGGGTGGGCGGGTTCCCGCGCGGCCGGATCATCGAAATCTTCGGCCCGGAAGCCTCCGGCAAGACCACGCTTGCCCTGCATGTGGTGGCCAACGCGCAGCGGTTGGGGGGCATGGCGGCGTTCATCGACGTCGAGCACGCGCTGGACCCGATCTACGCCGGCAAGCTCGGCGTGGACGTGGACAACCTGCTGGTCTCCCAGCCCGATTACGCCGAACAGGCGCTCGAGATCGCCAGCGCGCTCATAAGTTCCGGCTCCATCGACGTGCTGGTCATCGACTCCGTGGCGGCGCTCGTGCCCAAGTCGGAACTCGATGGCGAAATGGGCGAGGCCACCATGGGAGTGCAGGCGCGGCTGATGTCGCAAGCCCTGCGCAAGCTGACGGGCATCGTTTCCAAGTCCAACACCTGCCTGGTGTTCATCAACCAGATCAGGGAGAAGATCGGCGTGATGTTCGGCAATCCCGAGACCACCACCGGCGGGCGCGCGCTGAAGTTNNTCGCCGCCATCAAGGAAGGCGATGTAATCACCGGGAACCGGACCAAGGTGAAGGTCGTGAAGAACAAGGTGGCGGCGCCGTTCCGCGAGGCCGAGTTCGACATCCTCTACGGGCAGGGAATCTCGCGGGAAGGCGACCTGATCGACCTCGGCGCGGCCCAGAACGTGGTCGAGAAGAGCGGTTCCTGGTACAGCTACAAGGGCGACCGCATCGGGCAGGGGCGCGAGAACGCCCGCCAGTTTCTGAGGGACAATCCGGACGTGGCCCAGAAGCTCGAGGCCGAGCTGCGGCTAGCGCTGGGAATGATTCCCCGGCCGGCCGCTAGCGGCGCCCCGGCCGCGGATGCGCCTCCCAAACCCGCGCCGGCGGCGGCCACCCGAGGACGCTAGCCGAATATAACTGAGAGTGCGCCTCTCGCCGTGACACGAGAGTTTCATGGAACCTCGAGAGCGCCAGCGCGCCATTGATCTCACTCTTGCCAACCTGGATAAGCAGTTCGGACGGGGCGCGGTTCTCCGTCTCGGCTCCAGCAACGTCGTTCCGGTCGCGGTAATCCCCAGCGGAGCGATTTCCCTGGATGCGGCGCTGGGGGTGGGAGGCTTCCCACGTGGCCGTGTGGCGGAGATCTTCGGACCGGAATCCTCGGGTAAGACCACGCTGGCGCTGCACGTGGTGGCGGAGGCGCAGAAGGCCGGCGGAACGGCCGCCTTCATCGATGCCGAGCACGCGCTCGATCCACCTTATGCCCGCAAGCTGGGCGTGGATACCGACAACCTCCTGGTGGCCCAGCCGGACTTCGGCGAGCAGGCCCTGGAGATCACCGGCGCCCTGGTGGGCTCGGGCGCCGTGGATGTCGTGGTGATCGACTCGGTGGCCGCGCTGGTCCCCAAGGCGGAACTCGAGGGCGAGATGGGCGACAGCCACATGGGCTTGCACGCGCGCTTGATGTCGCAGGCCATGCGCAAGCTGACCGGTTCGGTCTCCCGCACCAACACCTGCCTGATCTTCATCAACCAGATCCGCGAGAAGATCGGCGTCATGTNNAGATCCGCGAGAAGATCGGCGTGATGTTCGGCAACCCCGAGACCACCACCGGGGGGCGCGCGCTGAAGTTCTACGCTTCCATTCGCGCCGACGTCCGGCGCATCGGCTCCATCAAGGACGGCGACAGCGTGGTGGGCAGCCGCACCAAGGTGCGGATCGTCAAGAACAAGGTAGCCGCGCCGTTCCGCGAGGCGGAGTTCGATCTGATCCACGGCGAGGGCTTCTCGCGGGAGGGCGACCTGCTGGACCTGGGGGCCGCCCACGGCCTGGTCGAGAAGAGCGGGTCGTGGTTCAGTTGCGGCGGCGAACGCATCGGGCAGGGGCGCGAGGCGGCCCGCCAGTTCCTGAAAGAGCACGCCGAAACCCGCGAACGGCTGGATGGGGAGCTGCGCAAACTGTTGGGAATCGCCGTTCCGGCGGAGCCTGCCGCCATGGAGCCCGCCGCCCAGAGTCCGGTGCCTCGCAAGGCCGCCGTGGCCGCCCGCTAAGCGGCCAAACCCCCGGTTCCCGGCCTTCCGGGGGTCACGGATGTAACGAAACGCCCGAATAATGGGCTTTCCACGCACTTTTCCCTTTACATTCGCCCCCCGATTCCTTATCATCGATGTGACTCGTTCGTGATCGGAGCGCCGAACCGCGGTGTTTCCAGCGTTGGGAACCGGAGAGCCTCCGATGCCAGCGAAGTTCAAATGGGGAGGATCCTGAAAATAAGCCTATGGCCGAAGTCAAACGCATGACGCAAACGCAACTGGTGAGGGAACTCGCCGGAAATCTGGGCGTGAACAACAAGATCGCCAAGCAGTTCGTGGAGTCCTACGCGGCGGTTGCCGTCCGCGAGACCAAGAAGAACGGAGTGTTCGTGATCCCGGGCATCGGGCGGCTGGTTCGGGTCGAGCGCAAAGCTCGCATCGGGCGGAACCCGGCCACCGGGGAACCCATCAAGATCCCCGCGAAGAAAGTGGTGAAGTTCCGGGTAGCCAAAGCCGTGAAGGACTCGATCGTTCCGCCGAAGAAGAAGTAGAACCGCGGCGGGCGCGTAGCCCGCATCGTCAAGAACAACAAACCCCGCGAGCGTCCTCGCGGGGTTTTCTTATTGATGCCGGATCGATCCGCTCACACTGCGAGCAGCTTCAGGAAGCCTTCATCCTTGCTTCTTATCTTCGGGTTTCGGTTCTTCCTTCAACGCCGTTTTGAAGTTCCGAATGCCTTCCCCCAAGCCCTTCGCCAACTCAGGGATCTTCTTTCCGCCGAACAGCAGAGCGGCGACGATCAGGATGACGACAAGCTCGGGAAAGCCGATATTTCTCATAGAGGCCTCCTTTGCCGCTCCCATTGTAGCAGACAGCGGCGGCTCCAGCCGGCTTAATTGCCGCCGGTGCGCCGCTCCGTTCCCCGCTCTGTGCCCCACAACGGGAGGCCTTCTGTGTCAAAATGTTAATTATCCACCACAAGGAACTGCGCTTCATGAGAGTTGTCTCAACGTTGGCGGGCTGTCTCTGTCTCTCCGGCCTGGTTTTTGGACAAGGAATGGCCCAAAACCCGTTCGCGGGCGGGACTCCCTCCGCTCAGCCGGTCGCCGGCAGCCTGGCGCTCACTCTTTCGGACGC
>PMEV01000090.1 GCA_003154855.1 Bryobacterales bacterium
CGCGATTACGAAGCCGCTCTGCGCTATCACCGCGATCTGCACTTCAACATGATCCGGGATTGGGTCGGGCAGACCGACGACGACGTGTTCTACGAGGCCTGCGACCGGAACGGCGTCCTGGTGTGGCAGGA
Source organism: Bryobacterales bacterium (assembly GCA_003154855.1). Taxonomy (GTDB): domain Bacteria; phylum Acidobacteriota; class Terriglobia; order Bryobacterales; family Bryobacteraceae; genus Fen-330. The sequence goes on from PMEV01000090.1 coordinate 132, forward strand.
TTTCTGGCTGGCAAACCCCTGGGATGGACCGGACCCGGACGACAACGCCCTGTTTCTCGCAAACGCCAGGGACACTTTGCTGCGGATTCGCAACCATCCCTCGCTGGGCCTCTACTGCGGCCGCAACGAGGGCTTCCCGCCCCGGCCGTTGGACGATGGATTGAAAGCGCTGGTGGCCGAACTGCACCCCGGCGTGCGTTACATTCCAAACTCGGCGGACGGGTTGGTGAGCGGCGGCGGCCCCTACCGCGTCGAGCCGCGCATGTACTATTTCACGTTGCCGCCGGCCAAGCTCCACAGCGAGATGGGCTCGCCGAATATCCCGACCCTGGACAGCCTTCGCGCCATGCTGCCGGAGGCGGAGATGTGGCCTCCGGGCAGCCTGTGGCCGCTCCACGACTTCCACCTGCGCTTTGCCGGCGACCCCTTCAGCGAGGCGCTCGAGAAAGGCTACGGCGGCGCCAGCAATGTCGCGGACTGGGTGACGCTGGCCCAATTCGTGAACTACGACGCCTATCGCGGCATGTTCGAAGGGCAGAGCCAGCTCCGCATGGGGCTGCTGATATGGATGAGCCATTCGGCATGGCCGTCGCTGTTGTGGCAAACCTACGATTACTACTTCGACCCGACCGCCGGGTACTTCGGCGCCAAGAAGGCCTGCGAGCCGCTGCACATTCAGTGGAATCCCGTAACCGATATGGTCGAGGTGGTCAACTACAGCGCNNCGCTGGACAGCGAGGAGGATAGTGTCTCCACACCCCTCCGAATGGAGTACCCGGCCGGCCTGACTTCCACGCACTTCATCCGCCTGACTCTGCGACGAGGCGGCGACGCGATTTCCACGAACTTCTACCTGCGTGGGACCCAGGAGGGCGACTACCGGGCCATCCGCACGCTACCGAAGGTGAAGCTGGAGGCCGCGACGCGCGTCGAGCGTAAAGGGAACCGCTGGCTGTTGACCACCGAGTTGCGCAATGTCTCGGCGCAGCCGGCCCTGATGGTGCGCTTGAAGGCAGTGCGAGAGAAGAGCGGCGATCGCATCCTGCCCGCCCTTTACAGCGACAACTATATCGCCCTGATGCCCGGCGAGCACCGGACCATTTTCACCGAGCTCGAACACGCCGACACGCGCGGCGAGACCCCGCGCATCGTTGTCGAGGGCTTCAATACCGGCGAAGTGGCCGCGAGATAGGGCGCTCGATCCGCTCCATTTATACTGAAGGTCAGGGAGACGGGTTTGGAGACCAGGGAACTCACGGTGCGGCAGTTCTTCGGGCGCGGCGGCGTGCTGGCGAAGTGCCAGCCGGGCTACGAGTTCCGCTCCGGGCAACTGGAGATGGCCGAGGCGGTCGAGAGCGCGCTGGCGGACAAGCGCCACCTCATTGTCGAGGCCGGCACAGGGACCGGCAAGACGCTGGCCTACCTGGTGCCGGCGATTCTCTCCGGCAAGCGCATCGTGATTTCCACGGCGACCAAGAACCTCCAGGAGCAGCTTCTCTTCAAGGACATTCCGTTCCTGCAACAGCATCTGGGCCGGGAGATCCGGGTCTGCTCCATGAAAGGCCGCAACAACTACGCCTGCCGCCAGAAGATCTACGACGCCGAGAAGGAGCCGGTGCTCGAAGGGCTCGAAGAAGTGGCCGATTTCGAGATCATACGCGAGTGGGAGAAGACCACCGTCATCGGCGACCGGGCCGAGATCAAGACCCTGCCCGAAACTACCGGCGTCTGGGCCAAGGTGGACGCGCGGCGCGATCTGTGCAGCGGCCAGAAGTGCCTCCAGTTCGAGCGCTGCTTTCTCACCCTGATGCACCAGCGGGCCTTCGAGAGCGACATCATCGTGGTCAACCACCACCTCTTGTTTGCCGACCTGGCGGTGAAGGACCAGGAGTACGGCGGCATCATCCCGGATTACGCGGCCGCCATTCTGGACGAGGCGCACGAGATCGAGGATGTGGCCGGCCAGTACTTCGGCGTCTCGATCAGCAGCTATCAGTTTCAGGAGCTGCAGCGCGATATCGCCGCCGTGGCCCGCCGGAAAGAGTTCGGAACGCAGGAGCTGGACCGCATTCTGGTGGCGGTGGGAGACGCGGCGATGCGCTTTCTGGCGCTGTTCGGGGCCACCGAGGGGCGAATCGGGTTCCGCGAACACCAGGCCTTTCTGGAGCGGTACGAAGAGCAGTACAGCGACGTGCTGCACGGCCTGGAACTGATCGGCGCGCATCTCCAGCTCGTCAAGGATGCGCCGGAAGAGGTGCTGCCGCTGCTGCGCCGCACGGCCGAGCTCTCCAAGGCGCTGGAGTTCTGGATGGCCGGCAACGATCGCCGCTTCGTCTACTGGATCGAGCGCCGCGGCCGCGGCACGTTCCTCCAGGCGACCCCCATCGAGGTAGCCAGCATCCTGGCCGAGAAGCTCTTCGGCAAGATCGACGCGGTGGTGCTGACCTCCGCCACGCTAGCCGTCTCGGGCAACTTCGAGTACGCGCGAAGGCGGCTGGGACTGGACGGCGCGCGCACGCTGCTGGTGCCCGGCCACTTCGATTTCGCCCGCCAGGCGCTGCTCTACGTCCCCCAGCATCTGCCCGACCCGCGCAGCCCCGATTTCGTCCCCCAGGCGGCCGATGAGATCGTGCGCATTCTGAAGCTGAGCCGTGGACGCGCCTTCGTGCTCTTCACCAGCTNNACCAGCTACCAGCAGATGCGCGCCGTCCACGATCGCGTCTCCTTCGAGCTCGAGTATCCCACCCTGCTCCAGGGAACGGGGCCGCGGACCGCGCTGCTGGAAGAGTTTCGCCAGACGCCGCACTGCATACTCTTTGCCACGTCTTCGTTTTGGCAGGGCGTGGATGTGCCGGGCGAGCAACTGAGCTGCGTTATCATAGATAAGTTGCCCTTCGCGGTTCCCAACGACCCGGTGGTGGAGGCCAGAATCCGCGCCATCCGCGAAGAGGGCGGGAATCCGTTCTACGAGTACCAGATTCCCCAGGCCGCGCTGGCCCTCAAACAGGGCTTCGGGCGCCTGATACGCAGCCGGTCGGACCGCGGCGTCCTGGCGCTGCTGGATCACCGCATCAGCAAGCAGCGCTACGGCCAGGTCTTCTTCGACAGCCTGCCCGATTACGCCTTCACCACCAGCGCCGAAGACGTGGAGAGGTTTTTCGATGTATGAAGTTTCCGTGGAAGAGACGTTCGCGGCCGGTCACGCTCTGCGCGGCTATCGCGGCAAGTGCGAGAAGGTGCACGGCCACAATTACCGCGTCCTGGGCGTCATCCAGGGCGAGCGGCTCGACTCCAACGGCCTGCTGGTGGATTTCGTCGAGCTGAAGCGCATCCTGCACGCCATCGTCGAACGGCTCGACCACGTCTTTCTCAACGACCTGCCGCCGTTCGACCAGCTCAACCCCACGGCTGAGAACATGGCCCGGTTCTTCTACGAGCAACTGAGCCAGGGCGTGGCCGGTCTGGCCCCCGAGAACCCCGTCCGGGTCGCCGAAGTGAAGATCTGGGAGACCGATACCGCGACCGCTACCTATCGCCTGCCCTGAGCTACGCCGTCCAGTAGGAAACCAGCAGTCCCTCGCCCGCCACGTCCATGTCGATGTAGTAGCTCGCGAGCGGGATGGTATTCCTCCCCACCTGAGATTCCACAACGAAGGAGTCGGCGATTCCGCCGGAGGTGTTTGGCCACAGGACCCTGACCACGCCCGCCAGGCTGGCCCGAACCATGGTCGAGTTGCCGATGTATCCTTTGCCGGTGAGAGCCGGAATGCTCTGGATAGCCAGTTTGGCTACCCTCTGTGTCGGATTGGTGGAAAGGGGGACCGGGGTTCCCGGCGTCGCCACGTTCACCCGTCCCATCGCAGTTACGTTCATAGGATCTCCTCACTGGCATCTTACGAAACAGGCCCGGGAGATCACCCGCCTGCGAATGGCTATGCTACTGAGCGGGAAGATATTAGAAATTTGGATGCGGCGTCACCGGCCAAAGTAGGAGGCGTTCTGTTGGGCGAAATCCGCCCACTTCTCCGGCAGGTCGTCCAGCGTGAAGATCGCCGAAACCGGGCAAACCGGGACGCAGGCCCCGCAGTCGATGCACTCGACCGGGTCGATGTAGAGCAGTTGCACCTTGTCGAAATCGGCTTCGTTCTTCTTGGGATGGATGCAGTCCACCGGGCAGGCATCCACGCAAGCCGTATCCTTGGTGCCGATGCAAGGTTCCGCGATCACATAAGCCATGATGTTCCTCCCTCTTCTTGATTTCAGCATAGCGCACCTCCCGGCTTTGAAATCGGGCCGGGTGGCAAAGTACTCCGGACGCCCCAAACGCTACAATAAGCTCATGATTCCCAAAGTGCGCAAGGCGGTTTTTCCCGCGGCCGGATTGGGAACCCGCTTCCTGCCCGCCACCAAGGCCCAGCCCAAGGAGATGCTCCCGCTGGTCGACAAGCCCTTGATTCAGTACGGCGTCGAGGAGGCCATCCGCTCGGGCATCCAGAACATCGTGATTATCACGGGCCGCGGAAAGACGGCGATCGAAGATCATTTCGACGTGAGCTTCGAGCTCGAGCACCTGCTGGAAACGCGCAACCGGAAGGATTTGCTGGCTGCCGTGCGCAACATCTCGGACATGATGGACGTGGCCTACGTCCGGCAGAGGGAGGCCCTGGGCCTGGGTCACGCCGTTCTGCGCGCCCGCGGCATCGTGGGCGAAGAACCATTCGCGGTGGTCCTCTCCGACGATGTCATCGATACCGGCCCCGGCCTTCCCTGCCTGCGGCAACTCCTGGATGTTTACGAGTTGTTCGGTGCCCCGGTGCTGGCCTTGATGGAGGTGCCGCCCGGGGAAGTCTCGGCCTACGGCGTGGTAAAGGCGGAAGCCGTGGCCCACAACGGCTCGACCGACCGCCTGTACCGCATCCTGGACCTGGTGGAAAAGCCCGAACCGGAGGCCGCGCCCTCCAATCTGGCCATCATCGGGCGCTACGTGCTCACCCCGGAGATCTTCGCCTCGCTCGAGTCGATCAAACCGGGTGCCAAGGGCGAAATCCAGTTGACCGACGGCCTGAGACACTTGCTGCTGAGCAAGCGTGAGATCTTCGGCTATCGCTTCGAAGGCACCCGCTACGATGCCGGGGACAAGCTCGGCTTCCTCAAGGCCACCGTCGAATTGGCTTTGGGTCGCACCGATCTCGGCGCGCCGTTCCGGGAATACCTCAGAACCCTCAGGCTGGACTCATAGACCTTCGCGAAGCGACTGCCAGCTCAGCCACCAGAGGAAAATCGCGGAGGCGCCCATCATCAGCCAGGCGAATTGCGCCGGCGTGAACGACACTTGGATCACCACGCTTCCCAGGGCGGCAATGGCGGAGTACCCAACGGCGTCCAGAATCAGCGGAACCCAGCTCCGCGGCTCCTCGGCCTCGCTCGCCACGCGCCGCAGGATGCGCTGGTGGAACGCCGCGGACGGCTCGGGCTTGCCGATAGCCTCCCGCAGTGCGGAATCCAGCTCGCGCTGCAGTTCGAGGAACGCCCGGCAAGCGGGGCATTCCGCCACGTGCTCTTCCACCCGGCCGCGCTGCGCCGCCGCGAGGCCGTCCTCGCAGTATTCCAGGATCAGGTCTTCGAATGCAGGGCACGGCATAGCGGTGCTCCCTCCTTCCGGCGCGCCTCCGCGAGCGCGCCCAGTTCCTTCTTGCCACGATGCAGATAGGTCTTTACGGTGCCCATGGGCAGGCCCAGAATCATCGCCACCTGCTCATAGGACCGGTCCTCGAGGTAGAACAGCATCAGCGGGCGCCGGTACTTCTCCGGGATGCGGCCGAGCAGGTCTCGCATCTCGAGTTGCGCGCCGTGGCCGTCCGCGCGGGCATGCAAGGACTCCGCCGCCGCCCGCACCTCGGGCACGTCGAGCGAAGCCGCCCTGCGCGACGCCTCGCGCCGGCGGTGGCTCAGGCAGGTATTCCGGGCGATGGCGAAAACCCAGCTCGAGAGCGAGGCCTCCCCACGGTAGCCGGGCAGTCCCTTCCAGATCCTAAGGAACACTTCCTGCGCCAGATCCTCGGCCGCCGCGCGGTCGCCCAGCATCGAATAGGCCAGCCGGAAGACCTTGGTCCCGTACTCTTCGACCAGCCGCTCGAACTGCCCCACGCCAGCCATTATCCTGTTTAGACTCGCCGAACGCCAACGATTGTTTCAACGCCGGCGTGAAACAAAACGGGTGCGCGCAGAGTCTCAAGCTTCGAAAGGACATTCCAATGTTCGACTTTTCAGATCTGCCGGGAACGGCGATCCCTATCATTGCCATCCTGATGCCCATAGGGATCATCGCCGTGGTCGGGCACTTCAAGAACAAAGAAAGGGAGATGATTCACCGCGAGCGCATGGCCGCTCTGGAGAAGGGACTGCAACCGCCGGCCGATCCGGGGCCCGCCGTCTTCTCGCGCCGGGAACCTGGCTCGCGCAATTACCTCCTGCACGGATTGATCTGGCTGTTCGTGGGCCTCGGCGCCCTCGCTTCCATGTACCTGTTCCGTGCGTCCTGGGAGGAGCGTCTGCCGCATGGACCCCTGTCGCTGGTACCGTTGCCCTTCCTGGCCTTCATCCCGGCCGGGGTCGGCCTGGCCTTCCTGGTTTATTACGCGATCGAGGCCAGCAATCCGCGTCCTCCGACCCCGTAGCGCCGGCGGTCTTGCCGCCGGTGTCCCAGGTCCTGCTCCGCGTCAACAGCGGGCTCAAACTCGCGGCTGGTATCATAGAGCAGCATGTCAGAGCCCGAGGGCTTGCCCACCGTGGTCATTGTGGGCCGGCCGAATGTAGGCAAATCCACGCTGTTCAACGCGCTGGTCGGCCAGCGCCGCGCCATTGTCGGCGATGAGCCGGGCATTACGCGCGACCGCATACACGGCCTGGCCGAACACCGCGGCCGCCCCTTTCACGTGATCGACACCGGCGGCATCGTCACCCGGGACTCGGAGCACATTCCCGTCCAGGTGCTCAAGCAGGCGCGGGTGGCCCTGGACGAGGCGACCCACATCATCTTCCTGATCGATGGCCGCACCGAAATCACCGGCGCCGACCGCGATCTGGCCCAGTTGCTGCGTCAGTTGGGCAAGCCGGTCACCCTGGCGGTCAACAAGATCGACGCCACGGCCCGGGAAGGGCTGGCGCACGAGTTCTACACGCTGGGCTTCAGCGATCAGTTCTCGATATCCTCCGAGCACCGCCTGGGGCTCGAGGACCTCCTCGATCACGTGACCGAGGGGTTCGCCCAGGCAGCGCCCGCCGAGGACGCGCCGCGCCAGACGACCATCAAGGTGGCGATCATCGGCCGGCCGAACGTGGGCAAATCCACTCTTCTAAACGCTCTGGTTGGGGAGGAGCGCGCCATCGTCTCTTCCGTGGCCGGCACCACGCGCGACGCCGTGGACGCGAGTTGCGAGATCGGCGGCGTCCGCTACGTGTTTGTGGATACCGCGGGCATCCGGCGCAAGGGCAAAACCAAGCTGATGGCCGAAAAGCTGAGCGTGGTCATGGCGCGCCGGCATATCCGCATGGCCCACGTGGTCCTGCTGGTGATGGATGCCACCGAAGGCGTGCTCGGCGCCGACGCCACCATCGCCGGCTACGCGCACGAAGAAGGCCGCGGCCTGATCCTCTGCGTGAACAAGTGGGACGCCAGCCCCACCCAGGACCGGAAGGCGTTCCTGGAACGCATCCACGATGAGTTGAAGTTCCTGGATTACGCCCCGGCGGTATTCATCTCCGCGAAGACCGGCGCGGGCATCCAGGATCTCTTCCCGCGCGTCCGCGAGGTTTACGAATCCGCCTCGCAGAGGGTTCCGACCGGAGAGTTGAACCGCTTCGTCGAGACTCTAAAGGACGAGCACCATCCGCGCATCCTATACATCACGCAAGGGTCTATCCGCCCGCCGACCTTCGTGCTGTTCACCGATCGCCCGGGAGAGCTGCATTTCTCGAAGGAGCGCTTCCTGATCAATCAGATTCGCCGGCGCTTCGGTTTCAAGGGCGCTCCCATCGTCATCAAGACCAAGGCCAAGAAGCCGCGCCGGAAGCGCTAAGCCCGGACGACAGACACGGTTTTCGGTTCCAGCCCAGCTTTGGCCAGCAGCAGGTAGACCACGAAACCGATGAGGTAGCTGTAGACCACCGCGGGCTGCGCGCAGTTCTTCAGCTCCGCGGAGACCGGCAGGAACGAGACGATCCCCACCACGAAACCCAGCGCCCAGGCGATGTAGCCGGCCCAGTTGATTCCCTGGCGCGGCCCGGCCCAGCGCTTTCCGCTCAGCAGGTAATCGGCGGTCATGGCGCCGCAGATCGGCCCGAAGGATGCGCCCACGATGGTGAACACGCCGACCAGGTCGCCAGCCGCACCGGTGGCCGCCAGGACGATCGCGATCGCGGCGCCCACCATGGTGCTGGCCATGCGCGGGATGCCGGGGAGCATGGTCGAGAAGCTGTTGCCCGCGATGAAGGCGCAAAAGCAGGCCGGAGCGATGGATGCAATCGCGAACAGGAAGAACATCGCGGTCGACAAGAACCCGCCGATCACCGCAATCACCGAACCGTAGGTGGTCCCCGTGAAGGCCGGGTCGAGGCCGTGCGCGCCGGCCACGGACATCAGCGGCAACCCGCCCGCGAAGAGGATCGCCGCCGTGATGCCGATCACGCCGCCGAGACGGACGTCCTTTTCGTGACGGCTATTCATGCCGAAATCCGCGCCCGCCGCTCCCGCGGTCGCGAAAAAGCCAATCACGTTCTGTAGGATCAGAGCGAAGGCCAGGTAGGGGTGCGGCTCCACGACCTTGTAGAGCGTCACGCCGCCACTGGTCCTGAGGAACACCACTAGAACCATCAGGAGCGCGATCAGGTTGAGGTACAGGGAGACCTTGGCGACGTACTGGATTCCCTTCACCCCGATGTAGGCCGTGGCCAGGCCCCACACCACGGCGATGATCGTGAAGGGCAGCGAACCCGCTGCGGCTTTGGAGCCCAGCCCGCTCAAGATGAAGGTCGTCGACACCCACGCGTTCACCGCAAACCAGCCGATTTGCAACAGGCCCATGAGCAGGCCCGGCATCAGGTACCCGCCCGTGGCGCCGAAGGTGGAGCTTCCCACCACGTAAAGTGGATAGCCGGTCTTCATGCCCAACATGGCCGGCGCGTAGTAGTAGAGGAAATAGCAGAGCACGCCCGCCACCGCCAGGGCGGCCAGGCAGACGGCCACCCCGCCCGCGCTGAGCGTCCTGGTGGCGATCTCCTGATAGAACACCACCCACAGGAAGATGCCCGCGTAGCTGGGCGCGGTATTGACGTACCACGGCGCACGGTTGGACCGGGCGTTGGGAACTGCTTTGGAGATATAGTCGGGCAACATGGCGGCTCCTTAAAGTAGGCGAGAGCCGTCCAGTTTACCAGAATCGCGTCTAGAGGCGTCAGCCCCCTGGGGAGTCGTGCTCGCCGGTGCCCGCCACGTCTTCCAGTTTCGAGCCGCGGCAGTCGATGCGCTGCGGAATCGAACCGCGCACGTTCATCTGGTCTTCGGTGGCGCCCAGGCCTCCCAGGTGCTTGCCCGCGGCGACTAACTCGGTGGCGGCAGCGGCCTCGGCCGCGTCCTCCATGATTCGCAGGAGCAGCGCTTCGAGCGGCGTGGCCAGCGGCGCGAGGTCCGGCCGGTCCAGCATCCGGCAGAACTCGAGCGGCGATACGCTGGCCAGCGTGACTCGTCCCGCCACCGAGTACGCGGCGATCCGGCAGGGCAGGAAAGCGGACACGCGGATGTCAGCGACCAGCAGCGCCCCGTAGAGTTCCGGGCTGCAGATGCCGAAGACGATGGCGTCGTCGCCGCCCGCGGGAACGTGCTGCCCGACGTAACCCACCATCAGGACGCTGGCCCCNNGGACCTCCGAACACGATGATAACGGAATCAGCCTTCGCGCGCTACGTAGAGGTCGATGGACTCGACCACGGCCTGGCGCACCTGCGCTTCCAACGTGGAGTATTTGAGAGCGCCCGCGTTCTCGCGCAACTGGGCGACCGCGGTGCGGGCCGGCTCCAGGCGGTAGCAATCGGCGCCGTGCTTGTAGGAGTACTCGATGTAGCGGGGCGCTCCGGCGGCGGCCAACTCCATGAGCACCGTCCAGAAACTTCTGCCGTGCAGGAACCGCCGCGGGGCGCCCGCCTCGCGCGTCACTTCGATCCGGCAGCCGGGGCCCTTCAGCACGGCGCAAATCGTGCGCTCGGCGGAAAACGCACGTTTCGGTTCCGGGTTCGGGAAGGTGGCCAGCAGCGACTCGAGCGCGGCGATCTCCGCGTCCCAACCCGTCCAGCGGAAGCGCGACCCCCCACTGACCAGCGTGCCGCGGAGCAGCAACTCCCGAACCCGGCCCGCATCTTTCCCCGTCAGGCCCAGCATCAGCTCGACGAGCTCCCGCAGCGGCATTTCCTGCACCACCACCTGGGTGACGGAAATGTACCCGGCGGCTTCCGAGCTCAGCTTCACGCGAATGGTCTCCGGCAGCGGCATCTACGTCAATCCTAGCAATTGCTACGATTGACCCATGACCGCCCTGGCCGCGCTCATCCGCGAGGAGGTCGCCCGCAGTGGGCCTGTTGCTTTCAGCCGGTTCATGGAACTCTCTTTGTACCATCCCCAGTTTGGATACTACCGGCGCGTGCGCGATCCCTTCGGCAAGGCCGGCGATTACTACACGGCCGAGCAACTCCAGCCAGTCTTCGGGATCCTGATCGCCGCCCGCATCCGCAGCCTGCTGGGCGAGATGGGCGAGGCCGGGGAGATGACCGTCGTCGAATTGGGGGCCGGCCGTGGCGAAATGGCCGAGGCCTTCGCGGGCATGCCTTACATTCCCATCGACCTCGACGGCGGCGCGCTGCCGGATCGTTTCCGGGGTTGCGTTTTCTCGAACGAGTTCTTCGACGCGCTGCCGGTGGATGTCGCCGTCCGCCGCTCCGGCGAGTTCCGCGAGATGCGCGTCGGCTGGAGCGGCGAGCGCTTCGTCTGGGTGGAGGCGGGGCGCGTGGACGAGGAGGCGGAAGACTACCTTCTGCGCTACGCGGCGCCGCGCCAGGAGGGCGAGATCCTGGAAGTGAACCGGGAGGCGCTCCGTTGGATGGAACGCGTAGCCCGCCATCTCGAGCGCGGGCTGGTCTTCACCGTCGATTACGGCTACACCGCTCGCGAGGCCGCCCGGTTTCCGCGCGGAACGCTGATGAGCTACCGCCGCCACCAGGCCAGCGAGGCGGTGCTGGAAGATCCGGGCGAGCGCGACATCACCGCCCACGTGCCGTTCACGGCGCTCGAAGAACACGGCAAGCGGTGCGGGCTCGAGCCGCTGCGCTTCGAGACGCTCGCGCGCACGCTGCTGGATGCGGGCCACGCCGACGAGTTCGCCGCCGCGCTGGGAGCCGGAGACTCCGCCGCTCAGACCCGCCGGCGGATGCAGCTCAAGACGCTGCTGTTCGGGATGGGAGAGACGTTCCGCACGCTGATTCAGCGCAAGTAGGAGCGGCGGAGGCGGGGGACCAAAAGAAAAAGGCCCCGAACCCCGGGGCCTTGTTCAGCAGAACTTGTGGATTGCTGCTCTCTGGAAGTGGCTACTTCTTTTTCTTCGGAGCGGCCTTCTTCTTTGCAGCCTTCTTGGTTGCGTTCTTCATCGATCGATTCTCCCTTGACATCAGATTTGCGATCTCGAAAAGATCGCAGCGTGATTCATATATAAGGTTAGTCGCGCCGAAAGTCAAGAGAAAAATGCATCCGGGGCGTTCGGAGCGGCGCTCGCCTCCGCACGCCGCGACAAAAAAACGATTGCAGCGTGAAATGTTTCAGTGACGGCTTGCTTCGCAGCCGCCGCAAGGGTACGATCTGGAGGTGTGAAGCGCTCGATCCCGCTGCTTCTCGCAATCGCGCTCCTCTTCACGGCCTGCGGGAAGAGGAAACGCGTTCCATCCGCGATCGCGCCGCGCGTGGGGGCCGAAGAGACCGGCATCGCGAGCTGGTATGGGCATCCCTATCACGGCCGCGCATCGGCGAGCGGCGAGATCTACGACATGGAACAGCTCACCGCCGCGCATCGCACACTGCCCTTCGGCACGCTGGTGCGCGTGGAGAATCTGGCGACCGGCCTGAGTGTGGAGGTGCGCATCAACGACCGCGGCCCCTTCGCCGGCGGCCGCATCATCGACCTGTCCCACGCCGCCGCCCGCCAGATTCAGATGCTGGGGCCGGGCACCGCGCAAGTCCGCCTGCGCATCCTGGCGCTGGCGCTAGCCGATCCCGCCAGCTACTACGCCGTGCAGATCGGAGCGTTCCTCGACCGCGCGAGCGCCGATCGCCTGCGCGCTTCGATGCAAGAGCGCTACGGCGCCGCCCGCCTGTTGCGGCGCGACGGCGACCCCGCGCTGTGGCGGGTCGTGGTGGGACGGGAGGGGACGGAAGAGGAGGCCGCCGCTCTGGCTGAACGCATGCGCGCCGGGGGAAACGCCGGATTTGTGGTGAGAGTAGACGGGCCCCGGAACGACTAATCATCTTGGAGCCCGCATTGTACCCTCCCCGCCATTCGGCGCCCATCCTGGTCGGACATTCGCCCGGCATCGACGCGCTTCGCCGGTTCATTCGAAAAGCGGGCGACTCGCGGTCTCCCGTTCTGTTGCTGGGCGAATCGGGAACGGGCAAGGAGATCGTCGCGCGCGCGATCCACGATGTCGCGGGTTCCGGAGCGTTCGTCCCCATCGACTGTTCCCTGCTCGGGACTCTGCTTGAAACCGAGCTGTTCGGCCACACCAAAGGCGCCTTCACCGGCGCGATCTCGAGCAAGGCCGGCCTGATCGCGTTGGCCGAGGGCGGCACGGCCTTCTTCGACGAGATTGGAGAGTTCCCCGGCGAGATGCAGGCGAAGTTGCTGCGCGTGCTGCAGGAGAAGGAGATCCGGCCGGTGGGCGCACTCGAGACGCACAAGGCGAACTTCCGCGTGATCGCCGCCACCAACCGCGACCTGGCCCGCGAGATGGAGCGCGGGAACTTCCGGCAGGATCTCTATTACCGTCTCAACGTCGTCACCTTGCACCTGCCCCCGCTTCGCCAGCGGAAGGAAGACATCCCGGAGTTGGCGGCCCATTTTCTCGCGCGCTGCGGCTCGAGCCACCAGCTCAGCTCCGAGTTGCTGCAGACCATGGCCGCCTACGACTGGCCCGGCAACGTCCGGGAACTCGAAAACTGCATTCAACGAATGGTGGCCGTGAACTCGGGGCCGCTCCTGACCACCGTGGATCTGCCGTCGGCCTTGGCCGGGCCTGTCGAGGCACTGCTGGGCGCGGCACCGCCCATAGCGGAGTTCGAGGAGAAAGCGCCCCTCTCCGATCCTCCGCGCAAGCCGCCCGGCATCCTTCGCCTGGATGAACTCGAATGCAACGCCATCGCGGATGCCCTCCGGTTCACCGCCGGCGACCGTTCGCGCACGGCCCAGTTGCTGGGCATCGGGCGCACGACGCTCTACCGCAAGATCAAGCGGTACAAGCTGGCGTGATTACCTGACCACCACTTTCGCGACCGCCTGGTTCTCGTATTCGTCGGCCACGCGGACGGCGATGGTCTGCTCATTGCCCGGCGGGCGCGGCAGCAACACCAGGTACTCGTGCTCGCGCGAGTCGGAAAGCTTGGTGGTCGGTTCCACCACTTCCCAGTCCCCGCCGTTCACCGAAATCTCCGCCTTCGCAATCCTGCTCAGCGCGTCGGCGGCTTTCCAAACGACTCTCAGCTTGTCCCCGGCGGCCGCGCCGGAGAGTCCGCCGATCTCGGGCGGCGTGTTGTCGATGAGGAACGGATCGCTCACCAGTTCGGCGCTAAGCGCCTGCTCGATCGGATTGGACGGCGCGTCCGAAGCGATCACACGCAACCGGTATTCGCCGTCCGGAAACGCGCTCGAGTCCCAGCTCCAGTGTTTCTCCGTCACCTTGTCCTTGAGCAGCTTCCACTCGGTCTCTTTCTCGCCGCGAATCTGGACCGTGTAGACCTGCGTGTCCCCGTTATCATCCACGGCCACCCAGCGCGCCCCGAGGTAACCTTTGGAGTAGCTCATGGTCGCCGACGCGGAGTCGGAAGCGGGCACCGGCGGCGGCGGGCGCGGCGCTTTGCCCGGCGGCAGGGTGATGCTGGCCGGCGGGGCGGGGGCCGGCGGCGCCGCGGGCTGTGGGAAGCGGTAGTTGGGAGGCGTGATCTCGATCTGACGCACCTCCGGAGCCACGTTCCGTTCCAGGTGGGCGGCCTGCACCGATTGCAGCACCGGCGAAACACCGGCGTCCGATGCTGTCAGCCGGGCGCGCCATTGCAGAAACCGGGCTGGAGGCGAGCTCACGCGGCCGCCCTGGGTCGCGGCGATCGGCGGCGACCAGGGGCTCCAATCCTTTTCCGGCCGGTCCAGGTTGCCGCTGCGCGTCTCGAACGAGATCTGTCCAGCCTGCGCCTGAGCGCGGATCGTCAGGCGCCCCCAGTAGGAAAACAGCCCGGCGTCGAAGGCTTCGCTCTCGATGGTTCCTTCCTTCTCGAGCCCCGGCCCGATCAGGTACACCTTGCCCACGTTTCCGGTGACGGCGTAGATCTTGCCCGCGCGGCCGGTATAGAGGCAGGTGACCTGAGTCGGCGGCAGGCTCAACAGATCGGTCGATACCAAGTCGGAATCCAATCGGTACAACGTGCCCTTGTTCCCCGTGCCGGCCAGTGGGCGGCCCTCGGCATCGAACGCGATGGTGTAGGCGATGTTCTGCGAGTGGCTCCAGACCTTGTGTGGAAAACCGTCCGGGTTGATCCGGTAAATGTCCGAGCCTCCCGAAATCGAGGGCGGCATGACCGGGCTGCTAAGCGCGGGCGGCGCCGGAGCCTGACGCGTCGGCGGCGCGGCTGGGACCGGCGGAGCGGCCGCGGCCGGACTGGCTGGCGGCTGAGGAGACGGCATCGAGGGCGGGAACGCCGGCGCAGGCGCCGCGGTCGGGGGCTGCTTGTTCCCCACACCGGCCGCATAAATTGATCCATCCTTCGCCACCGCCACCGCCGTGATCTCGCGCTTGGGAGCCTGATAGAGAACAAAGCCCTGCCCGTCGGCCCCCACGCGGACGATCAATCCGCCCGGCTCCGTGCCCACGATCAGGTTGTCCCGCGGGTCGATGGCGATCGAACGCGCGTGCGTCTCTCCGGTCTTGTAAAACACGCTGCCCTTGCCGCCCGGCGAGACGCGGTGGATTTCCCCGTGATCCCCGGTCGCGACGAACAGGTTGCCCTGGCTATCGAAGACCATGCCCCAGATGTACTTGGCGTGCGGATCGTAGAACACATCCGTCTTGCCGCTAGGAGCGATCTTGTAGACCTTGCCGTCCGGAGAGGTGGCCGCATACAACTGGTCCTTCTGGTCGATGGCCAGCGCGTGGACCTCGAGGTCGTCCAATTGGGCCAGCATCTTGCCGTGCCCGTTCGCGGCGATCGTGTAAACGCGCGCCCCGGGACCGGCCGGTCCGCCTCCGCCCGCATACAGGTTGCCTTTGGAGTCCTCGGCCAACGCCCAGAGATAGACCGATGCCGTGTCGAAGATCTCTTCCACCCGTGGCGCCAGCGTCACGCGGCCGTCGCTGGAGACCGAGACTTGCTTGCGCGTGGCCTTCTCGAAATCCGAGGCGTCCTCGACGGACCAGGTTTTGGTTTGCGTGGCCGATACAAGAGCTGCCACGGCGGACAGGGCGGCGAACAGCCAAACGGAAGTTTTCATGGGCGGATTACCGGCGCTACTTCACCGTGACTCTCAGAGCGTAACTGCCGTTGACGACGTAATCGAAGGGGATCGCCATCTGCTCCTGGGTGCTCTCCCCGGAATTCGCGAAGGTGCGGCTGGCTGTCCGGCCCGTCTGCATCACGTTCAGCACCGAGGCGGGCAGGCTGGGCAGCGTCTTGTCGTCGTAGTAAATGGTTGGGCGGGCTTCCGCCAGCGAGACGTACAGCTTGTCGTTGGCACGCTCCTGGTTGAGCAGCGAGACGATCTGCGGCAGGTCGATCGACCGGTTCATGAATCCCGCCTGGCCTTCGATCCGGTTCAGGGTGTCCGCGTCGCTCAGCAGGATACGGTGTTCGCCGCGCGCCAGGTCGGCTGGAATCCGCAAGCTGAAGGTCCGCTCCAGCCGCGGGCCGCGATAAGGCCGCAGGAACACCCGCACCGGCACTTCCTCTCCCGGCGTTACTTCGCTCACGGGAATGAAGGCGCTCTCGATGGTGGCGACGCGGCGGTCGGGCAGCAGATCGACAATGGCGTCCACGCGCTTCAGGCGCGGAGCGGTCACCGTGTTCATGAACAGCCGGCTGAACTTGTCGCCCCACCAGCCGGCCAGCAGCACGGGCGCCGGTATGGAAAGCTCGCTGGGCGCCTGCATGGTCGACACCAGCATCTTCTTCTGACCGTCCAGCACCACGCTGCCGCTCACCCGGTAAGTGCATTCCTCGCGATAGTCGTTGAACTCCGAGATCGAGTTGGCCAGGGTCGCCATCATCAGGAACGGCGTCCACTTCTGCTGCACGAACACATTGAAGTGGAGTTCCTTCTCCGTGCGGATGCTGTTGTCCTCGTTGAACGAGCGCAACCGCACGGTGACAGGCACCATGTCGGCTGTCGCGCCGAGCACCCCTAGAATGCCGCTGTGCCGGTCCTGCTCAAGCGCCCCCACGATCTCGGTCGCGTTCCCGAACTTGTTGGGCTGGAACGCCGACGCATTGGTCAGCAGGATCTCCCCCTTGCTCATCGGCATGTCCACCGGGCCGAGGTTGAAGAACGGATGCCCGAAGGCCAGCACGCGGCGGCCGTCGTTGTAAGTGACCGTGCCCAAGCCGGAGACGCTCATGTCACCCGAGACCAGAACTCCCGTCACCACATCGCCCGGCTGCAGTGCGTTCTGCCATCCCGGCGCCGGCTTCGGGCTGTCCAGCTTTCCGCTCGCGCCGCCCTCGACCGCGGCCAGCCCCAGTTGCTCAAACAGCGGGCCGTACTCGCGCAGCACCTCCGGGGCGAATCCCGAAAACGCAAGCGGCGTTTCGATGGGAACCAGGATGGGGTCCTGCCGCGGCAGGCTTCCCGCGGCGCCCGCAGCCAGCACCTGTGCCGCCAACTCGCCGCTGAGCGGAAGCGGGTACTGCGCTGCCGCCTTTTCCGGCGTGCGCGCGTCGGCCGGCGTCGAGGTGTCGAAGTCCTTGATCTCCAGCATCAGCTCGATGGGCGTGATACCGCAGATGGCGTCCGGGCTGAACACGCTCAGCCGCAAGGCCACCGCCCCGATCAGCTTCCCGTTCACATAGACCGGGCTGCCGCTCATCCCGCCCGCCACGTTCGTGCGCAGGGCCTTTCCCCCCATCTTGGCCAGGATGACGTCCTGCTGGGGCCCCCAGGCGTTCTTCAACAGCCCGATGATTTCCACCGGAATCGCCTCGGGCTCCGTCCCCGCGAAAACGGTCCAGGCGTAGCCTTTCATTCCAGGCCGCAGTTCGGAGGACGGCATGATCTCGACGGGGCCGGATTTCGGGCGTACCTGCGCCGGAGCAGGCAGTGCAAGAGCCGCGACCGCCATCAGCGCCGCGGCGCGCCAGCTTTTCATAGTTGAGATGCTCTTCTTGATTATAGAGTCCCCAACCGGCGCCCGCGTTCCACGAAACGGCGGAATCGAACGCTCAAGCCGCCCGGCGGCTGGTCATGTGGCTGCGGTAGCGCATGTCGGTCTCCAGGATGTGCTTCGAGAGCCAGTCTTTGAGGAAGGTCATCAACTGGAGCGAGACGGTGGCCCGTCCGCCGACCAACTCCTTCTGGAAGGCCTCCACCTGGCCCAACAGGGCGCTGTGTATGCGCTTGTGCTCGGCCAGCCCGGGGTAGCCGCAGCGGTCCATCATCTGTTCCTCGTGGCTGAAGTGATAGAGGGTGTAGGCGACCAACTCTCCCAGCACGCCCTTGAGCTCGTCCGCGGCGCCGCCTCTGCTCATGACGCCATGCAGCCGGTTGATGATATCGAGCAGGGCGCGGTGCTGCTCATCGATCGACAGCACTCCCACGCTGTAGGCCGCTTGCCAGTCCATGAAGGCCATTCGAGTTCTCCTCAAAGGCCTTATCGGACGCCGCGGGTCCGGGCTTAGCCGGCTTTTGGGACGCGCGTTGAGGACGCCGGCTTACCCGCCGCCCCGCTTCTCTTTGCGAACGGGCGCGATGGGGGGTAGCGTGATCACCGGGATCAGCGAGTTGCGCTCTTCCTTGCCCGGGGCGGGAATGTGCACCGCCAGTTCTTCGTTCAGCGTCTTGACGAACTCCTCCACCTGGCGCTGCATGGCGGCCATCTTCTCGCGCATGTTCAGGATGATTTCGACGCCCGCCAGGTTCACCCCGAAATCGCGGGTCAGCTTCAGGATCACTTCCAGCCGCGCGACGTCCTCCTGGGTATACAGGCGGGTGTTCCCCTCGCTGCGCGATGGCTTCAGCAGCCCCTCACGCTCATAGAGCCGCAGCGTCTGCGGGTGGATCCGATACTGCTCGGCCACCGCGGAAATCATGAAAGCGGCTTTGGATCGTCCTTTCGCCATGGCCTACACCTGGCTCCAGATCTGCTCGCGCGGATCTTCCGGATTGAGTTGCGCCAGCTCGCGCAGAATCTCTTTAGTTCGCTCGTCCCGCACCTTGGGCGGCTGCACCGCTACTTCCACGATCTGGTCGCCGCGCGCGTTCTTCCGTGAATTCAACACGCCTCTCTCGCGCATGCGGAACTTCTGCCCGCTTTGCGTGCCGGGAGGGACCTTGAGCAGCGTGCGGCCGTCGATGGTCGGCACCTCGATCTTCGCGCCGAGCCCCGCCTCGGTCACCGTCACGGGCACGCGGATCTCTATGTTGTCGCCCTCGCGATGGAAGAACGGGTGCGGCTCCACGCGCACGGTGATATACAGATCGCCGGGTAGCGCGCCCAGCGTTCCGGCATTTCCCTTGCCCGCCACCCGCAAGCGGGTCCCGGTCTGGACGCCCGCCGGAATCCGGACCTCGACGGACTCCGTGCGCGACACCCGGCCCTCGCCCTGGCAGGTCGGGCACACGTTCCGCAGCCGCCCGCTTCCGTTGCAGCGGGGGCAGCTCAGGTTGAACCGCATGGCGCCCGCCATCTGCGTGACGTTTCCCGAGCCGTTGCACTGCGGACAAGCCGACGACGCGCCCCCCGCCGATCCCGATCCTCCGCAGACGGAGCAGGATTCCCGCCGATTCACGTTGATCGTCACCTGCGTCCCCTTGATCGCCTGCCAGAAATCGACGTTCAGCCCGTACTCGAGCTCCGAGCCCTGCTCCGGCTTGGCCCCTCGCTCCGGGCCGCCGCCCCGATGGAAGAACTGGCTGAATAGGTCGCGGAAGCCGCCGCCGGCCTCTTCATGCTCGGCTTCCGCGCCCCCTTGCGCATAGGCGTTAGAAAAATCGAATCCGCCAAAACCCATTCCCGGACCTTGCGGACCGGCTGCGTCAGGCTGCGGCCCGTGCTCCGAGTAGAATCCGAACTGGTCGAACATCTGCCGCTTCTTGGGTTCGCTGAGGACCTCGTAGGCCTCCTGGACGCTCTTGAAGCGCTCTTCCGCCGCCTTGTCGCCCGGGTTGAGGTCCGGATGGTGCTTGCGCGCCAGGCGGCGATAGGCCTTGCGGATCTCATCCTGGCTGGCCGTTCGCGACACGCCCAGCCGCGCGTAGTAGTCCTGGCTCTTGGCGGGCATAGATGGTTAGGGGCGGCTCGTCACCGCCCCCATGCCTTATTTCTTCTCTTTGTCGTCCACGTCCACGAATTCCGCATCTACAACGTTTTCCTTGGGTTTCTGTTGCTGCTGCGCTCCGGCGTCCCCCTGTGGGCCGCCCTGGGTCTGCGCCCCCGCCGTGGACCGGTACATCGCTTCCGCCAAGCGGTGGCTGGCCGATTCCAGCTTCTCTCGGGCCGCATTGATCCGCTCGGCCCCACCCTGCTTCATCGCTTCCTTGGCATCCGCCAGCGCCGCTTCGATCGTTTTGACGTCCGCTTCGCCGATCTTCGCGCGGTGGTCCTTGAGCATCTTCTCGACGTTGTAGACCATCGAATCCGCGCGGTTGCGGGCGTCGATCTCCTCTTTCTTCTGCCGGTCGTCCGCCTGGTGCGAGTCCGCGTCCCGAGCCATCTTGTCGACTTCCTCCTTGCTCAGGCCCGAAGAAGAGGTGATGGTGATCTTCTGCTCGTTGCTGGTGGCCCGGTCCTTGGCCGTCACGTTCAGGATGCCGTTGGCGTCGATGTCGAAGATCACCTCGATCTGCGGGACGCCACGGGGCGCCGGCGGGATGTTGCCCAACTGGAACACGCCCAGCAGGCGGTTGTCCCCGGCCATGGCGCGCTCACCCTGGTATACCTTGATCTCCACCGAGGTCTGGTTCTCCGCCGCCGTCGAGAAGATCTCGCTCTTGCGCGTTGGAATGGTGGTGTTCCGGTCGATCAACTTCGTAAAGACCCCGCCCAGCGTCTCGATGCCCAGCGAAAGCGGCGTCACGTCCAGCAGCAGCACGTCCTTGACCTCGCCGCCCAGCACGCCGCCCTGCACCGCCGCGCCGATCGCCACCACCTCGTCCGGATTCACCCCTTTGTGCGGCTCCTTGCCGAAGAACTCGCGCACCATCTCCTGCACGCGCGGAATCCGCGTCGAGCCGCCCACCAGGACCACCTCGTCGATTTGCGAAGGAGTCACGTTGGCATCGCTCAACGCCTTCTTGCATGGCTCCAGCGTGCGGTTCAGGATCTCCTGCACCATCTGCACGAACCGCGACCGCGTCAGCTTCATCGCCAGGTGCTTCGGACCGCTCGCATCCGCCGTAACGAAGGGCAGGTTGATCTCCGTCTCCAGCAGCGTGGAAAGCTCGATTTTCGCCTTCTCCGAGGCCTCTCTCAGCCGCTGCAGAGCCATCACGTCTTTCGACAGGTCGATGCCGTTCTCGTTCTTGAATTCGGCGATGATCCACTCGATAATGCGCTGGTCGATGTTGTCCCCGCCCANNGCTCGTTGATGATGCGCATCACCTCCAGCCCCGCGATCTTCCCCGCGTCCTTGGTGGCCTGCCGCTGTGCGTCGTTGAAGTATGCCGGTACGGTGATCACCGCCTGCGTGATCTTCTGTCCCAGGTAGCTCTCGGCGGCCTCCTTCAGCTTGGTCAGAATCATCGCCGAGATCTCCGGCGGCGAGAGCTTCTTGCCCGAGATCTCCACCCGCGCGTCGTTGTTCTCCCCACTCACCACCTTGTAGGGCACCAACTTCATTTCCTGGCCGACTTCGTTGAAGCGGCGTCCCATGAACCGCTTGATCGAGAAAACTGTGTTTTCGGGGTTCGTGACCGCCTGGCGCTTAGCTACCTGCCCCACCAGCCGCTCACCGCTCTTGGTGAAGCCCACCACCGAAGGCGTCGTCCGCGCACCTTCCTGATTGGGAATCACCACCGACTGCCCACCTTCCATTACCGCCACGACCGAATACGTCGTTCCCAAGTCAATTCCGATAATCTTGCTCATGTCCCTCCAAGCCTCCTAGAATGGTGACAGATGATCTTGCTCACGAAGAAGCGCCGAAATGCCGGCGTTCTTAGCACACTTCTATTATTAAACTTTAGTGGTGCGTTGTCAACTTTTCCTGCCAGCGCCCAGACGACCGAGCTTCTGGTAGCTGCTGCCGCCGACCTGGCGCCTCTCCAGGAGCCATTGACCAGTGCTTTCGAGCGCGCCACGGGAATCCGCGTTCGCTTTGTGGTCGCTTCCAGTGGGATGCTCAGCCGTCAGATCGAACAGGGGGCGCCCTATGACGTCTTCCTTTCGGCCAATCAGCAGTATGTAACGGAGCTCGCACTCGCCGGGCATCTCTCCCCGGATTCCGTTCGAGTTTACGCCCATGGCCGGATCGCCCTATGGTCCAAGGAGGGTCGCGTCCAGAGCCTGACGGAGCTTCGCAATCCGCGCATCCTGCATGTCGCCATCCCTAACCCCAATCACGCGCCGTACGGCGTCGCCGCCCGGGAAGCCCTTGAAACTCAGGGGCTTTGGAAGCAAGTCGAGCCGCGGATCGTGTATGGAGAGAACGTCCTGCAAGCCTTTCAATACGCCCAAAGCGGCAACGCCGAGGTGGCCATCACGGCCTGGAGCCTGGTGATCAGCAAGGGTGGCATCCTGTTGCCCGAGAACCTGCATTCCCCCATCCTGCAGTCCGGAGCGCTTGTCTCCTCCACCCGCCACGCTGCGGCCGCCCGGCGCTTTCTCGACTTCCTGACCGGCCCTGAAGGGCGTAAGATACTACAATCAAACGGGTTGTTTCCGCCCGTCTCGTCGCATCCAGGCGACTAGCGCCGCGTCAATTGTAAACTTTTGGTTCCCATCCACCCCATTCCGCTGTCGATTCGGTGAGCTGAGCATCTACCTAAACATGGTGCGGCTCAACTGGGTACTCGATCTCGCGGTCATGGGCGAGAGGGAGCGCACGGAGCAGCCGCCGTCACATCAGCGACAAGGAGGGGTTTCAATGAAAAGCAAATGGATGATAGCTGGAGCCGTGCTGTTCATGCTGGCGGCAGTATCTGGCTACGCGCAAACCACGAGAACGATGCAAGTCACCGTTCCCTTCGAATTCACCATCCACAACCAGGTTCTGCCAGCCGGCGAGTACCTGGTCAGCGAATTAGCCACAAACAGCATCCCCGTTCTCTTGATCCGGGGCGGCAAAGACCAGCCCGCCCTCCTCTCGCAGGGGATTGTCACCTACCGGGACGGTCAGCCGGGTTCGGCCAGCGCGGTCTTCCACCGGTATGGGACCAGCTACTTCCTGACTAACATTTGGTGGGGAGGCGGCTCCTCGCTCGGGGTCGATGTGCCCGAATCCAAGACTGAAAGGGAGCTGGCCAAGACCGCAAGCGTGCGCCGGCCCGATCAAGTTGTCCTGCTGGCTTCCCGCTAACCCGTGGTTCAAGGGGCAGGCGAAATTGCCTGCCCCTTCGCGGTCGGGTGCGCCTTGTCATACACCCCCATCAAATCGGTGAGAGCCCGCTGTGTGTCTTCCCCATCCTGCAGTCCGGAGCGCTTGTTTCCTCCCCCCTCCTCGCACCCCGACCAGTAGCGCAGTAGCAGTTGTGAAGCTTTGGTTGCCATTCGAACGATCCCGTTACCGACGCCTTAAGTAGCGCGTCCAGCTAGATGTAGGGCGGCTCAACTGGGTACTCGATNNTAGCAGCCGCTGTCACGTCAGAAACAAGGAGGGGCTTCAATGAGAAGCAAATGGATGATCACTTCGGTCGTGCTGTTTATGCTGGTGGCAGTATCTGGCTACGCGCAGACCGCGAGAGCGATGCGAATTACGGTCCCTTTCCAGTTCAGCATCCACGACCAGGTCCTGGCAGCCGGCGATTACCTGGTTAG
>PMEV01000031.1 GCA_003154855.1 Bryobacterales bacterium
TCCAAGAACCGCTCCGCATCCCTCACACGGGCGCAGACTCACCCTACCCCGCTGCCAAAAACCAAAAAGTGGAATTCGAACCCATTCCCAAAAACGGACACTCACCTAGAGCAATTGAAAAGGAAGGGCTTAACCAGTCTCTTTGCCCCCAAAGACAGCCCAAAAACGAACCCATGTCCGAAAACGGACACTTCTCCCCAAGGGATTGAAAAGGAACGATTAAGCAGGAATTCCNNCGTGGATCTCCTGCAAGCTCCACACCCGGATCGGGTCCCGCCGCCGCGATGCCACGCCCTCCGCCGCCGCCCGCGCCCCGCTCAGCGTCGTGATGCACGGAATCCGGTGCGTCACCGTCGCCCGCCGGATCGCCTGCTCGTCGCTGAACGAGTGCGCCCCCGTCGCCGTATAGATCACCAGTTGAATCGACCCCGCCTTCAGCAGGTCCACCGCATTCGGCCGCCCCTCGTTCACCTTGAGCACCGTCTTCGCTTGCAGCCCCGCCGCCCGCAGCGCCGCCGCCGTCCCCCGCGTCGCCGCCAATTTGAAGCCGAAATCCGCCAGCGTCCGGGCCACCTCGACCGCCGCCGCCTTGTCGCGGCCGTTCACGCTCACGAACACCGTCCCACTCTCCGGCAGCGGAGTCCCCGCGCTCAACTGCGCCTTGGCGAACGCCTCCCCGAAGTTCTCGCCCACCCCCATCACCTCGCCGGTCGACCGCATCTCCGGCCCCAGCGCCGGGTCCACTCCCGGAAACTTGTTGAACGGAAACACCGGCGACTTCACGAAGAACTGCGGCACGGGCAGCACTCCGCTCACCCGCCCGCCGGTCAGGTGCCCGAAATCGCGAAGCCGTTTCCCCAACATGAGACCCACCGCGATCTTGGCCAGCGGCGCGCCCGTCGCCTTGCTCACATACGGAACCGTGCGCGACGCCCGCGGATTCACCTCCAGCACGTACACTGTCCCGT
The DNA here is from genome assembly GCA_003154855.1 of Bryobacterales bacterium. Taxonomy (GTDB): domain Bacteria; phylum Acidobacteriota; class Terriglobia; order Bryobacterales; family Bryobacteraceae; genus Fen-330. The sequence goes on from PMEV01000031.1 coordinate 969, forward strand.
TCTGCACGGCGTACTGCACGTTCATCAACCCGATCACCTTCAGCGCCCGCGCCAGCCGCTCCGTGTAGTCCCGCACCACCCTCAGCACGTCCTCGCTCAGCGAATACGGCGGCAGCACGCAGGAGCTATCGCCCGAATGCACCCCCGCCTCCTCGATGTGCTCCATGATCCCCGCGATCAGCACGTCCTCGCCGTCCCCCAGCGCATCCACGTCGATCTCGGTCGCGTTCTCCAGGAACCGGTCGATCAGCACCGGCCGGTCTTGCGAAAACACCACCGCCTCGCGCATGTACCGCTTAACCGTATCCTCGTCGTAGGCGATCACCATGGCCCGCCCGCCCAGCACGTACGACGGCCGCACCAGCACCGGGTACCCCAGCCCGCGCGCCACGTTGCAGGCCTCTTCCACGCTGGTTGCCGTCCCGCTGGCCGGCGCGGGAATCTGCAACCGGTCCAGCAGCGCCCCAAACAATTTCCGGTCCTCCGCCAGATCGATGTTCTCCGGGTCCGTGCCAATGATCGGCACGCCTTGCGCCTTCAGTGGAAGCGCCAGCGTCAGCGGCGTCTGCCCGCCGAATTGCACGATCACCCCGTCCGGCTTCTCCGTGTCGTAGATGTTCAGCACCTCTTCCAGCGTCAGCGGCTCGAAATACAGCCGGTCGCTGGTGTCGTAATCAGTCGACACCGTCTCGGGGTTGCAGTTCACCATGATCGATTCCACCCCGAACTCTTGCAGCGCGAACGACGCGTGGCAGCAGCAGTAGTCGAACTCGATCCCCTGCCCGATCCGGTTCGGCCCGCTCCCCAGGATCATCACCTTCTTGCGATCCGCCGGCGTCGCCTCGCACTCCCCCTCGTAGCTCGAATACAGGTACGGCGTGAAGCTCTCGAACTCGGCCGCGCACGTATCCACCCGGTTGAACACCGCCGCGATCCCCAACGCCTTGCGCTTGGCCCGCACCGCCAGCGGCTCCGCCTTGAAAAACCGCGCCAGTTGCCGGTCGCCCACGCCGTCCCGCTTGGCCCGCCGCAGCATCTCCACGGAAACCGTCTCCAGCGTCTCCTTCGCCAGCGCCGTCTCCAGTTCCACCGCTTCCTTCACCTGCTCCAGGAACCAGCGGTCAATCGCCGTCCAATCCCGAATCTCTTCCACCGTATGCCCGCACTGGAACGCGTACCGGATGTAGTTCATCCGGTCCGGACTCGGCGTGATCAGCTTGCCCGCGATCAGATCCCGGTCGTACACGTCCGAGGCCGACGATTTGCCCGTCTCCAGGCTCCGCAGCCCCTTCGCCAGCGCCTGTTTGAAGGTCCGCCCGATGGCCATCACTTCGCCCACGCTCTTCATCTGCGTCCCGATGGTGGTCACCGCCCCCGGAAACTTCTCGAATTGCCAGCGCGGAATTTTCACCACCACGTAGTCCAGCGTCGGCTCGAAGCAGGCCGGCGTCTTGCGCGTGATGTCGTTTGGGATCTCGTCCAGCCGGTAGCCCACCGCCAGCTTCGCCGCGATCTTCGCGATCGGGAACCCGGTCGCTTTCGATGCCAGCGCCGAGCTGCGCGACACCCGCGGGTTCATCTCGATGATCACCATCCGCCCGGTCTCCGGATG
>PMEV01000453.1 GCA_003154855.1 Bryobacterales bacterium
CGAACAGGTCGATGAACAGGAACACGAAGACGATCTCGAGGAACCCGACGCGGAGAATGGCGGGAATGTCGAGCTTGCCGGCGGTGGCGGTCAGCTCCGCCCACTTCAGCGATTGCGGCTGCCAGCGGACCAGGCCGAATGCCGCGCCCACCGCGGCCGTGGCCAGGATGCCAATGAGCATCGCGGCGCGCACGCGCCAGGCCATCAGCGCGGCGATCGTGAGCAGGCCGAAGATCGCCAGCATGGTGTGCGGTTCCTTGAGGTTCCCGAGGCTGACCAGCGTGTTCCGGTTTCCCACAATGATGCCGGATTTCTGGAAGCCCACCAGCGCGATGAACAGCCCAATGCCGGCGGCCACCGCGGCGTAGAGTTCCGGCGGCAGCGCGGAGAGGATCAACTGGCGGATGCCCACCAGCGTCAGCAGAAGAAAAACGACGCCGGAGATGAACACCGCGCCTAGCGCCGCCCGCCAGGGCACGCCCATGCCCAGCACCACCGTGTAGGTGAAGTAGGCGTTCAGCCCCATGCCCGGAGCGAGCGCGATGGGGTAGCGCGCGTACAGGCCCATCATGAGGCTGCCGAAAGCCGCCGAAACGCAAGTGGCCGCCATCGCCGCCTGGGTCGGAATGCCCGCCTCGTGCAGGATGGACGGGTTCACGAAGATGATGTAGGACATGGTCAGGAACGTGGTCAGGCCGGCCAGCGTTTCGGTGCGCCAGTCCGTGCCCAATTCCCGGAATTGAAAATAGCCTTCGAGCGAGTGCCGGATCGACATGCGGAGCGAGAGTCCAGGCTAGCACGGGCGAGGGGCCCGCGTGGTCGAGTATACTACCCGAAGGAGAGGTGCATGACCGAACAGAAGATCGCTGAGGCTTACCAGATTGCCAAGGAACAATACGCGGCGGCCGGGGTGGACGCCGACGCCGCGCTAAAGCGGCTCGCAACCATCCCCATATCCCTGCACTGCTGGCAGGGCGACGACGTGGGCGGCTTCGAGAAAGTCGGAGCGAAGTTGGAAGGCGGCGGCATACAGGCCACCGGCAACTACCCGGGCAAGGCGCGTTCCATCGCCGAGCTGCGCGGCGACGTCGAGAAAGCGCTCAGCATGATTCCCGGCAAGCACCGGCTGAATCTGCACGCCTGCTACATCGATAACGGCGGCAAGTTCATCGACCGCAACGAAATGCTGCCCGAGCATTTTCAGAGCTGGATCGATTGGGCGAAGTCCAACGGTTTGGGCATGGACTTCAACCCGACCTACTTCTCCCATCCGAAGGCGGCCGACGGCTTCACGCTGACGCATCCCGACAAGGCCATCCGCGACTTCTGGATTGAGCACGGTATCTGCTGCCGCAAGATCGGCGCGGAGATGGGCCGGCAGCTTGGCTCGACCACGGTCACCAACGTCTGGATTCCGGACGGCTACAAGGACATTCCGGTGGACCGCACCGGGCCGCGCGAGCGCCTCACCGATTCGCTGGACAAGATGTTCGCCGAGCCGATCGATCCGAAGGTGCATCTGGACGCGGTGGAGGCGAAGCTGTTCGGCATCGGGGCGGAGAGTTACACGGCCGGCTCGCACGAGTATTACCTGGCTTACGCCACTTCGCGCCAGAAGATCCTCACGCTGGACGCGGGCCACTTCCATCCCACCGAAGTCATTTCCGACAAGATCTCCTGCGTGCTGATGTTCTGCCCCGGACTCTTGCTGCACGTCAGCCGGCCGGTGCGCTGGGACAGCGATCACGTGGTCATTTTGGACGATGAGTTACAGGCGATTGCGAAGGAACTGGTGCGCAGCGGTAAGCTCGATAGTATCCATATCGGGCTGGACTACTTCGACGCCAGCATTAACCGCGTGGCCGCCTGGGTAATCGGTACGCGCAACATGCTCAAGGCGCTACTGATCGCCGAGCTCGAGCCGACGGCCGCTTTGAAAGAGGCTGAGCTGAAGATGGACTTCACCGAGCGGCTGGCGATGCTCGAAGAGCAGAAGAGCCTGCCCTGGGCCGCGGTCTGGGATTATTACTGCGCGCAGAAGGGCGTCCCGGTGGGCCGCGCCTGGTTCGACGAAATCCGGCAATACGAGACGAAGGTGCTGGCCAAGCGGGCGGGGGCGTAGGCGGGATTAGACAAGCGGCGGCGGCGATGCCTGGACACCCACGAACAGCTTGTGCGCCGCGGCTGAGCGAGCGCGAATGCACAGCGCCGTGGCGTTCGAGTGGCGCCGAGAGGGTCTGGCCTCCGGATCGACTATGATGGAAGAGGGTATCGAGGCGGTGAGGATCGTACGATGATCGATGCCATACAAGCGGTGCAGATCGCCAAGGAGCAAGCGCTACACATGCTCGGTCAGAGTTCCGCCACGCTGGAGGAGATCGAGAAGGAAACCCACAAGGATCGTGAGGTCTGGAGCATAACGCTCAGTTATCCACGAGATCTGAGTCATCTATCGTCGATCGCGCGCATCGGAATCGAGCCGTTGCAGTATAAGCGTTTTCTGATTGACGTGGAGACAGGCGACCTTGTCGCGGTGAGGTTGCGTGAACCGGCCGCCCGATGAATTCAGACGACCCCTGGTCCGGCTTCGATAGTCGCGCGGGACTGCTGATAGACACCAATCTTCTCGTGCTTTTCGTTGTCGGCGGCGTGAATCGCGACCGCATCGAGAGTTTCAAGCGAACCCGCCAATACAGCAAGACCGATTACCAACTCCTACTTCGAGTGCTCGACGGTTTCGAGCCCCTGTACACGCTGGCTCATGTAATGGCCGAAGTCAGCAACCTGACTGACCTGACGGGTCGCGAACGGCTACAAGCCCGGCAACTGCTGAAGGAGACGCTCACGATTCTCCGAGAACCTGAGATGCCCAGCGTTCGTGCGGCGCAAAGCGCACCTTACGAGAGCCTTGGACTCGTCGATGCGGCGATCGCGGCGTTGGCACGGGAATACAAATGTACCGTGCTCACAGACGACCTCGACCTGTATTTGGCGCTGAGCCGCGAGGGCATAATGGCGCTCAACTTCGCGCATTTGCGGGAACGCAACTGGGGAGTGTGAATCTCCCCCACTCAAGGCAGTAGTGGATGCCCGTCGGTGGCACGAGGTGGCATCGTGTGCGCCCGTCGCTCTGCGTCACGAATGACATCTCATCCGCCGCCCATCGGTGGCTCGTGGGCCCGCCGTGTGGGCCGGCGAAGCCGCGGTGGACGGTGGCGGCGGCGGGAAGCAACACCAGGACGCCGCTGAGGAGCGGCGACGGGACGCGGCGGTGGATGCGGCGGCCATCGCGGCAAACGCCTAAGTCATGGGGTAGGGAAGAAGGCCGTTGGCCGTTCTCAGGGCCAGCTTCCTCGCGGAACCCTACCCGGCCAGGAGCGCGATGGCGGGGTGGGTAGCGGTTTGTACATACAATCTGCTACCAGCGGCGGTGTGGTCCTCTCGGGGTTCGAGTGGGACGATGGCAACATCTTCCATATCGCGGAGCACGAGTTCACCCCAGACGAGCTCGACGGCCGCCTGGCTTTCGTAGTTTTTCGGCGTTTGCCTGGAGGAGGGATCCGGGTGATCGCGGCTCGGGACATGGACGATGGTGAACGGCGGCTATTCCGCCGCAAGTAGGTGCATCCGATGAAGAAGAAACTCCCGCCGGCGAAGGGACCTCTTCCGAAGTTTCGCTCGGACGAAGAGGCCGCCGAGTACTTCGATACACATTCCGTGGCAGAGGTGTGGGACCAACTACCCGCGGGCCGGCAGGTAAAGCCGTCGGCGGCGCTGGCAAAGTCAATTCGGGAGCGCCACGCTCGCGCCAAGTCCCCCATCTCGCTTCGGTTGGCGCCCGAACAGATCGCGGCGGCAAAACAGATCGCGGAGGCGAAGTCGGTCGGCTACCAGACCCAGTTGCGGATGTGGATTGCCGAGGGCATTCGGCGGGAGGCGAAGCGAGCCTGATCCTCGGGTGCCCCTACGCCGCATAGGGCTGGGCAAGCATCTTTTCCTTGCCGATCCCATTCTTAGCGGCGAGTCTTTCGAAGCTCCGGCCACCGATCCATGTGTAAAGCCAACGCCAGAGAACGAAGGGAATGCCGTTGCTCGCGATCGTGCGTACCGCCTCGGCGGGTACCGGGAGTCCCTCGGCCAGCGCGGCGGCGGTCATGTCCAAGGCTCGAATCAGACGCTTGACGGGCGGACCCGAGCGTTTTGGCGCGGTGAGAGGCTGGCCACCGATGGCTCCTCCTCCGCCCAGGGCCAGACCACCGGCCCACGCGAAGCCGCTTTGGGCGGCGAACTCGCGGCAGATAGCCAGCGCCACCGAATTCTGGTGCGCCTCGGGAAAGCCGCTGTTCACAATCGCCACCACACGCTGCGGGGAGCGCTCGCCAACCGCCCGCCGATGGGCTGCCATCACCGCCAGGGCCTTGGTCACGAGATATGGCAAGGCATCGACGTAAAGTGGAAAGACTAGAAGGATGAGCCCGGCGCGTTCCACCGCTGAAAGCAGATCGGCCTGGCCCTCCGGGCGATTCAGGCTGGCTCGAAGGGTCACGGATTCGGTTTCCCAACCTCGCTGCTTGAGTCGATCCAAGAGATAGCCTCCCAGGACTCCCGAGGTGCTGGGCTCTTTGGTCTTGGGGCTACCCACAATGAGCAAGGCCCGGCGCGCGCCGGCCGGTTCGACGGCGGTGCCGGGGGAGACCAGCGCCGGCATTAGCGAGGCGGCCGCATCGCCGAAAGGCAGTGCGTCGGACCTGGCGAGCAGCGATTCGAAGCGCGCTTGGAGCGCCTCGGGGCCATCGCTCGCCAGAACCACCTCCACCGCGTAGCTGGCGGGATGCATATTGATCGCGTTGCG
>PMEV01000387.1 GCA_003154855.1 Bryobacterales bacterium
GAGTATCGGAGCCGTCCCTGGTGAGCCGGCTTTCGCTCTTGGTGGCCACGTCCACCGCGTAGAGATCCGAGCCCCGGCGGAAAGCGATTGTCTTGCCATCCGGCGCCAGCCGGGCGTCCCTTTCGATGACGGGGGTCTTGGTGATCTGGTCCCATTTCCCTGTGTCCAGGTGGACCAGGAAAATGTCGCCGCGGGCGATGTAGAGCAGTTCCTTGCCGCTNNATCGATCTCATCGAGCGATATCGCTGCCTTGCTTCGTTGGGTGGCGCAATCGTACAGGGACAGGCGATTGCCCTGGCGCACCAGGAAGCTCTTGCCGTCCGGCATCCACAGTTCCGGAGGCGGAGCGCCGCGCCCGCCACGCGCGGTCTGACTGAGCGTCTCGATCGTGACCGGCTTCTTCTGCGCCGAGACGCAGGACGCCAGCAGAAAGATGAGAGCGAGCTTTCGCATAAGTGTGATTGTAACCGCAGCGCGGGGCGGAGGANNCTTCTGACTTCTGTCTTCTGACTTCTTGCGTTCCCTCAGTATTCCACGCCGACCAGAACGAGGCCCTTGGCTGGGGCCGTGGCCCCGGACTCCAGCGGAAACCCGGTATCGCCGATATTGCCGCGGCCGGCTTCGATCAGCGTCCCCACCAGATTGCGCACCATGTGTTTCAAGAAGCCGCTGCCGCGCACCCGGTAGATCAGCCGGTCCTGGTCGCGCGTGAGGACGGAGGAAAAAATCGTCCGCACCTTGGAATGGCCCTCGGCGTCGCGGTCGTCGGCGGCGGCGAAGACGGAGAAATCGTGCTGGCCCTCGAAGAGGGGCGCGGCGTCGAGGAGGCGGACCAGGTCGAGAGGGAAGGGGTAATGGTAGACGTAGCAGCGCTCGAAGGGGGAGCAGACCGGGCCGCGAAAGATGCGGTACTCGTAGGTCTTGGCGCGCGCGTCGTAGCGGGGGTTGAAGCCGGCATCCCGTTCCTCGGCGGAGAGAACGCGGATGTCTCTGGGGAGCAGGCGGTTCATGGCGCGCTGGAGGTTTTCGAGCGGAATGGGATTGTCGAGGGAAAAGGCCGCGGCCTGGGCCAGGGCATGCACGCCGGCGTCGGTGCGGCCGGAGCCTTCGACGTGAATGGGGTGGCCCTCGATTTCGGCGAGGACGTCCTGGAGCGTGCCCTGAATGGTGGTGAGGGCGGGCTGAACCTGCCAGCCGTGGTACTGGGTTCCGTCGTAGGCGAGGGTGATCTTAATGCGGCGCATCAGGCAGCGGGCGCGGGACGGGAGCCCGGCTTGGTCACCGGGATGCCTTGCTGGCAGAGCGGGCATTGATCCGGCGGATAGGTGACGACGTTGAGCGTGGCGAGCGAGACGCGGGGCGCTCCGACCTCGGCGCGACCGCCGCTGCGGTCGATGATGGAGCCGGCGGCCAGGACGCGTGCGCCGTTGGCGGCCAGGCACTCCACCACTTCGCGGGTGGTGCCGCCGGTGGTCACGACATCCTCGACGACTACGGTGGCTTCCCCAGGCTGGAGGGAGAAACCGCGCCGGAGGATCATGTGGCCGGAGGGGTCGCGCTCGGTGAAGATGGCGCGAGCGCCGAGAGCGCGGGCCACTTCGTATCCAATGATGACGCCGCCCAGAGCGGGGGAGACCACGGTTTCGACGGCCAGTTCCGGAACCAGCGAGCGCAGGGCTTCCGCGAGCAGAGCGCCGAGCTGCTCGGCGTGCCGGGGATGCTGGAGCACCAGCGCGCATTGCAGGTACTCGCGGCTGTGCAAACCGCTGGTGAGGCGGAAATGTCCGCGCAGGTAGGCGCCGGTCTGGTGGAAAAGTTCGAGGACTGGGTTCGCGGGAGCGATCATCAGAGCCTACTATAGCATCGGGGCGGAGCGGGCCAATCGGGGGCCGGGCTTGTCCCGAACGGCCCGGCGGGCCTATCCTGGGGGTGCCATGAAAGCGCTTGTGAAAAGTCAGGCCGCCGTCGGCTTGTGGCTGGAAGAAGTGCCGATGCCGGAGATCGGCATCAACGACGTGCTCATCAAGGTGCTGCGCGCCTCGATCTGCGGCACCGACGTGCACATCTGGAACTGGGACGATTGGGCGCGCAAGACCATTCCGGTGCCCATGGTGGTGGGCCACGAGTTCGTCGGGCGGATCGCAGCGGTGGGCTCGAACGTTTCCGATTTTTTCCCCGGCGACTTGGTGAGCGGCGAAGGCCACGTGGTTTGCGGGCGCTGCCGGAACTGCCTGGCGGGGCGCCGGCACCTGTGCGCGCGCACGCGAGGCATCGGCGTGAACCGGCCCGGCTGCTATGCGGAGTACCTGGCGCTGCCTATGACCAATGTGTGGCACCACGCGCCGGGCATCGACCTGGAGGTGGCCGCCATCTTCGATCCGTTCGGCAACGCCGTACACACCGCGCTCACTTTTCCGGTGCTCGGCGAGGACGTTCTCATCACCGGCGCGGGGCCGATCGGCATTATGGCGGCGGCGGTGGTGCGGCACGCCGGCGCGCGCTTCGTGGTCATCACGGACGTCAATCCGTACCGGCTGGAGCTGGCGCGCAAGTTCGGCGTGACGCGGGCGCTGGATGTGCGCACGGAGCGCATCGCCGATGTCCAGAAGGAACTCGGCATGCTCGAGGGGTTCGATATCGGCCTGGAGATGTCTGGCAACCCAACGGCGTTCCGTGAAATGCTGGGCAACATGTGCCACGGCGCCAGAATCGCCATGCTGGGCATCCCGCCGGGGGAAATCTCGATCGACTGGAACACCGTCATCTTCAACATGCTCACCATTAAGGGCATTTATGGACGCGAAATGTACGAGACCTGGTACAAGATGACGGTGATGCTGCAATCCGGGCTGGACATACGCCCCATTCTGACCCACCGCTTCCCGTTCGCCGAGTACCAGCAGGCCTTCGACGTGATGCTCTCCGGCAATGCCGGCAAAGTGATCTTAGAGATGCCGTCGTGAAGATGCCAGGCGCGAGAATCCGCAAGTGGTCGCAGATCGCTTTCCTGGCGCTGTTCGTGTTTCTGCTGGCGAGGACCGAATTCCGCGGCACGCTGCGCGGCGCGCATAGCGAAACGCACTTGCCGTTCCCGGTGAGCATCTTTCTGGAGGCCGACCCACTGGTCGCGTTGGGCAACGCGCTCACCACGCACGCGCTCTACACCGGCCTGCTGTGGAGCTTGGCGCTGATCATCCCCACGCTGTTTCTGGGCCGGTTTTTCTGCGGCTGGATCTGCCCGCTGGGAACGCTGAGCCATTTTTTTAGCCATCTTCGCAAGCCCGGCAGGCAGCAGCTCGAACGCAACCGCTACCGGAAGTGGCAGCGGCTGAAGTACTACTTGCTGATCGCCCTGCTGGTGGCGGCGCTGTTTGGCAGTGGCCTGTTCGGCATTCTGGACCCCATCTCGCTCACGGTGCGGTCGCTCGGGCTATCGATCCTGCCGGGGCTGACCTACGCGCTGGATGCGGTCACCGCTCCGCTCTACCGCAGCAACATACAGGCGCTGAAGTATCTCGGCGAGGCGCTGCATTTCATAGGGCAGAATATGCTGACCAGCTTTCGCCAGCCGCACTTCGCGCAGGGCTTCTTTCTGGGGCTGATTTTTGCGACGCTGCTCGCGTGGAATCTGCGGATCACGCGGTTCTGGTGCCGTGCGCTGTGCCCGCTGGGGGCGCTGCTGGGAGCGATGTCGCGCTGGTCGATTGTGGGCCTGGTCAAGCACCCCACCAAGTGCGACGAGTGCAATCGCTGCCTGCTGGGCTGCCAGGGCGGCGACGACCCGATTCCCGGGGCGCTGTGGCGCAAAGCCGAGTGCCACCTGTGCCTGAACTGCACCGCGAGCTGCCCGGAGGCCGGGCTCGAGTTCCGCTGGTTCCCGGGGCGTGCGAACACCGTGGAGGGAACCGGGATCGAGCGGCGCCAGGCCATCGCGGCGCTGGCGGTGGGCGCGGTGGCCGTTCCGCTGCTGCGAGCCAGCTCGGTCGCCGATCCCCGGCTCATACGGCCGCCCGGCGCACTTCCGGAGAGCGGCTTTCTGGAGCGCTGCATACGCTGCGGCGAGTGCATGAAGGTCTGCCCCAACACCGCGCTGCATCCGGCCCTGGGCGAAGCCGGATTCGAAGGTCTTTGGAGCCCCGTGCTGGTGGCGCGCATCGGCTACTGCGAGCCGGGCTGCGTGCTGTGCGGACAAGTCTGCCCCACCGGGGCCATCCGGCGGATCACGTCGCAGGAAAAGGGCTGGTCGTCGGAGAGCGAGAAGCCGGTTCGCATCGGCACGGCGTTTTACGACCGCGGGCGCTGCCTGCCCTGGGCCATGGCCACCGAGTGCATCGTCTGCGAGGAATGGTGCCCCACGTCTCCGAAGGCCATCTACCTGCGGCCGGCCGAAGTGGCGGACGCGACGGGCGCGATCCGGCAGGTGCGGCAGCCTTATGTCGCTCCCGAGCGCTGTGTGGGCTGCGGCGCCTGCGAATACGCCTGCCCGGTGAAGGACCGCGCCGCCGTTTACGTCACGGCGATCGGAGAGAGCCGTTCGCCCAGCAATCAGATTCTGCTGCGGCGGGCACGAAGCGCGGCGTTGCTGCCGGAGACCGGCGATGCTCCGGGCTGGGCGAAATCCAGCGCCACGCGCACCTTCGAGGCCGCCAACCTCTGGCAGTACGTGGACGGCGACGCCGAGCGCTATCTCCAGGCGGGCATCGAGCGAACCCTGACGGCGCGCTATCGGTACCAGGACAAACTGGATGCCGTGGCGGACGTCCATGTGATGCGGACGCCGGATGCCGCGCGGCGAATTCTCGAATCCGAACCCTCCGCCGGCAGCCGCGCGTTGCAGGTGGGTGATGCCGGTCGAGATTATGGCGGCGCCAGCATCACCTTCCGCCAGGGCCGCTATTTCGTGCGCCTGGTGGCCTATGACCCGGCGGCGGCTCCGCTCGCGGCCTTGGCCCGCGCCATTGCCGCGCGACTGGTGCTATAACAGGTTGTGGAAGTGCCTCGACAGAGGGGGACAAGCCGCCGCGCGTTTGTGGCGCAAGCCGTGGGGATGTGCCTGGCCCGGGCTGCCGCGGCTACGCCGCCGAAATCCAAAGTCGCGATTGCCCGCGATCCGCAGATGCGCTCCTCGGCCGGGGCGCTCGCCAAGGGCCTCGACCGCGCGGTGCAGGCGGTCTACGATCGCGACAACGCGCTGGAAGCCTGGAAGCTGATCGCGCGGCCCAACGAGGTGATCGGGCTGAAGGTGAACTGCCTGGCCGGACGAGGCGCCGCCTCCACTAGCGTGGCGCTGGTCGAAGCGATTTGCGAGCGGCTGCAACAGGCGGGCGTGCCGGCGCGCAACATTGTGATTTGGGACCGCCTGAACGACGACCTGGAGAGCGCGGGATTCCACATCGCGACCACTTCCGGCAAGCTGCGCTGCTTCGGGAACGACGTAGGGGGTTACGAAGAGGATCTGGCGATGTACGGCCGCGCGGGGAGCCTGCTAGCGAAGACCCTCACGCGGACCTGCGACGCGGTGATCAACCTGCCGGTGCTCAAGGATCACGGAATNNGGAATCGTGGGCGTTACCATGGCGTTGAAGAACCTGTTCGGCGCCATACACAACCCCAACAAGTACCACAGCGACCTGGGCGACCCGTATGTCGCCGATGTTTACATGCTGCCGCCCATCCGGCAGAAGGTGCG
>PMEV01000204.1 GCA_003154855.1 Bryobacterales bacterium
CTTCATCGCCGTGGAGCTCCTTTTTCTTAGCTTACCCCTTTCATTGGGGAGGCGGATGGGCGCGCGATGTTGGCGGGCGCGCGGCGCCGTTGGGGCGGCGGTGCGGATGGGCGCGGGTAACTACTACCTATGTTACCGGGTAAAACCGGGAGGAGGCGCCAGAAGGGGCGGGCGCGGTTCCATGTTTTCAAGCGTTATTGAGTTTGGCAGAGTAACTGCCTGTAACTTGGCAGGAGGTCAACCAATGAACGTGGAAGAAAAAGCCCCGGAAACACCGGAGGAGCGCACACCGACGCGCCTGCATCCTTTCTGGTATATCGCCATCGTACTGGCGCTGGTTGGGAACGTGTACCTTTTGTTCAGCACGAACCGGATCGCCGCGAGCGTGACGCAGACGCGGGAGAATCTGAGCTTGCAGATGGCCACGCTGAACCAGCAGCTCACCGGCAGCCTGGAGGAGAGCCGCCAGCACGCCGCGACAGTGGCCGAAGAAGCGCGGGAATCGGCGCTGCAGGCCGCGGAACGAGCCAGCGTGGAAGCGCGGAAGAGCGCGGCGAAGGTGGCCGCCCGACTGGCCCGGGAGGAAAAGGAACAGCAAGAGGACCAGCAGCAAATGGTGGGTGCGTTGAGCGACTTGAAGCAGGCCACGAGCACGGCCGACTCGAAGATTGCCGAAGTGAGCGGCGATGTGACCCACGTGAAGGCGGACGTCGCGTTGACGCAGGCGGAGCTTGAGAAGACGGGTTCCGAGTTGAAGCGGGCCATGGGCGATATGGGCGTGATGAGCGGCCTGATTGCCACCAACTCGAAAGAGGTGGGGGAACTGCGCCAGCTCGGGGAGCGCAACTACTTCGAGTTCGACATCAAGAAGACGGGCGGCGCGAGAAAGGTCGCCGATATCAGCCTGGAGGTGAGGAAGACCGATCCGAAGAGGAACAAATTCACCGTCAACCTGCTGGCCGACGACAAGACGGTGGAAAAGAAAGACAAGAGCATCAACGAGCCGGTGCAGTTCTACTTGGCGGGCAACCGCCAGCCGTACGAGATGGTGATTAACCAAGTGAAGAAGGACGAAGTGATCGGGTACCTGGCTACGCCGAGAGTCAAGATCGCACGGCGGTAAACGGCGGTTCGAATTCCCGTCCGGACCGGCCCGCGGGGCTCTGGCTACCCGCCCAGAGCCCCGCGGGCCCATTGAGGCCCCGATGTCGCGCTTCCGTCAGGCTCAGAACCAAGCGAAACCGACCGATAAGTCGCTTGAACAGCATGCGTTCAGGCAGGCGCGCGATCTCGAGACGAGGGAGGGCTTTGGGTCAGGCCCTCTGGCTGCTCCTGGCGGGCGCCGCGGGACTGTGGGTGTGCCTGACCGGATGCGGGAAGGGGACCGCGGCGCAGGGGCATGAATACGCGAAACGGAGCATCGGCGAGTTGAGCCGGCGCCAGGTGGAGGCGGGGGCCCGGGTGGAACTGCAGGGCACGGTCACCTACGCCGATCCGGTCTACGGTTTGCTCTTCGTCGAGGACGATACGGGGGCGGTTCGGGTGGAGGCGCGGCACCTGGACGCGAAGCTGCAACAGGACCGCCTGGTGCGTGTGCGAGGCGCCGTGGCCGAGAATGCGGGGGCCTCTTTCGTGGCCGACGCCGAGGTGCTGGACCTGTCTCAATCCAGGGCGAAAGCTCCGCTACGCGCTCCCCTGGAGAAGCTGATTGCGGAGGGCTTCCAGGACCGCCTGGTGGAGATCCAGGGAGTGGTGCGAGGAGTAACCACCGAGCGCAGCGGCCGGCTTCTGCTGAGGATGACCTCCCAAGGACGGCCCTTAGAGGTGAGGATCAGCGCGCTAGTCGCTCATGAGCCCAAAAGGTTCATTTACAAAACACTGGAGGTTCGAGGAGTCTTGAGCGTGGTCCGGGACTACAGTGGAAAACCGGTGCACGTGGAGATGTGGGCGCAGAGGGGCGACGATGCCCGGGTGATTCGCGAGGCCAGCACCCCTGCCGAGATGCCGCTGTGGACGGTGGGGCGGCTAGCCGCCGCGGGGAAGCAACGGTTGCCGGACGAACGGCTGCGCCTGCATGGGAATCTCTCGACGCGGGTCCGGGACGGCAGCCTGTGGTTCCGCGACGCGACGGGGGAGATCCGATTGCGACCGTCCGCGGGCTCGGTACTGGAAGGAAGCGGCGAGGCGGACATCGCGGGATTCGCGGCGGCGGAATTCGGCCTCCTTTCGATCGTGGATGCCATGCCGTTATCCGCGTCGGACGACGACGACGGAAGGCCTCTGGCAGGCGTGACGGAGCTGGGGACGGTCCGGCAGGTGCATGGGCTGAGCGTTCACGAGGCGCTGAAGCGCTATCCGGTGCGACTGCGCGGCGTGGTCACGTATTTCGACCCGAGCTGGGGGATGCTTTTCGTTCAGGACGCGACGGGCGGGATCTTCATGAATGCCTTCGCGGAGAGGGGGCTCCCGTTTCGTGCGGGGCGCGACATCGAAGTGGCCGGCGTCACCGGCGCCGGCGATTTTGCCCCCACCGTCACGCAGTTCCGCGCGCGGCTGCTTCCGAGCTGGAGCGACTTGCCGAAGCCCGCATCCTCCTCCCTCGACGATCTGTTCACGGGAAGACTGGATGGCGAATGGGTGGAAGCGAGCGGAGTGGTGCGCTCGGTGGAGGAGACCAACGGGCACACGATTTTGCAGATCGTCAGCGGGGTCCACGAAATGCAGGTCACGATCCCGAGCAACTCGGGGGGGGCGGCTGGCTGGATCGACAGCAAGGTGCGGATACGAGGCGTGTGCGGCGCGATCTTCAATACCCGCAGGCAATTGACCGGGATCAACCTGTTCGCGCCGAGTCCGGAGTACGTGGAGGTGACGGAGCCCGGACCGGCGGATCCGTTCCGCTTGCCGCTGAGCGCGATCGACAGCCTGCGGCAGTTTGTGCCGGAACGTTCGCCCGACCACCGTGTGCGGATCCGGGGCACGGCGATCATGCAGGGGTCCAATGGACTGTATGTTCAGGACGACACGGGCGGGGTCCTGCTGGCGGCGGTGGGAGCGCAGAGGATCGCGCCCGGAGAAATCGTGGAGGCGGTGGGGTTCCCGGAGCCCGGTTCGCTCACCACCGTGCTGAGCGAGACGATTCTCCGGTTGAGGGGTTACGGTGGAAGCCCGACCGCCACTCCCATCATTGCCGAGCAGGCCCGGCGGGACGGTCGCTACGACGGACAGTTGGTTCGCATGGAGGGAACCGTGGTGGACCGGATCTCGAATGCGGAGGGCAGCAGCGTGGTCCTGCAATCGGGAAGCGCGCATTTCTCGGCGCAACTGGCGGCCCGCTTCGGAGATCTGTCCTGGTTGCAGCAGGGATCGCTCACGCGGATCACGGGGGTCTGCGAGATCGCGGAGGCCGAGAACTCGCAGGCCTCGGTTTACGCGCCGCACACTTTCCGCTTGCTGCTGCGGGCGCCCAGCGATGTAGAGCTGCTTCGGGAGCCTCCCTGGTGGACGGGGGAAAGCGCGCGGCGGGCGATGCTCAGCATGGGGATTCTCATCGTGGCGATCTCCGCCTGGGCGACGATCCTGCGGCGGCGGGTGCGCCTGCAAACCGCGACGATCCGCAAGAAGCTGGACGAAGAGGCGGCGCTGAGAATCAAGCAGGAAACGGCGGAAGCCGCCAACACCGCCAAGGGCCAGTTCCTGGCCAATATGAGCCACGAGATGCGGACTCCCATGAATGCGGTGAAAGGATTTACGCATTTGCTCGGCGGCACCAGCCTGACGCCGGAACAGCGCGAGTACACGGAGTTGGTCGGCGAGGCGGCCGACTCTCTGCTGGGAGTGATCAACGACATCCTGGATTTCTCGAAGATCGAAGCCGGCAAGCTTTCCCTGGAGACGATCCCGTTCCGGTTGCGCGACTGCCTGCGGGGCTCGGTGGCGCTGTTCCAGCACGCGGCGGAGAGCAAGGGAATCCAACTGAGGCTGGAGATCGCCGAGGAGATCCCCGAAGCGGCCGCGGGGGACGCGCTGCGATTGCGGCAGATTCTGACNNGTGACCGACTCGGGAATCGGGATTGCTCCGGAACAGCGGGAGGCGATCTTCTCGGCGTTTGTGCAAGCCGACTCTTCCATCGCCCGGAAGCATGGCGGGACGGGACTGGGCCTGGCGATCAGTTCGAGGCTGGTGGAGATGATGGGCGGGTCCATTCGAATCGCGAGCGAGGTTGGGCGGGGCAGCACATTCTCCTTTACGGTGGTATTGAAAACGGCCGGCGCCGATAGCCTGGCCCCGAAACCCAAGCCCCTGGCGGTGGCGCCGAGCGCGCCGCTATCCGTGCTGGTGGCGGAAGACAACCGGGTGAATCAGCGGCTGATTACGAGGTTGTTGGAGCGGGGCGGGCATCGGATCACCATGACCTCCAATGGCCGCGAAGTGGTGGCGCGGTACTCCGAGGAGCGCTTCGACCTGATCCTGATGGATGTCCAGATGCCCGAGGTGGACGGCTTGCAGGCGACCGCGCAGATCCGGGCGCTGGAGGCGGCCACCGGCGGGAACACTCCCATCATCGCGCTGACCGCGCACGCCATGATCGGCGACCGCGAGAAGTTCCTGGCGGCGGGCCTGGATGCATATCTGCCCAAGCCGATCGATCCCTCGGCGTTGCAGGCCGCCGTGGCGGCCGCGACCAACGGGGCGGTCCGGGATGCGGCGAGCCGGGCGGAGATACAGGACCCGTAAGCTATAATACCCTCGTACCCCCATGACTGGGCATGAGCCGTTGGCGCCCCGCACTCGCCGAGAGGAGCTTCCGTGGATGATTTTGTCGACTACTACGAGCTGATGCAGATCAGCCAGAACGCCGAGCTGCCAACCATCCAGCGCGTCTACCGCATGCAGGCCGCGCGCTACCACCCCGATAACCCCGAGACCGGCGACACCGACAAATTTGTACAGCTTCAGGAAGCCTTCGCCGTGCTGAGCGACCCGGACAAGCGCGCCGCCTACGATGCGCAGTGCAGCCAGGAACGCATCCGGCCCATGCCGGTGTTCGAGACGAAGGAGTTCCTGGTAGGCGTGGACGCCGAGGTGAACCGGCGGCTGGGGGTCCTGTGCCTGCTTTATAACCGCCGCCGGGAGAGCTCCGACCATCCCGCCCTGTCGCTGCTGGAGATGGAGGCGCGCATGTCGATGCCTCGCGAGCACCTGGAGTTCACCATCTGGTACCTGCGCAGCAAGGGCTACGTGGTACGGGATGAGTCGACCAGCGAGATTTCGATCACCTCGGAGGGGGTCGATTTCGTGGAATCCAGCACGGGTTCGAACAAGATCGTCTACAAACTGCTGTCAGCGGCGGAGCGGGGCAACCCGCACCCCAGCAAGCCGGCCGAGGAAAACCTCTAGGCCATGCCAGGCGCAGCAGCACTGCTGGGGATGGTGGCGTGCGCCGGGCTGTGTGCGGCGGGCGGGCCGGCGGTGCGCTCGGTCCAGTTCACAGGCGACGGAAAGAGCCTGGTGGCGGGGTACGAGGATGGCCGGGTGCTGGTGTGGACAGTGGACCAGGCGCGGCTGGCGGCGCGCTGGGCGGGGCCCACGGAGAGTGTTTATGCGGTCGCCGTCATCCCTGGCGGCCAACTGGTGGCAACGGGAACCGGCGACGGTTCGATCAGGCTCTGGTCGTGGCCGGAGGGGCGGCGGATCGCGAAACTGGAAGGACACCAGGAGGCGGTGCTGGCGCTGGCGGCGAGCCCGGACGGCAAGCTGCTGGCTTCCGGTTCGGGAGACGCGACCATCAAGCTCTGGCAACTGCCGGAAGGGCGATTGCTGGAGACGCTGGCCGGGCATCGGGACTCGGTGCTGAGCCTGGCCATCTCCCCGGACGGCAAACTGCTGGCCTCGGGATCGGCGGACACCGAGATCGGCCTGTGGTCGCTGCCGGAAGGGAAGCTGCTGGGCCAGATGAAGAGAGGGAAGTTCAAGACGCTGAAGACGGGGCTTCTGAGCGTGGCGCCAGGCCCGGGAAACGCGACAGAGTTGGGGGTTCGGGCGCTGGAATTCAGCGCGGACGGCGGCGAACTCTACAGTTCCGGCCTGGAGATCAAACGTGGTCCGGGAGAGACGGCGCGGGGGGCGGTGCGGGTGTGGAACGTGGAAGACCTGCACCTGGAACGGGTCTATAAGGAGCACCTGACGATGGTCGTGTCCCTGGCCGTGGCGGCGGACGGCCGGACGCTGGTATCCGGCTCCTCGGACCACACGGCGAAGCTGTACCCGCTCCCGGGAGGCGAGCCGGCGGCGACCTGGACCCACCCGGGCACGGTATACACGGTGGCGATGTCCCCCGACGGCCAGACGGTGGCCACGGGCGACTCCAGCGGCGCGGTCCGACTTTGGGACCGGAACGGCAAGTCGCCCCGCAGCACGCTGATCGACCCGGCGCCGCGTGGGGAGGGGAGCGGCCTGTGGCGGGTGCGGAGCCAGGATCGAAAGGCTTACGGCTATGCCGACCAGGCAGGCGTCTGGCGCATCGCGCCCCGCTTCGACGAGGCGGAGGAATTCTCGGAAGACTTGGCGCTGGTCAGGATCAAGAAGCAGTGGTTGTTTATCGACCCGGCGGGAAAGGAAGCAGTGGCCGTGCCGCAGGGCGTGACCGAGTGCGGGCCGTTCCACGAGGGCCTGGCGCGCATCAAGCAAGGCAAGCTCATCGGCTATCTGGACAAGGCGGGCAGGATCGCGATCGAGCCGCAGTTCGCGGAGGCGAGAGCCAGCGAACGCAGCCTGATCCTGGAACCCGGCGTGGCGGTAGGGTTGTTCTCGACGGCCTCCCCAGGCTTCAGGGAGGGCCTGGCGGTGTTCGAGAAGGAGCGGAAACAGGGGTATATCGACAAGACCGGAAAAGTGGTCGTTGTGGCCCAGTTCGACTACGCCTCGGAATTCCAGGGGGGCCGGGCGCTGGTCAGTGCCGACAAGAAGTGGGGATTCATCGATGCCAGCGGGCGGATCGCGATCCCCGTGCAATACGACGAAGCGACGCACTTCGGGGAGGGTTTGGCGGCGGTGCGATCAGGGCGGATTTGGAGCTACCTGGATGGGGAAGGGAAGGCGGTCCTGAGCGTCGAGTTCGACGAGGCGCGGGGGTTCTCCGAAGGCCTGGCGCCGGTGCGGCAGGGCAAGCTGTGGGGTTACATCGACCGCGCCGGGAAGCTCTCGATTGCGCCTCAGTTCTCCGCGGCCTGGGACTTCCACGAAGGACGCGCGCTGGTGGCGAACGGGAAGCTGCCGGAATGGAAGTTGGGATTCGCGAATCGGGCCGGCAAGCTGATCGACGCGCCGTGGTACCGGTGGGCGGGCGATTTCCAGGGTGGGGTGGCCAGGGTCGAGGCCGGCTTCAGCAGGGAGGAGCACCATCCCAGCGTGCTCATCGACCGCAGCGGCACGATCCTGCTGGACCCCCAGGCGGTAGCGGCGCCGTAGTCCGCATTTCTCACACGCAGTCTGCTGCGACGCACGATATGCCCGTGTCTACTTGGTTGCGCTTGGCCGTCGTCCTCAGCGTACTGTTCAAGTACGCCTCCGGTCGCCGGGCGCTGCCGCGCGGCATGCCGCCTCCGGCGGACTGGAGTGCCCCGATTGATCGGCTCGCCCGCCGCGCCTCGCATCCACGGGCATCTCCTGCGTCTCGCGACGACGGCGCGCGAGAAAAGCGGACTGAGGCTACTGGATCGTGAATTCGTGCCTGGATTCGACGGTCTGGTGGCCGACCTCATCGTGCAGCCCGAGTACGATGGTGTAGTGGCCGGGGCGGGCAGTGTCGTTCAGGTTCAGGCTGAAGGAGCCGGGCAGGTAGCGCTTGGGATAGAAAGACAAGCCCTCCTCGACGGCCGCCTGGGGCTCGGAGTACACCGGCCTTCCGGAGGGGCCCAGCACGGTAACTCCATAGGAGACCTGCATGCGATTCTGCGTGGCGAGCTTGTATCCCACGATGTCGAACCGCACCCACACCGGGCAGGGGGGATGGTAGAGGGGCGGGATGAGCGCCTGGGTGTCGTCCTCACCGCGCAGGAAACGGACATTGCGCGCCAGCAGGGTGTCGCTGGGCTCGACCTGGCGCCCGCGGACCGGGAACTGAATCTCGGCGGTGGCCGACTGGGAAGACAGCCGGTCCTGGACGGAAATCGCGATGCGGTAGTCGCCCGGGAGCGCCAGGGGCGGGATGAGAAAGCTGTCTCTCACGATGGGCACCCAGTTCTTGTCCTCGGGCGCGACCTTGGTCCTGAGCTGCTGTCGCATGGTCTCGACGAGCGGAATGCCCTGCGGGTCGAGGGCTTCCATGCGGGAGGAAAGATCCACCTGGGAGTCGGGAGAAACCTGGTAACCGCTCAGCTCGAAACTGAAGAAGACGCTCTCGCCGGTGGCGAAACCGGCGCTGGAGGCTACCGGGGGGCCGTCCTCAAACTGGTGCAGGGTGGGCCGGAGGATGGCGAGGGGCTTGGCGGGGGGCGGCGCCGCCCAGGCCAGAGATGCACAAATCAGCGCGCTTCCGATGGTGGTTCGCAGCATGGGGCCGCTTCTCCTTCTAGGGTTGGCTCGGGGAGGGCAGGGCCGCCGGCTGCGGGACGGTGGGTCCGAGTTGCACCGGGATGTCCACGAGCGCCACCTTCTCGTTATCGGGATCGGCATCGTTGACCAGACGCAACCGGTAGGGCCCGGTGGGCACGTCGAAGAGAATGCGCCCGCGCTCGTNNGCCGCCTTGACTTCCCGCAGGAAGCCGAGCCACTCCGGAATCCCGTCCCCTTCGTTCAACTCCTCATAGGTTGTTCCCCGGGAATCCACCAGGCTCAGGGCCGGTATGCCGGAGGTGGCCACGCCACTGTTGGTGACCGAGATCCGGATCGACAAGAACCGCTGTTGCGGCGTGCGCACGTTGGGCGGCTCACCCAGTTGATCGTGCCACTCCGCGTCGAGGATGGTGAAGATGAGAGGCCCCACTTGCACAGGCTCCCCCATGGAAAAGACCGCCGGGCGGGACCCGGATGTTCCCGAGGAGCACCCGGCCGCGAACATGAATAGCAGAAAGGCAACACAAGCCACTGAGACAGGACGCATATGCAACGAACTCTCCGCCTCACATCCTAACAGAACCTTGTCCGGGAATCCTAGAAAATTGCGGAAGGCGGGTTCTTTGGCGTCTTCGGGGCGCGGCGGAGAGCCGCCCAGCGTACACCACGGCCCGGTGGTGGCGCCCCCGGGGGTGGTGTTTGGCCCTCCGAAGCCTCCAGAAATGTCCGGGTTGCACGAAAGATTCGAACTTGCGCATCCGATTCTGGCCGCCCTGTGCTATAATACGGTCGTATTTGAGGCTCTAGTCTTCACTTGAACCCACGATTGACAGCCACCTCGAGCAGTCCTGGTAGTCGTCCAATTGCGTTCGTAGTCGATGCACCTGAGTTTTGAATCAATTCGAAAGTTAGGGACAAGAAGGATACTGAGAAGGAAGCACCATGAAGGAAAAAGGTACAGTGAAGTGGTTTAACGCCGCTAAGGGATTCGGATTCATCCAGCGCGAGAACGGCGAGGATGTGTTCGTTCATTTCTCCGCCATCAGCGCCAGCGGCTATCGCACCCTCGATGAGGGCGCCCAGGTCGAGTTCACGGTGAAGAAGGGTCCCAAGGGATTGCAGGCCGAAGACGTAACCATCGCGTAAGGCAAGCCCACCCAAGTTTGACATCTCGTGGCAGGACAGAGCCTCAGGCTTGTCCTGCCATTTCCGTTTCTAGACGGCAGTTCCCGCATGACGACGGTGCGACGCACGATATGCCGCAGTCTCGCTCCGTTGCGCTTGGACGGCGGCCTCGAAGCGAACCCCGGTAGGAATTGGCTGGGAATACACCGGCGGCAAGACCGCCGGCGCTACGGGCATCGCCTACGCCACACGACGACGGTTCGGGAAAAGCGGGCTAGTGGCCGATCTGGCTCACGAACCGCCGGAACAACTCGGGACCGGGGAAACGCTTCTGTTCCCCACTGAATTCCAGAGCCAGCACCAAGGGCAGCCAGCGGGTGGACTGGTCGCCCAGGCCGTCGGCGAAGCAGAACAGAATCCGGGAAAGCTGGACGGGGACGTCCACCGGGCGCACGGTCTCGGGGCTGGGGTTCGAGCAGTTCTCGGCCGGCGAGGTGACCAGATACTCGCGGCAGCGCATGGGGCGGTGCTGGTAGATGCTGCAGCGCTCCTGGTCGAGGAAAGGACAGGGGATGCCGCGGTTGAAGTACTCTTCGCCGAGTCGGCGCCGTTCAGCCAGTTCATGGCACTTCGAGGTGTCGTGCAAGCGCTCGACGAACTCCTCGCCGAGAGCGGCCAGCGCCTCCTGGAATCGCTGCCGGATATAAGCCTGGCGCGGCGCAGGCAGGTCGGCCACCAGCTCGGCGATGTAGACCGCTTCCGCCTCGGCGACGGGCACGATCTGGCGGCAGCAGGCCCCGCAACCCTCGCGGCAGGAAATCTTCTGGCCGTCGCTTTCGGTCTTATCGGCGGCCATGCCGACGAGGGCGCTGTCGAAGGCCAGCAGGACGGGCAGCAAATCCACCACGCGCAGGGGCTGGTTGGGGATGGGCGTCTCCGCCTCGATGGTGCGGTCACAAACGGTCAACTCGAGCTTGAAGGCGATGCGGTCGTCGTCCGGCATGCTCAACATTCTCTCAGGAATACGGCCAGCGCGCCCAGCCAAACCACTCCGGCGGCAAAGCCCGCCAGGACGTCGGTGGGGTAATGCACTCCCAGATAGATTCGGGAGCAGCCGATGGCGAAGGCGAGCAGGCCGGCGCCGGACCAGAGCGCGATGCGGGCGGCGCGGGGCCGCAGGCGGGGTGCAATCAGCAGGGCCAGCGTGCCGAACCAGCACACCGAGAACAGCGCGTGCCCGCTGGGGAAGCTGAAGGAGTTCGGCATAGGCGTCGCGAAGAAGGAGACCGGCGGGCGCGGGCGGTGAAAAGAGTTCTTGAGCGCCATGTCGAGGGCGTATGCGCCGAGCATCGAGACGGCGAACCACAGCGCCGCCTGCTTCCAGCGGAGAGCGGCCAGGACAGCGGTTGCGGCCACGCTCAAGCCGAGGAGCACCCCGGTCTCGCCGAACAGCGTCAGGAAGCGGAAGGCGGCGGTGAGCGCCGGCGAGGAGTGCGCGTGAACGGCCAGGCGGATGCTCTGGTCCAGGGCCGCGGTGTGGCCCGTCGAAACCGCGGCGGCGAGGGCCACGAACAGGGCTAGGGCGATTATCGTGTAAACTCGGATCGAAGATGGAAACACAGGCACTGGAGTTCTTCAAGCGTATCATCGAGACGCCCAGCCCGTCCGGCTACGAGCGTCCAGCGCAGGAAATTGTGCGCCAGTACGCCGCGAGCTTCTCCGACGAGGTGACCACCGACGTGCACGGCAACGTGATGGCCGTGCGTAATCCCGGCGCCCGGCTGCGCGTGATGCTGGCCGGGCACTGCGATCAGATCGGATTCCTGGTGCGCTATATCGACAACGACGGATTCCTGTATCTGCAGGCGATTGGCGGATGGGACCCCCAGATCGTGGTCGGGCAGAAAATGACGGTGTGGACCGCGGAAGGGCCGCTGGCCGGGGTGATTGCGCGCAAGCCCCTGCACCTGCTCAGCGAGGAGGAGCGCAAGCAGGTAGCCAAGCTGAGGGATCTTTGGGTGGACATCGGCGCCAAGGACCAGGCCGATGCCGCCGCGCGGGTGAGAGTGGGCGACCCGGTCACGCTGGAACTGCGCTATCGGGAGCTGCTCAACGAGCGCGCGAGCGGGCCGGGAATGGACGACAAGACCGGCTTGTGGATCGTCTTCGAAGCTCTGCGCCGCGCCGGGCTGGGCCAGCTCAAGTGCGCGCTGTATGCGGTCTCCACGGTGCAGGAGGAGATCGGGCTGCGGGGCTCCAAGACCAGCGCGTATCGCATCAACCCCTACATCGGGATCGCCGTGGATGTGTGCCATGCCAGCGACAGCCCTTCCATCGAGAAGAAACACGAAGGCGACATCGCGCTGGACAAAGGACCGGTGATCTATCGGGGGCCGAACATGAATCCGCGCCTGGTGGAGCGGCTGATCGAGGCGGCCAAGGCGCGCGAGATCCCGTACCAGTTGGCGGGGTACGGGCCGGCCTCCTCGACCGACGCCAACGCCATCCAGATCACTCGGGCGGGGGTGGCGGCGGGTCTGATCGGAGTGCCCAACCGCTACATGCACTCACCGGTGGAGACGGTGTCGCTGCGGGATCTGGACCGCGCCGCCGATCTGCTGGCGGCCTTCGCTCTGGCACTCGAGGGCCATGAGGACCTGACACCGTAGAGCGGGAGCAATCGGGCGGGGGTTGTGCTAGGATACACGTGTTGCCTGTCTGTTGACCCCTAGCATGGAACGCCGCTTCCAGAACATAGCCTTGCAGGTACCCCCCGAGCGCTTCGAGAACTGGGACCATTTTCGGCGCGCGGCTCCCGAGTACTCGATTGGCCTGGAAGTGATGGACGACACACCGGGTCATCACGGCCACTACGTACACTTCGACCACCACGAGGGCGTGATCCGCGAGGCCACCATGAGCGCCGCCATGCAGGCCTACATCGCGGTGCGGCAGGGGCGCCTGATGGAGAAGTGGCTGCGGAAACGGCGGCCCGTGCCGGTGTACGTCTGGAACGCCGATCAGGACGTCTGCCTGGCGGCCTTCGTGCTGGAGTATCACGAGCTGCTGGAACGCGCCGAAGTGAAGCCGCTGTTGCGCTGGATCGTGCAGTACAACAACAAGATCGATGTCTGCGGCGGGCTCTATCCGGTGAACCTGGAAGAGCTGGTGAAGGGCCATTTCACGTGGGTCTTCGAGCCCTACTGGCAACAGCGATTGCGTGGCAAGACGCAGGGCGACGAGGCGCTGGTGAAGAGCACGATTCGCGAGGTCTGCGACCGGCTGCTGGACCTCATCGACGGGAAGGCGGGCATCGCGCCCATCACCGTCCAACCGGATATTCTCTACGCCTCGCCGTACAACTTCACGATCGCCGACGAGAAGGGCCACCCCAATTGCCGGCTGGTGCTGGCGGCGCGGGGCTGCACGAATCTGATCAGCCTGATTTGCAGGCGGCCGAACGGCCGATACACCTACAGCGTCATTCGTGGGTCGCCGTACGACGACGATCTTTTCCCGGTTCCGAAACTCATCGAAGCGTTCCAGTCCGCCGAGGACGATCCCGCCGCCAGGATCTGGGGCGGCTCCAATCTGGCCGCGGGCTGCGACAGCGAATTGGGGAGCAGCCTGCACTGGACCCGGCTGAGAGAAATCGCCGACGGCGTCGTCGCGGAGGCTTACGCCGCGGCGGAAATCTCTCCCGAAGCGCGGTGAGCCCACCGGCGGCAAGACCGCCGGCGCTACACGACGGCCTGCGCGGATCTGGCCGCGGGCTGCGACAGCGAACTGGGGAGCAGCCTGCACTGGACCCGGTTGAGAGAGATCGCCGATGGCGTGGTCGCGGAGGCTTACGCCGCGGCGGCAAGACCGCCGGCGCTACCGCTTCGAGGATGCGGGGAGAGCGAAGAGGGCGGGGTCGGGTTCCCCCAGCTTCACCCAGACGGCTCCGACGGACTCGGTGTAGATGGGGATCAACCAGCGGTTGCGAATGGTTGCGTAGGTTTTGAGGGGATAGCAATCCAGGCTGGGAGCCAGGTAGACGTCCTGATCGCCGTCCTGCGCGATCTTCCTGGTCCAGCGGACTACCGGAATGCCGGCCACCCAGGCGCCGCCCACGCGTTTGAAATCGGCGCCGAAATGGCGGATGCCGCTGGCGCACTCCGAATCCCCATCCGTGGAGCGGCGCCAGGGGCGGTCCTGCCAGGTGCGCGGCGGGTGGAAGGCGGCCGTGTGGCGCCAGTGGTCGATGGAGACCACGCGATCGAGCGGCGCCAGGTAGAGCGTCGAGACCGGGCCGGTATCGGTCGAGCCTCTCAGGAACACCGACAAATGCTGGCCCTGGCTGAAGCGGACGAAGGAGCCGTCGCGGCGCACCGCGACGATTGCGCTTTCCGTAAAGTGGGAGATGTTCCGCCGGGCGGGCTTGAAGATCTGGCGCAGGCTGGTCTCCAGTTGGATGGTGTAGCAGGGAATCCCGAGTGGGGTGCGGCAGGGCTGGGCCAGAGCCGGGAACGCCATCATTCCCAGCCAGGCGAGCTTACCGATTCCGGACGCGGGCCGCATCAAGCAGCGCTTCCTGTATCAGGATTTCCTGGGCGGCAGGCGGCAGGATGCGCCAATTGCCGACCGGATGGTCGGGTAACTTCCGATGCTCGGTGTAGTAGGCGACGATGAGGTCGCGGATCTCCTGCGACGAGCGCCACAGGATCTTGGCCCCGCGGAACATCTCGTATCCGCCGCTGCCGCCGGCGCGGTAATTGTTCACCGCGATGCGCAGCTTTTCGCCCGGATCGAGAGGCTTTCCGTTGCGGCGCAGGTTGCGCACGCGGTCGCCGGGCGGCCGGGTGAGATCGATCTCGTACTCCACGCCCTCGGCCATGTCGTAGTGGAAGCCCGCCACTTTCGGGTCGATCAGCGGCCCGTGGGAGCAGGCCGCGTCGGGGCAGGTGAGGAAGTAGCGGGCGGCGTTCTCGAGGGCGTCCTTCACCATCCGGCCGTCGCCCTGGATGGCGTAAAGCTCGTTGTCGTAGAGGTAGAGCGCCGCGATCTGGCGCACGGTGACCGGCCCCGGGGGCGCCTGCACGCGCGGGTTGAAGAGCGCGGTGAAGGAAACGTCGGCTTGGGCATAGTGCAACTGGACGGCCTGGATGGAGTCCACAAGCGCGGTGTCTTCCACGCGGCCCAGCCGGCCGTCCAGGCTGCTGGTGGCCTCGGCGACGGGCGCGTTCAGGTAGCGCTCTGTCAGCTCGTGATAAGGCTGGGCGACGCGCAGCACTTCGGGATCGGCCGAGGTGGCGGCGGTGACCGGGAGCAGGCGGCTGCGCTTGTCGATGAGTTTCCAGCCGCCCGCCGGTTGGCTCTCGAGAACGAAATCGATGCGCGCGAGCGACATGCCCCAGTTCTTGGGCTGGACCACCAGGACATCGCCAATGCGTTCCCCAGCCACTTGCTGGTGGGTGTGGCCGAAGACGATGGCGTCGATGCCCGCTACCTGGGTGGCGATGGCGGTCACCTGGTTCTCGTCGGTGTTGCCCAGCCCCATGTGGGCGGCGACCACGGTGACGTCCGGATGTTGGGCGGTGCGCACGGCGGCCAGCGCGGATTCGACCGCCCGCACTGGATTCAGAAAACGATAGCCCTGGTAGTGGCCAGGCTCCTCCCAATTGGGGATGTTGGGCGTGGTGACGCCGATCACGGCGATCTTCACGCCATCGATGGTGGTGACGAAGGAGGCGTCGAAGGGCTGGGCTCCAGCCTGGGCTTGCGTGTTCGCGGACAACCAGGGAAAGCGCGCGTCCGCCCGCGCGCGTTCGATATTCATCAACCCGAAGTTGAATTCGTGGTTGCCGAGCACCATGGCGCGGTAGCCGAGCTGGTTCATGACCAGCATCATGGGGTCGTGAAGCAGCGGCTCGCCCGCGAAGGCCAGGCCCGGCGGAAGCCGGCCGGTGCTCACATAGCCCTGGTACACGGACTCCAGCGGCGTGCCTTGGATGGTATCGCCGCAATCGATGAGGAACGAGTCAGGCGTTTCGCGGCGGACGGATTCTACGAGCGTCGCAATCTTCGCCAGGCCTCGCGCGGAAGGCTGGCCGCTGAAGTAATCCAGCGGATAGATGTTGCCGTGCAGGTCGGTGGTGGCGAGCAGCGTGACCGTGACCTGCCTGGTCCAGCCGGGCGCCACCACCAGGAGAGCCGCAAGAGCGAGCCGCAGAGCGTACATGGCGCTGGCCGCCGGCCGCTACTTCTCTTCGGCCGGGAGGATTCGCGCGGTCTTGACGTAGTCCAGCAACGGGAACGATTTCGCCAGGTAGGCATTCCCCTGGGCGGTAATCGCACCCTGATTCGGGCTTTCGCCGTAGCCGCCGTACAGGCTGTCCAGGACTTCCATGCCTTGCACCACCTTCCCGAAGGGAGAGAAGCCATCTGCGTCCAGCCGCGAGTTGTCGGCGTAGTTGATGAAGACCTGGGTGGTGCGGGTATTCGGCCCGGCCATGGCGTAGGTGACCATCCCGCGCGTGTTGCTGTGAACCACCTTGTCGTCCCGGAGACGCCGGTCGCTCCAGCGGGCTGTGGCCGCCGGGTCTCCGGAGAGCCCGAACTGCACCATGAAGCCCTTGATCACGCGGAAGAAACGCTGGTTGTCGTAGTACTTCTGTTGCACCAGGGTGTAGAAGCGTTTCGCGCCCAGGGGAGCCCAGGCCTTGGTTACCTGGATGACGAAGTCGCCCTTGCCGGTTTCGAACTTCACACGGTAGACGTCCGGCACGGTCGCCGACGCCGGGGGCGCCTGACCCGCGCCAGAGCACAAAGCGGCGCTCGCGAGCGCCACGGTCGCGAAAAACGGTTTTGAAATGCGCATGAATGGCATTCTACCAGTGCCGCGGCCCACCGTGGGCGAGGCAGGCTGCAAGGTGGGGCGGCTGGCAAGAGTTACGCCGGGCCGAAGCCCGGGCGGCA